>JAYUBY010000410.1:0-8734 GCA_043740635.1 Alphaproteobacteria bacterium
CGACATCCTGCTTGAGGATCACGGCATCTACGTCCAGCCGATCAACTATCCGACCGTGCCGCGCGGGACCGAGCGCCTGCGCTTCACCCCGTCACCGGCCCACACCGATGAGATGATGGACGACCTGAGCCGGGCGCTGCTGGGCCTTTGGACCCGGTGCAACATCGCCCGGATCGGCGGGGTGGCCGCCTGACAGCCGCTCCGCGACCGCCCGGTCTCGATGCCGCCCAACGATGAGGAGCTAGGATCGTGCCCCGTCGCCGTCGCCTCCAGAGCATCCAGTTCGTCGGTCGAGGCAATGACGCCTGCACGCAGATGGCGGAGGGCCTCGCCAAGGCGCTGCTTAAGTCACTCGGGGTGACGGTGCGCAACGCCGGTCTTTCGCCGACACGGCTCAGTCCGTGGGCGGGGCGGGCGACGGCCGAGGTGGATATCGACATTAGCGCCCAGGCCAGCAAGCCTTTGGACACGGTCGTCGCTTCGATGATCGACACCTTGATCCTCGTGGAGCCAGGTCTCGCCCTGCCGCCGCGGTGCCATCGCATCCCCAGCGTGGCGTGGCGCATCGACGATCGCGCCGCCGTTTCGGTGTCATCAGACGCGGACGTTGGGTCAGTCGGTCCAAAGTCCCAAGGTCCAGAAATGACAGCGGGCCCGTCTTGCATCATCTCCAACCGCAAACCGCACTTCGATCCATCGACCGCGCCCCTGAGCGGCCCAAGGATTTCGGCAATTCAGAGTAAGCCATTCTGTGATGACCGTGTTGGGTGTGTAGCCCCAAGGCGCTTCGCTCGGCTTCGTCACGAGACCCCGGCAGGTCCATCCCTCACCCTGCGCCTGATTGAACCGAACCCGCATCGCCCGCCCATAGATTCGCAACGGGAGAAGCCCATCAGTCCGGTCGTGTTCGAGCAAGAGCGATTTGTGCTAGGCCGCTGCCGAGGTGCGGCCGGCCATCCATTCATCTAGGTTGGTTTGGGCATAGACGACTCGCTTGCCGATCTTGCGGCTGACCGGTCCTGTCCCGGCCCAGCGGTAGGTGTGGAGGGTCGGCACAGATAGGCCGAGATAGGTCGCGGCCACCTCGGTCGGAAACCACTTGGTCTGGCTGACCCGTCCCAACAGCGACTGAGCCCGCGCAGTCTCGCCGGCATCGGCCTGTAGGGACGGCGCACTCGGGCTGGGTTCGATCGGCACCGCCTCGTCACCGAGCAGCCGGGACATCTCCGCCGAAATCCGGTCCGCCGCATCCTTGACCGGATGCTCGGCCAGGTGCGCATAGCGGTGGGTGGTCTTGGCGCTCCGATGCCCCAGCAGCGCTCCGATCACCAGCAGGCTGTCCCCGGTGGCCGCTCCCAGGCTCGCGAAGGCGTGGCGCAGGTCATGGATGCGCACGTCGTCCAGGCCGGCGGCGGCGCGGATGCGCTCCCAGGGCCGCTGCAGGTTCACGAAGTGGCCCGTCCCCCACTCGCCGGGCAGGACGTAGTCGCTGTTGCTGCCCTCCGGGCAGATCCCGTCTATCACCTTCAGCGCCGGCGCGCCGATGTGGACGATCTTGTGCCCTGTCTTGCTGTCCGGAAGGCGCAGGCACCGATGGATCAAGCTTGGGGGGCGACGCGGACAGAGGCCGCGACAGACGCACTCGTGGATTGCGGCCACAGAAAAACCCACGGGGCTTGGATGAGATTTCAGAACCGATGGAATATTTGAGATGAGCCGACGGCTGTCACGTCGAAAGGCCTTGGGAGCGCTCGCGGCGGCCGCTTGCTTGATTGTGGCGGGCAACGCCGCCAGGACCGCACGATCCGAAGTTGACCCAGACGCCTACGCCCGTCCTGGAACGCTTGTGGAACTGCCCGATCACCGCAAGATAAACTTCAGGTGCTCGGGCCATGGGTCCCCGACTGTGATCCTTGAAGCCGGATTTGGGGCGGGTTCGAACGCCTGGAGTTCGGTGCAGGGCCGGATCTCGCCGTTCACGCGGGTGTGCTCCTATGATCGGGCGGGATACGGCTTCAGCGACCCCGGACCGATGCCGCGCGACGGCGCGGCGATCGCACGTGACCTGGATTTCGGCCTCATGTCCGCGCGGCTCTCAGGACCGTTCGTGGTTGTTGGCCATTCCGCCGGAGGTCTCTACGCACGGCTATTCGCGGCACGCCGACGGAAGGACGTCGTGGGCCTGGTCTTTGTGGATCCCTCAGTAGAGCATCAAACCCAGCGTTTGGCCGCCCTTTTCGGTCCAACGGCGGGAAATCTGGATGGTGTGAGACGCCGCCCAGCCGACTGCCTCGCCGCGGTCCGCGGACCAGGTGATCCGGAACACAAGGCTGCTCGCCTGGCTTGCGCGCCGGTGGCGCTCGATGCCCACGCCCGGGCCGTCGCGCTCCGACCTGAGACCTACGTCACCCAGCTCTCAGAGTTGGATACGCTCTTCACCACCACCTCGGACGAGGTCGATCGCGTGGGAGGGCTTCTGCACACCGTCCCGGCGATCGTCTTGACAGCGGCGAAGGCGGCCGGCCAGCCCGCGGGCGGCAACGATCCCGGCGCGGTGGCTTGGCAGAGCTTTCATCAGGCGCTCGCGGACACGTTTTGGAAGCCGGATAGCCGGCTGATCAAGTCGTCGCATCTAATGATGTTCGACCGCCCTGAAGTGGTCGCGGGCGCGGCGCTGGAGCTTGCTGCCAAGGCCCGGGCGTTGAGGGCCGCAAACTGGGCCTTTCCCCGTCCACGGCCGAGCTCAAACAAAGGCCCCTAGCGGGCGTCTCCACGCCCCTCCCACTTAGACGTCGCGCGACTTCCTACTGCATTCACAGCCAAGCTTCTCGCAAGCTGAACTAATCATGGGAACTATCTGCAAGCGGAGCAGTTGAGACTTACGCAATCGCACAGAACAGCTCTCGTGTGACTTAACCTGTGGTCGGTTCATGCCGATGATCACTGAAAATGCGAACGCTGCCTGGTGGGAAACATTCCGTTCGGCCACGCCGTACACGCGGTTGAGGCGTCGGTTAGCCCTCGCTCTCATAACGGCGGCTGCCGTCGGTTCTGGATTCCCCGCTGTCGCGAGCCCCCTCACCGATTGCTTTCAGCGCATCGCTGTCGTGGCGCGACACCTCACGCCCCATCACCCCTCCGGCCACGTCGTCCATAAGATCCATCGCGTGGCGCCAAGGCCGCGCGCTCGACCCCGGGTCGCGCTCAACACAGCCACCGCCCACCCGCGCCGCACACGTTATATCCTTCGCCCCCGGGCTTGCGACACCCACCCCATCCAGCTGATGTCGCTAGTTCCGGGAGCCTCGCCGCGCCCGACCGCTCAACGGCTTCTGTCGGAACTTGTTGAGGCCACGCCGCCGGGGGTGGACATCGCCTCGCCGGTGGTGAGCGGCCCGCCCTTCGCGCCGAGCGCCCCCGCGACGCCTGGCGGGTTCTTCCCAACGGGCGCCCCACCTGGCGCGCCGCCGTTGATAGGTATCGTGCCGCCCGCTGGCCCGGGCTCCCCGGGAACCCCGACACCGGCCACAAACCTGCCTCCCGTCCCTGGCGTTGTTCCGCCGGTCGTCCCCCCAGCCACCATCGCCCCGCCCGTCGGTGCGCCGGATACGCCCATCATCATCGGGGCGCCGACGCCCACCGCCCCGGTTGTCCCGATTATCGTGGGTCCGGAAGGACCGGGGGGGCTCCCTGGGCCGGAGACAGGTCCTTCAATCCCGCCCTTCGTCTCGCCCCCCGGCCCAGCGCCGAGCGCAGTTCCGGAGCCTGCCACCTGGGCTATGCTGCTGTCGGGCTTCTTCGGCGTAGGGGCGGTTTTTCGCAGAAAGTCCGCGCGACGGACTTCTGGCTCGGCGCTGGCGTCACCACCAAGTTCGCCGGTCAATGATGAAGTGGGCGCCACCTAGGCCCACGTCGCAAGGGCGTGCTCACGCTCCGCCGCCGGACGTTCAGACGCAGCTGTGAATAAAGCACGATTGCGTCGTATCGGACGTGTCGCACAAAAAACGGGTCCGGCCTCTCACTGGGCGCTTGGCCGCAGGCAACCAAGATCGCGGTCGCGATTTGTGAAAACGCACGGACGCTAGCGGACATGCCCGACGATCAAAACTTTGAGGCGTGGGAGGGGAGCCCCATTCCCCGATTCAACTCCTACGCGGACGATACGCCCCGCGACGGATCCGATGAACTCAGGAATGGGCCGCTGCAGCTTTACAACGAGCGCGCGGCGGAGCCTAAGATCGCTGGTTCGTCCATTCCTCCCCCCTCTGACAATTTCGCGCCCCAGCCAACACGGCAACCCCCGGCTCTATGGCGCGTGCTTCTTATCCTGGCCGTCGTAGGAGCCGCCGTCGTCGTCGGCTGGGCGGGGAACGCCCGACGTTCGCGAGCGATCGCCACGGCGAGTGTGGGACCGAGCGGTTACGCTTCAGCCCACATGGCGCAGCTGATTATCGAGAGGCGCCAGATTGCACCCGTCCCGACGACTTCGCGTATGGACACCCCTCGCCTTGTCGTTCTGTCCCCAACGCCGCGCGAGCTCGGAAGGACACCGCACATCGAGGCGAGTAACGATCCCGCCACGGCACGCTTCACGGCCAACCCGACGGCCCGGAAATCGAAGTCCCCATCCGAGCTCGTCCATCCAGCGACGGCGTTCGTCCCAGCGCCCACCCAGCTTGAGACGCCGCCGCGCGAGGGGCCATCTGGCCCTTCGCAGGCCGATCCTGAGCCGCCCGCAGGTCTCCCGCCGCGTGCGAACCCGTCCGCGCACCTGCCACACCCAATCGACTGTGGCGCCATTAGCTCAGCGGCGCAGGACATGATCTGTCGCGACGCGGGCCTTGTCGCGGCGGACCGCCGTTTGATCCGGGCCTACGCCGCGGCTCTGACAGCGGGTATTCCCGACCGCCTACTCGCGCGAGACCAAGCCGAATGGAGCGACGTGCGTGAGGACGCCGCGAACCGTTCGAAACAGGCGGTCGAGAACCTTTACCACCGACGCATAGAGCAATTGGAGGCTGTTAGCCGCCGTCCCTGACGAACCTCATTGGACCGAAGCCACGGCGGCGGGTCAGCTCAATACGCGGCTGGGCCCTCGGTCGCGACGCTATTCCACCCTGGTAGGCGGCCCCGAAAAGGGCGAGCTACCCGGCTACTGGAGAATGTTAACCGCGCGCGCAGCGACGATCGCGATTGTCGACAGCGAGATGCACGCCTCCAGCATCATGAGCATCTTTGCCCGCTGCGTGATCGGTAGCGTGTCGGCGGGGGAGAGGGCGGTCGAGTTGGTGAAGGATAGATATAAATAGTCGAGGAAACCAGGAGCCCAGGGGCGTCCCGTTTTCGCTTCTGTGGTCATATTAGAGAAGAGGAAGTCTGCTCTAGGGTCGCTGACGAGCCCGCGCGCGGCAGGGCTCGATCGGTCGCTGTTCCAGTACCAAAGCGCAAACGCGATGACATTCGTCGCCCAGATGTTGACAGCATCCACCAGAAGCGTTCGGCCATTTCCGGCATGTCCGCTGATCAAAGCCTGTATCAGCAGGATCAAAGACCCGAGGTTTGCGAGACTGACGATGGCGGTGAGGAGCAGCGCTAAAATGCGCATCCCTCGTCTGAGCGCAAGAAGCGACTCCCGATGGGCCTGCGTCGTGGCTGTATTGGCTTTTTGGTGGGTCCAACCGGTGGCTACCGACAAGGGAATGAGCAGCGCGAGTTCGACGATGGGGGCAAGCCAGCGCGGACCGGCCGTCACCGTGTTGCTCACAAGCAATTGCAGGGCGACGATGAGTATTACTGCTCCCCTCGCGAGCCAGAAATCAACCGCGTATCGCTTCAAAACCTCAATGTGTTCGCGCATGGACCTTGCCGACTAGGAATGATGAGCCAACCACAAGTGATCTTCCCCCAAATTAGCGGACGAGCCGCGCGACGCTCGGCGTCAGCTGGACTGATGGAGCCCAAGGCCAAGCGCAGGCGCTCTGAATCGTAGAAGCTTTCGATGCCTTGGAACAGATGGCGCTGAGCCTACGGGCGCATGGAGAACGGTCTATCAAAATTCGCGCTTCATCAGTTTCGCGGCCCGGATTGAATGCTTTGTCGAGACACGACTGACGCTTAGGATTTTCACAGACGCAACCGCGAAGTTCGCGTCTTTTGCCAGGTGCGCCGCGCTTTTTTTTCGCGGCACTTCCGATCCCCCCGCGCGTTGGTGTGGGCGAAAGGGAGCCGCCATGCGCCGCGTTGTCATTACACTGCTGATCCTTCTTCAATTGGCGGCCTGCGCGACGCACCCTCAGCATGAGGCGGCGGTGAAACGATCGATCGATGCGGTCGTCGTCGATGAGACGCAGCGTCAGAAAGTGTTGCAGGCGATCAGTGCAGGAAAGACGCCTGAGGAAGCTTTGGCAGAGGTATCTGATGGCCCGAAGAACGAAAAGCCGATCCCAAATTAGCGGCCAATCGATGGATCCGAGTGACGTAGGCATGACCTCTTGGTTATGCCCTTTCGATGAGCGGCTCCACATGCCGCTCATGAGCGACGATATGGCCTGGCTATTGCGTGCAGCACGAGCTTAACGGCCGGGGGCGCGCACATGTATGATTTCGAGACCATCGTTTCCTCAGATGCCGAGGCCATCCGCGTCGAGGCGCTGTTCTTTCGCGTTCTTGAGGAGCAGGTCTCAGTCGCAAGCGCGCTAGCCTACCTCGGGACCTGCTACGGCCCTGATGGAAGGGTGATCATGGTCCGCCTCTCAGACGTCGCGACGTTGGAGCGCTTTAAACGACTGCTGAGCTCAGATCCCGCGAGCGACGCGAAAGACACCCGGGGTTCCACAATTTGGTCCCGGGAGCTCAATGGGGTCGCTGCCGCCGAGACACAGCCGGCCAGCCGCGCGTAACGGCCCTCTCCGGCATTTTGCGACATCGCGGCGCCGCTGTACGGCCGTTGCGCCTCGGCGCGTTAGGCAAAAAAGGGCCGCGACCGATGGCGCGGCCCCAGAACCGGCCAACTTCGAGGGCGATCCTTCGTCGTTGATGATCGAAACGATATTGTGCGACTGCCGGTCGATCAACAGTCTTTGGCCGTTGATGTAGGTCCACCGGTACCGCTCGTAGCGGGGAACGTCATATTCCGTGACAGTGTCCGGCAACGTGGCGCCGACAACGATCTGTCCATCATAGTGCACCGGGTCGACGCGCTGAGTGCGCACATAGATCTTCACTTCCGCTGGCGGATCAGCCGTATGACCGACGACCGCGCCGACAACTCCACCGACGACAGAACCGACCGGACCGCCGACGACGGCGCCCGTCGCTGCGCCTCCCACCGCCCCAACACCGGTGCCGGTGTTTGAGCGCTTGGTGACGACCGTGGTCGTCTATTCCGTTGTTTGAGCGAAAGCGGGTTCGACTGTGGCGGTAAGTAACAGCGTCGCGCTCGCGGCGATCAAATAAGTCCGCATTTGGTGTTCTCCTCTAAACGACGACCTCAACGCCAACATTGTTCGTGGGTTCCCCATGACTCGGTCTCACGCTGCGTCACCATGCGGTGACTATTGCTGTTGGCGTGGGCCCAGAGCCTGCGAAGTGGGGCATGATACTGATGGGCTTTGGCGCCTTAGTGGGGTGATGCGATCACGTCGAAAGTTGACGTTCGCCGAAGGCTGACAACACGGGCCTTGCTGCCAGACGTCAAACCATGCGTTCCGTTGCGTAGCCGACGCTCAGGGACCTCCATGGAAAAGACCCAGACGCCAAAGAACGTCGAGGCGATTGGTGGCCTCATGAAGATCTTGGCCGTGGCCAGTGTCGTGGTGGCGGTAATCCTCACGGGTGGCGCGCTTTATGCGCTGCGCCGAATCCTCGAGCCCCTGATGCTGGCAGTGTTCCTGCTGATCGTCATTGACGGCCTGGCGCGGGCGCTATCGCGCAGGGTGAAGATACTGCGCGGGTGGATGGCTCTGACGCTGGCCTTCGTTCTGATCGTCGGCGTCCTCGGACTGACGCTTTGGCTCTCGGCAGACAACGCGGCGGACTTTGCCGCCCAGGCGCCAACCTACGAGGCGCGGATCGATGCGCTGTTGGTGGCGGGCACCCAGAGGTTCGGGCTGTCGGGGACGCCCACCACGGCCAGCCTGCTGGGCGAACTCAACCCCACGCGCTACGCCGGCGTGCTGGCGACAGGGCTGAGCCACTTCTTGGAAGGCGCGGTCTTCGTTCTGGTTTACCTGGGCTTCCTGCTCGCCTCTCGCCGCGGGTTCGCCGCCAAGTTCGGCGAGCTTTTCCGCGCAGATAGCGACCGCGCGGAGGCGGGCCGCGTGTTCGAGCGCATCCGCCGCGGCGTAGAGAGCTATATCTGGGTGCAGACGGTGGTCGGCGTGATCATCACGGCAGTCTCCGCGGCGATCATGGTGGCTTGCGGCCTCAGCCACGTGGCGTTCTGGTGCGTAATCATCTTCTTGGCGAACTATATTCCAGCCATTGGGGCGGCCATCGGCGTGTTGTTCCCGGCGCTGTTCGGGCTTGTAGAGTTCGACGGGTTGGTCCGGGCGTTAGTGCTGGTGGCCGGCCTGGAGGCGACCCACTTCGTCGTCAGCCACGTCGTCCAGCCCCGGATGCAGGGCCGCAGCCTCAACCTCGATCCCATCGTGGTGCTGCTGGCCCTGGCGTTTTGGGGCGCAGTTTGGGGGACGTTAGGGGCGTTCCTGTCGACCCCGCTGACCGTAGTGGTCAT
>JAYUBY010000411.1:0-7591 GCA_043740635.1 Alphaproteobacteria bacterium
GAGTGGGAATGACAATAACATCAATGTACTATATAGGAGAGGTAATGTTATATCTCACCTTCTCGCAACGGTGAGCGGCCGGGCTCCGCCAACATCGGACCGCGCATTTGATCCCCATAGTGCAAGGGGCGGTTCGCGCCGCACCGTCGTTGTCCTGTTGGGCATCTGCGCCGCCTATCAGTTACTGCTCGGGCTCTACTTTGGCCTGCTGCGCCCAGCGCTCTTGCCGGAGGATCTGCGGTTTGTCGGCTCCAGCCTTGGCATCCTCGCGGCGAGCGCGCCCGGCTCGGGCCTTGGTTGCATTTGGTCTTCATCGTTCTGGGCGGGTAGATGGCCGCCGTCGGCGTGCTTACGGCTGGGGTTGCGTTTCGCTTGAGCGCGAAGATCAACGTCGACTGGCGTGAGCTTGTGTTGCTCGGGAGCGCCGCTGCGTTATCGGCGGGAACGATGAGCGCGGTGAACTTTGCCTTGGGGTCCGATTTTCGCTTTCTGCTCGTCGTCCCGGCCTTGGCTTGGATTTCCGCCATCGTCTTGAGCTCGTTCGCCGCAAGCCGGACGGGGCCAAACCGTTAGACGCGGGACCCTAAGCGTGAGGGCGAGGCTCACTTTATGAAATGTCCGTGGCAAGGGTGGCGAACGAGGCTCGGACGGCCCGCGCCAGGAGGTCGTCCAGCAGGGGTTCTCCACCACGTGAGCTGAGGTACGCGGAGGTCAGCGTGCGGCGCGGCCCTGGCGCCGCCGGCGCGGCTGGGGTCGAGGTCAGTGATACCGGCGACGGCTTGTCGAAGGGGTTCGCCCCGCGTGTGGATGGCGGCTGGGCTTTCTTATCCTCGAAGCTTGAGTTCGCAGCTCGGCGCGACGTTCGACTACGAGCCGACTGCTGGGGGTGCGCTTTCGCCTTCAGGTCCCAGCCGAGTGACGAGACGGGCTAGGGCCCGCACAGGCGCCTCAGCTTTTGACGACGGGAGCCCACTCCCGATGCGACGATGGGAGTGTTGCCCCGCTGCTCCGCCCGCCAGCAGGCCGACCGGCGCTCACGGTCTCGCGGCCCGTCAGCACGCGACTCGTTTGTGATGTATCAAGGCGGATCCCGGCCGTCCGCTTCAACATGCCCAACGAAGGCCCAGACACTGCGGAGTTCAGTCTATGACCAAAAGCGATCCCCAGGTTGCTCAGAGCGGCGCCGGTTGCGCGGCGCCGGTTGCTGACCCGGTTTGCGGCATGAAGGTCGATCCCGCGACGTCTGCACATCGTGCCGAGCATGCAGGCCACGCGTATCATTTCTGTTCCGCGGGCTGCCAGGCGAAATTCCAAGCTGAGCCCGAGAAATACTTGGATCAGCCGAAAGCTGGTCCCCAAACGCCTGCGGGCGCAATTTACACCTGTCCGATGCACTCTCAGATTCGTCAGGTTGGCCCGGGGTTCTGTCCAATCTGCGGCATGGCGCTGGAGCCGGTGACGGTCACGGTGGACGCCGGCCCGAGCCATGAACTCGATGACATGTCGCGGCGGTTCTGGATCGGGCTGGCGCTGACCGTGCCCGTGTTCGCCCTGGAGATGGGCGGCCATCTCACCGGCTTGATGATGCTTCTGAGCCGCCAGACCTCGAACTGGATCCAGCTCGGGCTGGGGACGCCGGTGGTGCTTTGGGCGGGCTGGCCGTTCTTTGTCCGCGGTTGGGCGTCGCTGCGTAGACGGAGCCTCAACATGTTCACCCTCATCGCGATGGGGGTCGGGGTCGCTTGGGTCTACAGCATGGTGGCCGCGCTCGCGCCGGGCGTCTTTCCCCCAGCCTTCCGCGAAGCGTCGGGCGCGGTTCCGGTCTATTTCGAAGCCGCGGCTGTCATCGTGGTCCTGGTGCTCCTGGGGCAAGTCCTCGAACTCAGGGCGCGCGAACGGACCAGCGGGGCGATAAAAGCCCTGCTGAATCTCGCGCCGAAGACGGCGCGGCGTGTCCGTGAGGACGGATCCGACGAGGAGGTTACGCTCGACCAAATTCAGGTCGGCGACCGATTGAGGGTCAGGCCTGGGGAAAAGGTGCCCGTAGACGGCGAGCTGGTGGAGGGCCGCGTCTCCATCGATGAGTCGCTGGTCACCGGCGAGTCCATGCCGGTCACGAAGGAAGCGGGGGGTAAAGTGATCGCTGGTTCGATCAACAAGACCGGCTCCTTCTTGATGCGTGCAGAGAAGGTCGGCGCCGACACCCTGCTGTCGCGGATCGTGCAGATGGTCGCCGAGGCGCAGCGCAGCCGAGCTCCGATCCAGCGGATGGCCGACCAGGTCGCCAGCTGGTTCGTGCCGTCGGTCATCGCCGTAGCGTTGATCGCCTTCGCCGGCTGGGCGATCGTCGGTCCGGAACCGCGGTTCGCCTACGCCCTGGTCGCGGCCGTGTCGGTTCTGATCATCGCCTGTCCCTGCGCCCTGGGGCTGGCCACGCCCATGTCGATCATGGTGGGCGTAGGCCGTGGCGCCCAGGCCGGTGTGCTGATCAAGAACGCCGAGGCCCTGGAGCGGTTCGAGAAGATCGACACCCTCGTGATCGACAAGACCGGCACCCTCACCGAGGGCCGTCCGGCGGTGACGGCGATCAAGCCTGCGCCCGGCTTCGACGAAGCCGAACTGCTGCGGCTTGCGGCGAGCTTGGAGCGTGGGAGCGAGCATCCGCTGGCCGACGCCATCCTGCGGGCCGCTAAGGACCGGGGTCTCGCCCTGTCTGAAGCAAAGGACTTTGATTCACCGGTCGGCAAGGGCGTACTCGGAACCGTCGACGGAAAGCGCATCGTCCTCGGTGGCGCCCGGCTGATGGCCGAGCAGGGGGCCGACAGCGCGCCGCTTGAGGCTGAGGCGGAAGCGCTGCGGCGCGAGGGGGCAACGGCCATCTTCGCGACAGTCGATGGCAAGCTCGCTGGGCTGCTCGGCATCGCCGATCCGATCAAGAAATCCACGCCAGAGGCTGTGCGTGCGCTGAAGGCGGACGGCGTGCGCCTGGTGATGATGACTGGCGACAATCGCACGACAGCGCTTGCAGTGGCTAAGCGCCTGGGCATTGAGGAGGTCGAGGCCGAAGTCTTGCCGGAAGACAAGGCCAAGGTCGTCCAGAAACTGCGCGCAGAAGGCCGGTCGGTGGCTATGGCGGGCGACGGCGTGAACGATGCCCCGGCGCTTGCGGCCGCCGAGGTCGGCATCGCTATGGGCGCAGGATCCGACGTGGCGATCGAAAGCGCGGGCGTGACTCTGCTGAAGGGCGATCTGCAGGGGATCATGCGCGCCCGGCGCCTCTCGCGGGCCGTGATGCGCAATATCCGCCAGAACCTGGTCTTCGCCTTCATCTACAACGTGGCCGGCGTGCCCGTCGCTGCGGGTGTGCTCTATCCAATGTTCCACCTGTTGCTCTCGCCTCAGATCGCGGCGGGGGCCATGGCGCTGTCATCGGTGAGCGTGATCACCAACGCACTGCGGCTTCGGACCGTCAAACTCTGACGCGAGTTCCTCGCTAGGTTTGACGCCGATCAAGGCGGAGGACTGGGTTTCCTTGGAATCTGATGCTGAGTTGCTCAAGGACGGCCACCATGACCCGGTTTCTAGAAACCCTCCCGCTCTTGGCCGCGCTGGTCGCGGCCCCGGCTTTTGCTGCCGAGCCGGATCCAGACGCCGGCCACCACCCCGCCCGGAGCTGCTGACGCCGCCACGACTTCGGGCCCCGTAGTGAACGCCGACGCAAAGTCCGCCATGCGCGACTGCAAGATAATGGAAGGAAAAATGATGGTCGGCACCGGCGAGACCGCGGCCAGAGCCACCGATGGAAAGATGATGAGAGATGGTAAGGGTATGCATTGCATGCCGGCGACCGCCGCCGCAAAGGTCCCTGACTCGCCGCACGATCACGTCCATCCCGAAGTTGCACCGAAATAGTTCGGAGAGGCCCTCGTGACGGACCGGTTAAGAAGTTTTGCGACGATGACGGTTGTGGCTGTTGCCTCAGCGGCGGCATTCTGGCTCTTGCGCGACCACTGGCAGCACGCCTCCGGATATCTGATCTTCCTGCCTTACCTGCTCTTCCTCGGATGCCCGCTGATGCACCTTTTCATGCATCACGGTCATCAACATGGTGACCATGCGATGGACCACCCGCAAAACGGCGGCGACCAGCCACCGGCCAAACCAAGCACCGGCCCAGGGCGTTCCCGCTAGCGACCCTGCCGCTCTGACTGATCCTTCCAGCGATGCACGGATGCCGCCCCCTGCTTCTAGGACAAGGGGCGGTCCAGTGATCCAGATCAAGGACCGAAGCCTGCTCGCCGCTGATCCTGACCAGATGGCTAGGTCGAACCCGAAGCGCAGCATTGTCCTCTCGGCGGACAATCGCGAACTCCAAGTCGGGGCGCTCGGCTGGATTTTGATCCAGGAGATTCTTCCCACGCAGATCACCGTCGGCTTCCGAGAGGTGGCCGAGAAGCGGCGCAAGATAAGCGAAGCGCGCGGGACGGGCCGAACGGAAGTCCTCGGCAAGCCGGTTCCCGTCGTCATTGGCCCGGGCGCGCACGCCTTCGCGCTGGACCGTCATCACTGGCTGAGAGGGCTCCTGGAAGACGGCGTGGCCGAGGCGAGAGTGCTCGTCGTTGATAGCCTGAGTAGTCTGGAAGAAGCAGATTTCTGGCGCGCCCTGGAGCTTCGCGGCTGGTGCCATCCTTTCGGCGCCGACGGGCTGCGACTAGGCCATGAAGCGATCCCTATGGCGATTGGTCAGCTCGTAGACGATCCCTTTCGCAGCCTGGCCAGCGCACTGCGGAGACGTGGCGGGTTCGCCAAGGACTCGGCGTTGTTCAGTGAGTTTCGCTGGGCGGATTTCTTGAGACAGCGCATCGATCTAAAGCGCGTGACTCACGATTTCGAGGGTGCGCTGGACGAAGCGCTTCAAGTCTCCCGCCTGGTCACTCCGTTGGCGCTTCAGGCGCGTCGTCGGCGCGTCCAGCTGTCTGCTGTTGCAGCGCCTCCGGGCGGTCGGAAAACTTGCGGCGGTTGAGCTGGGTCAACGACCGCCCCGGATGAGCGCCCCTGGTTTGAACTCGGGCGAAGTGTCCCTTGGCGGCCCGCCATCGCGAGACAAACTATGCACGACAGCTCACAAGCCTAGGGCCTCTGGACGATGGTGGTCCTCAACTCGGCGCTTTTCATCTTCTTCGCGTTCACCTTCTTCAAGCCGCAGAGCGGCCGCGACTGGCGCTCGTTCGGCGCTTTCAGCGCCTTCCTGGTGGCGTTGTTCACTGAGATGTACGTCTTTCCACTGACCATCTACCTGCTGCTGCCGTGGCTGCAGAGCCACTATCCGGGGATCAACTGGCTGACCCACGATGCAGGCCACCTGCTCGAGGAGATGGTCGGCTGGCGTGGCAACCCGCATTTCGGTCCCCTCCATCTCTTGAGCGATGTTTTCATCTGTGGCGGCTTTTGGTTGCTGTCGGCGTCCTGGCCGCCGCGCTATCAGGCGCAGAGGCACAAGCAGGTCGCCATCTCGGGGCCCTACGACAGAATCCGCCATCCGCAATACGTCGCCTTCGTCGCGGTGATGGTCGGATTCCTACTGCAGTGGCCCACCCTTCTCACAGTCGGAATGTTCCCGATTCTGGTGTTCATGTACGGGCGCCTGGCCAAGACTGAGAAGCGCGACTCCCTGGCCACGTTCGGTGACAGCTATGCTGCCTATTTGCGCGCGACCCCCGCCTTCATCCCGCGCCTCGGCGGCGGGCCAGGCGCTCACACGCCCTTTTCAAGCCCTCACCGCCTACGGTTTCCGGATCGCGGTGACTTCGGGCAGGCCGTTTCCCTGGTTCGCGTCGAATCCGATCTTCTCACCGACCTTGAGGTCTTTGAGGAGCGAGGCTGGGGCAGCCTTGAAGCTCATGGTCATCGCTGGCCATCCGAGCGAGGCGACCGGCTGATGCTTGATGGTGATCGTGCCAGCCTTCGCGTCGATCTCTGTGATCACGCCGGTCCCCTTGCCGGTCTTGGTGACGGATGCTGGCACGTCCGCAACGGGCTGAGCGGTGGCGGTTTCGGCGGTGGTAAAGGCTAGGATCGTGGCCAGGGTTAACAGGTGAGCTCTCATGGGAAACTCCTTTGGGGCTTAGAGGTGGAAACGAGTTTGGATCGACGCCGGCGCAGCATCAGGTATCCGGCCGGTATGACGAGCATGGAAAGCAGCGGCGCAGTGAGCATTCCGCCAATCATCGGGGCGGCGATGCGACTCATGACCTCTGAGCCCGCGCCGTGGCCGACTAGGATCGGGGCGAGGCCGGCCAGGATCACCGCAACGGTCATCGCCTTGGGACGCACGCGGAGGAGGGCTCCCTTCCGCACGGCATCGGCGACATCGTCGTCGTTCGGATCGGCTCCCCGCTCGGCCAGGGCTTGCTTGAGGTAGATCAGCATCACCACGCCGAACTCCGCCGAGACGCCGGCCAGCGCGATGAAGCCGATGCCGGTGGCGACGGACAGGTGGTAGCCGAACCAGTAGAGGGTCCAGATGCCGCCCGTCAGGGCGAAGGGTAGCGTCGCCATGATCAGCGCGGCGTCATCGAGCCGGCCGAAGGTCAGGTAGAGCAGCAGGAAGATGGTCAGGAGCGTGGCAGGGACCACCAGCTTGAGCCGTTCGGCGGCGCGCTGGAGGTATTCGAACTGGCCGGAGTAGACGACCGAGACGCCCGGCGGCAGGAGCACATCGCGGGCCACCGCCCGGCGCAGGTCGGTGACCACCGAGTTGAGGTCACGGCCTCGAACATCGACATAGACCCACGTCGAGGGCCGGGCGTTCTCGGTCTTGAGCATGGGCGGCCCGTCGACGATCTGCACCTGGGCGACGGCACCCAGGGTGATCTGTTGCCCCGCGGGCGTCAGGATCGGCAGGGCTCGCAGTCCCTCCAGGCTATCGCGCAGCTCGCGGGGATAGCGCACGCTGATTGGATAGCGGGCGACCCCCTCCACGGTTTCACCGACGGTCTGGCCGCCTATGGCGCCGGCGACGATCTCCTGCAGGTCGGCGATATTCAGGCCAAAGCGGGCGGCCGCCGCGCGGTCGATGGCGAGGTCGACGTAGCGGCCGCCAGTGAGGCGTTCAGCAAGCGCCGAGCTGACACCGGGGGTGCGCTTGGCCACCACCTCGACCGCAGCCGCCACGCGGTCGAGCTGAGTAAGATCGGTTCCGGACACCTTCACCCCGATAGGGCTCTTGATGCCGGTGGCTAGCATGTCGAGGCGGTTGCGGATCGGGGGAACCCAGACGTTGGCGAGGCCGGGGATCTTCACTACCCGATCCAGCTCGTCCACCAGCTTCTCGGGCGTCATCCCGGCCCGCCACTGATCGCGCGGCTTAAACTGGATGGTGGTTTCGAACATCTCCAGGGGCGCCGGGTCTGTGGCGCTCTCCGCGCGCCCAGCCTTGCCGAAGACGGTCTTCACCTCCGGCACTGTGCGGATCAGACGGTCGGTCTGTTGCAGCAGCTCCGAGGCCTTGGCTGCGGAGAGGCCCGGTAGGGCCGAGGGCATGTAGAGCAGATCGCCTTCGTCCATCGGCGGGATGAACTCGCCTCCAAGG
>JAYUBY010000412.1:0-4161 GCA_043740635.1 Alphaproteobacteria bacterium
GCAGTGCGCCCTGATCCGCCAAGCGTGCAACCCGGTCGCGTGCCACACGTTGCTGAATTATTGACGTTCGTCGTCGATAAAAACCTGGAGGAGATAGCTATGCGAATTACGACATTCACGGCACTGGGCGCCATCGCAGTTCTCGGGACAGCGGCCTGCACCATCAATCCGCCTGTCGCCCAGGCCCCGACCCCGGTCGTGGTCCAAGCCCCGCCGATGCAGCAACCCGCCTCGACGGTGATCGTTCCCCGAGGCTACTAGCGCATGATCGCTTCTGGTAGACGAAGCGATCAAGCTCTAGTTTATTGATGAAGAACGCGGAATCTCGTTTCAGGTCCAAACGACCTGACACGAGACCGCTTTCGAGCGTGATCGCTGGTTATGCCAGGGATGAAGGCTTCTGACCTGTGCACGGTTGGTGGAATGCGAAGGGCATTCCACCCTACGAGGCAAGGGGACACGTTCCTTGTCCGTCCCAGGAACACAGAGTGCTCAGACGGCGCGCAATCTCCCGCGCCGTCAGGACGGCGTCCGGGTGAACCGCCGCGATCGCCGCGTGGGGCATCGAGGGTGACGTTGCTTCACTGGGGTCCTGGACGAACGCCGTGCCGCCGTGCTGCTTGATGCTCAGCAGTCCCGCCGCGCCGTCTCCATCGCCGCCGCTCAGGACCACGCCGATGACCTGATCGCCGTGGGATGCAGCGGCGGACATGAATAAAGGGTCCGCGGCTGGACGCGCGAAGTGGACTTTGGGACCAGCGCTCAACCGCATCTGGATGGCACCGAGGAGGATGTGGCGATCGGGCGGGGCAACGTAGATGTGCCCGGGCTGGATCGCTGCCCGATCCCGGGCGAAGCCAACGGGGATCAGGCTCGCGCGCTCGAGGATTGAAGGGAGCACGCTTGGATGCGGCCCGATATGCCATACGATGAAAACAGCGGCCCTGCATGGGGTCGGAAGCCCCGCGATGATAAGCCGCAGAGGTTCCAGTCCGCCTGCCGAAGCCGCGATGACGACTATTGCGGTCACGTTCTCTCGGAGGGCACGCAGTTCCGTCGGCTCGACGCCGAGGCGTCGGCAGCCGAACGACTCCCGATCCCGCATCTGGCCATGTGGCGTTCCCCTGCATCGTTACGAAGCGGCAGATCATCGGGCCCGCCGGATGCGCGGGCAAGGGTCGGAATCTACTTATACCAGGCCTCCGGGACCATGACACTTCCCCGTCGCCGTCATCGCGAGCCGTTTGGCGAAGCGATCAAGGTGCCAAATGCACCACTCCCGGCCACTGGATCGCCGCGCCGCAAGGGCGGCTCGCGATGACGGTCATCGTCAGAGTTTCAGGCACAGCCGTCAGTTGGCGATGCTGCCGGCACCGCTTGGATGGCCGGGTCAAGCCCGGCCACGACGTTAGGTATTGTTATTGCACACAATCTTCAACCGGACAGCCGTGGCCGCTATTGCGGCGTGGCGATCCGGCCCCGCGCTCGACCTTGCAGCCTGCTGCTCGCCAAAGGGTTCGCAATGACGTTCACGTTGCGAACCCCGGCACCGTCATCCCAGCGCCCGCTTCAACGCCTCGTTGACCAGGGCCGGGTTGCCCTTCCCCGCCATCGCCTTCATCACCTGGCCCACGAAGAAGCCGAACAGCTTGTCCTTGCCCGACTTGTATTCCGCCAGCTTGTCCGGGTTCGCGGCCAGCACCGCTGCCACCGCGGCGTCGATCGCGGCGGTATCGACGACCTGGCGGAGGCCCTTGGCTTCCACGATCGCGGCCGGGGCCTCGCCGGTTTCGACCATCGCCTCGAACACTTCCTTGGCGATGCGGCCGTTGATCGTCTTGTCGGCCAGCAGGTCCAGCAGCTGGCCCAGCGATGCGGCCGAGACCGGGCTGGTGGCGATCGTGCATCCTTTGCGATTCAGGGCCGCGAAGAAGTCGCCCATCATCCAGTTGGCGGCCTGCTTGGCGTCGCGGCCTTTCGCGACCTCCTCGAAAAAGGCGGCGGTTTCCTGGTCCGCCACCAGCACCGCGGCGTCGTAGGCGGGCAGGCCGTGTTCCGCCACGAAGCGGGCGCGCTTGGCGTCCGGCAGTTCCGGCAGATGCCGCTTTAATTCGGCAACCCAATCTTCATCCAGGACCAGCGGCAGCAGGTCGGGGTCCGGAAAATAGCGGTAGTCGTGGGCGTCTTCCTTGCTGCGGAGGCTGCGGGTCTCGTTGCGGGCCGGGTCGAACAGGCGGGTCTCCTGGGTGACCTCGCCGCCGCTCTCCCACACGGCGACCTGGCGGCTGGCCTCGGCCTCGATCGCCTGCATCACGAAACGGACGGAGTTCACGTTCTTGATCTCGCAGCGGGTGCGGAACGGGTCCCCGTGCTTGCGGACGCTGACGTTGACGTCGGCGCGCATCGAGCCTTCCTCCATGTTGCCGTCGCACGTGCCCAGATATCGGAGGATGGTGCGGAGCTTGCGCAGATACGCCCCGGCCTCCTCCGGCGTGCGGATGTCGGGCTCGCTGACGATCTCCATCAGCGCGACGCCGGAGCGGTTGAGGTCGATGAAGCTTTTGGTGGGATGCTGGTCGTGCAGCGACTTGCCGGCGTCCTGCTCCAGGTGCAGGCGCTCGATGCGCACCACGAAGGTCGAGCCATCGTCGCGCTCCACCTCGATGAGGCCCTCGCCGACGATCGGATCCTTGTACTGGCTGATCTGATAGCCTTGCGGCAGATCGGGATAAAAGTAGTTCTTGCGGTCGAAGCGGGACCAGAGGTTGATCTGCGCCTTCAGCCCCAGGCCCGTGCGCACCGCCTGCTCGACGCAGCGACGATTGATCACGGGCAGCATGCCGGGCATGGCGGCGTCGACAAGGCTGACCTGCTCGTTCGGGCCGGCGCCGAAACCCACGGCGGCGCCGCTGAACAGCTTGGCGTTGGAGGCGACCTGGGCGTGAACCTCAAGGCCCAGAACGATTTCCCAGGGGCCGGTGCGGCCTTCGATCAGTTTGGAAGCGGTGTCGGTCATGACGCGGGTCTTACACTGCCCAGGGCGGCGGCGTGAAGGGCGCGACCGCCGCGCGCAGTCAACATGGCTAATTTGAAATCTTCCGCGCCACAGTTTTGACTCGCTTGGCCGACAGTGGCGCGGCATCTAGGGACATTAAGTCTGCCAAGGAAACTCCCATGAAACTGATTGTCGCCGGCCTCGCCGGTCTTACGCTCGCCCTCGGCGTCGCTGGAATCGCGTCGGCCCAGGACATGACCCCGGCCGTCAAGTCCGGCCCGCCGTCGGTCGACTGGCCTGTCGTCGATCTGGTCGCCGATCCCGCGCTCAAAGCGGTTGTCGACAAGGACATCCCCGGTCTGGAAACCAACCAGTACTACGAGCAGATCAAGGGCATGAGCATCCGCGGGATCGCCAAATTCCCGCAGGCCAACATCGACGACGCCAAGCTGGTCGCGATCCAGGCTGACCTGGTCGCCGCCACTCCGGCCTCCGCCTCCGCCGCCACGGCGACGCACTGACCCTTCCTGCCGCCGTCGCCCGTCATCGGGTGGCGGCGGGCCAGGAGGCGGCGCGATGACCACTCTGAGCCACCGTGTCGCTGGTCTGGCGCCGGGCCTCGGTGTGGCCCTGGCGGTCGCACTGGCGGGCGCGGCGCAGGCAGCGGAGCCACCGGCCTCGGCGACCACGGTGTCGCCCCTGGTGATCGTCGGCGGACCGCCGCCGGCCGTCGTCAGCAGCTATCCGACGAATGGCGGAAGCGTTCCCGGCGGCGTGCTGGTTCTGAAGCTCACCTTCGACCGGACCATGACCGCCGACGCCTGGGCCTACGGCAAGACCGACGCGGCGGTGTTTCCCAGCTGTTTGGCGCACCCACGGCTGCTCAACGACAGGCGCACCTTCTCACTGCTCTGCACGGTGGCGCCCAACGAGACATACGCGATCGCCGTCAACCTGGCGCCCCGCTTCGCCAGCGCCGATGGCCGGCTGGCCACTCCCTATGTGCTGAAGTTCACCACCGGCGACGTCGGTGTGCGCGACATGCACACTGCCCTGGTCCAGGCCGGACTCACTGACACCGACGATCCGATCATGACCTGGCAGGACGACGGCAAGGGTGTCTCTCAGCCGCCGGCGCCGCCTTAGACGCAGTCTGGTCAGAGGTG
>JAYUBY010000413.1:0-5522 GCA_043740635.1 Alphaproteobacteria bacterium
CTTGCCGGGCATCAATGTCCCTGCCTTGGTGATTGTCGGCGCTGACGATACGCCCTTCCTCGCCGCCTCGGACTATATGGCCGCCAAGATTCCCGGCGCGAAAAAGGTCGTCATCCAGGGCGCCGGCCACAGCGCCAACATCGACCAACCCCAGGCGTTCAATGCCGCTCTCCTCGACTTTCTCAAGAGCGACGGCCTGATGGCCTGAACTCTGTAAAGTTGCCGCCAGCGGCCGAATTGCGAGACGCCGCCGGCGCGTGCGGCGACGTCAAGCTAGGCCTTCGCCAGCCCTATGCGCCCGCGGTCGCCGGACGCTCCTAGCCTTGTCCGGCTGAGCCGAGTGTCCGAGCCGCTCCAGCAGGTGGTCACCGACCCGCATGGCGTTGGCCACCGTCGTCAGCGTCGGATTCACTGCGGCGATCGAGGGGAAGAAGCTGGTGTCAGTGACATAGAGATTGTCGAGCTCATGGGCCTTGCACCAGGGATCCAGCACCGAGGTCTTGGGGTCGGTCCCGAACCTCACCGTCCCGGCCTGGTGCGCCGTGCCATAGAGCGGTAATAGGCTCCCGATCTCGAAGTGGTGCTGCGAGATAGGATGGGCATGGTCGGTAAAGCCGTCCAACGACTCGCGCAGCTTCTTAACCAGGCGCTCGTGCCCCTCAAGGTTGTTGTAGGTGTAATCGACGCAGATTCGCCCATCCTTGGTCAGGTGCACCCTGTTGTCCGGCAGCGGCAGATCCTCGCTGATCACCAGCATCGACAGCATTCGCTCAGCGATCCCCTCGGCGAAAACGTCAGGAACCAGACCGGGCGGCAGCCAATCGGAAACCTGGCCCTCCAGAGTCTGGCCGGACATGTATTCCAGGAGCTGGATATGCCCCATCGGCAGGTTGTAGCTGCCGTCCGGATCGCCCCAGTAGAAATCGTTGACTGCCATGGTCTTGGGGAACGTCACGTCCACGTGCGCGGCGGTCAACGAGACGACTGCGGTCAGCGTGTGAAACATGTAGTTCCGCCCGACCTGGTCGGAGCCGTTGGCCAGACCATTCGGATGAGCCGCGTTCGCCGAGGCGAACAGCACCGCTGCACTATTGGCCGCGCCCGCCGCCAGCACCACGATGTCACCGGACCAGCGTTCCTCGCCCTGTTCCGTCTGGCAGACCACCTCTGTCACCGCCTTGCCGCTGGGATCGGTCTCCAGCCGCGTCACCTTGCGGCCCGTAAGCAAGGTCACGTTCGGCAAGTCCATGATTGGCTCGATGGCGATCGAGCGGGCGTCGGACTTGGCCTTTAGTAGGCACGGATAGCCGCCGCAGGTCTTGCACTTGATGCACGCTGATGTGACCGGATGGGCCTGGTCGAGGTTGATCCCGAGCGGCAAGGAGAATGGCCGCCAGCCCAACGCCTGCCAGTGGCTGCGCAGCTGGGCGATACCCGGGTCGTCGTGCACCGCCGCAAAAGCGTAGGCTGGCTCATTTCCCTCCTCAGTTGGGTCGTCGCCGCGCGAGCCGTGAACTCGCCAAAGCGTCTCGGCCTCGGCGTAATAGGGCGCCAAGTCGGTCAGGCTGATCGGCCAGGCCGGGGACACCCCGCCGGCGTGCTCCACCAGCTCGAAGTCGCGCGCGCGCAACCGCATCAGAGCCGCACCATAGAAGGTGGTGTTGCCGCCCACCCAATAGTGGGTGTTCGGGCGGAAGGGCTTGCCCTTCTTGTCGTACCACTGCTCCTGAGTGCGGTAGCGGTGCTCTACGAACACCGCCTTGGAGCTCCAGTTTTCCGCCTCGCGCGGAAGCTGTTCGCCCCGCTCCAGGATTAGAATGGACTTGCCTGAGGCCGCCAGTCGCTGGGCCAGAGTTCCCCCGCCCGCGCCAGACCCGATGATCACCACATCGAAGTGCGCCATCCGCCTATTCCTCCAGGTGATACTTCGCCGACGCGCGGGCCAGGATCGCGATCAGTAGCGGTTCGGGCATGCAGCGCAAAACCGCAACTGCGACCTTGTTGTGTAACCCCGGCACGACGACAACCTGACCTCGGTCGTTGGCCTTGAGCGTGATCGCCGCCACCTGCTCGGCCGTCTGGAAGAACCGCCGCGGGGCTTCGTCCATGATCGCCTTAGTGCCATTGGCCTCGGCGAATTCGGTGAGAGTGAAGCCCGGGCAAACACAGGTCACCTTGACGCCGGTCCCCTTCAATTCCGCGGCCAGGGACTGGCTCCATTTCACGCTCAGGCTTTTGGCTCCGGGATAGAGGCTGTGCCCCACCACGCCCGGCGAAAACGCTGCAAGCGAGCCGACATTGACAATCGATCCTCTCGCGCGCTCGACCATGCCGGGGATGACGCCGTAGGCCAGTCCGCAGGCGTTCACCACCAGCGTCATCAGGAACTCCCGCTGACGCGCCCACGGGACGCCCACGAAACTCTGCGCGATCGAGAAGCCGGCGTTGTTGACCAGCGCATCCACCACGCGCCCCCGCGCGGCCACCTGGGCCAGCACGCCTTCGTGCGCTTCGAACCCCGCCAAATCGGCGGGAACCGCGAAGGCCTCAATGCCGTGCGCCGCTGAAAGCTCCGAGGCCAGCGCCTCTAGCCGCTCCATCCTCCGGGCCGAAAGGGCTAGGTCGTAACCGCGCGCCGCGTAAGCCCGCGCGAATGCAGCGCCGATCCCGGCAGAGGCGCCGGTGATCAAAGCCAGCGGTCTGCGGCCGGAAATTGACGAATCTGACATCGATGCAGTTGCGGCGCTCGCGCGGCTCACGTCAATTTATGGAACATTGGTCGGCGTCGTGTACACATAGTCTTTCAGCAGAATCCGTCGTTCGGGGAAGTGGGTCGCGAGGAGCGGCGCCGATGCCGCGACGCGGATGAAACGAGATTGAATGAGCGAACCATTCGCCAAGAAGCTTGAGCTGGTGCTGAAGGTGCTTTCGATGAGCCGGGGGCGGCTCGCGGCGGACCTCGGCGTCGACAAGTCGGTCGTCGGCCGGTGGGTTTCCGGCGCGGTCCAGCCATCGGCGCATAACCTGTCCCTGCTGAGCGCATTGGTCGCCGAACACATTCCGGGATTCACCGCCCTCGACTGGGACCGCAGCCTCGCAGCGCTCGGCGAGGTGATTGGCGCCGACCTCGACGTCGACGCGGCCGATCGGCCACCGGCACTGCCCTACGGCCTTCCCCTACCGCTGCTTGACCAGTTCGTCGCCGCATCCACTCTGCGCGGGGCGGCGTACGAAGGCTTCTATCGCTCCACCCGGCCCTATGTGCTCGCTCCGGGCCATTTCGTGCACGACCACTGCATGCTCAGGCTCGAGCCCAACGGGCTGCTCGCGACCCGGATCGGCACCGCCGGCACCATCGTCGAGGGCTGGGTGCTTTTGCATGGCAATCAGATGTTCACCATCGGCGTCGACATCACCAGCGGCGCGGTCCTCTTCGGCATCTTTAACGGCGTCGGCACGGCGAAGGCCGAGGTGGTCGACGGCATTGCCCTGACGCCCGCCCTTGACGCGGGTCGCACGCCGACCGCCCACGCGATCATGTTTGAACGTATCGGCGACCTCTCCGGAGACCGAGAGGTGGACGATCACCATTTCTTAGAGCTCGCCAAACGCAATCCCGTGGCGCCCGAGGGTTCGATCTCCACGGAAGTGCGCGAGCGTCTCTTGAGGGACTTCGGCCCGAAGGCTGCCGCAGCCGGCGGTGACTGGCTGCTACAGATGCCGCTCTCCCGGTCAATGGCCCGCGGTCCCGCCTATCGAGAGGACCCGCCGGGCGAGAAGTAACGGCGGAGAGCGCCGGTGTCCTCATTTCGAAGTTCGCAAGCCGATGCCCCAGTCCGCGGCCAGGCGCCTGATCAGGAAGGCGCCAGGCGCTACGTTTCGATTTATTCGAAACGGAAGAGCTCGAGCTTCGATGCATCGGCATTAACGAAGCCACAACCCTGAAGGGGTCCTTTTGATAGAGCGGTCGGCTTTGTCATCGCCCCGGGGCTCAGAACGCGCCTGATTTCGACCTTAAGACTCGCGTTTGTCCCGCACCAGGATTCCGATGCCCAGTTCCCAAGTCGCCACTCCGTTATCATCAGGCGTTAGCGCCTCAACGCCCCAGCCGAGCCTCGGCCTCGCCTACCTCGGCCGAACGGTCTTCGAGGGGGTCAAGCTGGAGGCCGTGTGGTCTGAGATGATCGCGCGGCTTAACGCCGATGCGTCAGACGCCGGTGCGGTGCTGGATCTTTCGACTCTCCTTCAGATGCGTGGTGAACGCGAGAAGGGTCTGGAATTGCAGGCCGCCGCGCTGGACGCCTGCCGCTGCTATCGCACGACCCACGGCCCTGGTGGAGGCTTGCGCATCTTGGCCTTCATGGCCCCCGGCGACCTCATGACCAACACGCCGATCGATTTCCTACTGGAAGGTTCCGATGTCGAGCTGACCACCTGGTATGTTGACGGCGCTGCGCCCTCGCCCGCGGAGGTCCCTGACCACGACATCGCCTTCCTGGCGATCAGTCAGGCGGACGACGGCTCGGCGGCGCTGCGCGCACTGGCCTGTGACTTCGACACCTGGCCCCGTCCAGTCGTAAACGGCCACCCCGAACTGATCGCGGCCCTCAGTCGCGATGGCGTCGCCGACAGCTTCGCGGGCAATCCTCTGATTCTCGCGCCAGCAACCCGTCGCGTCGCTCGCGCTGCCTTACAGAAGGTTGCGGCCGGCGAAGGCGAGCTTGCCGCCCTCCATTCCGATTTGCGCTTTCCGATCATCGCGCGGCCCATCGGCTCGCACGCTGGCAACGGCCTTGAGAAGTTGACCGGGCCGGCTGCTCTTGCCCCCTACCTGGAGGCCCACGGTGAGCAGGAGTTCTTCGTCGCCGCATTCTTCGACTACAGCGGCGCCGACGGCCTTTTCAGGAAGCTGCGCGTCGTCTTCGTGAATGGCCACCCCTACATCGCTCACATGGCGGTCTCTCAACGCTGGATGGTTCACTACCTCAATGCCGACATGGACGAGGTCGCCAACCGTCTCGAGGAGGCTTCGATCATGGCCAGCTTCGACCAGGGGTTCGCCTTACGTCATCGCCAAGCGTTTCAGGCGCTCTACCAGTCGTTCCGCCTCGACTATTTCGGAATCGACTGCGCAGAGACCCTCGACGGTCGCCTCGTCGTCTTCGAAGCCGACGTCGCTATGATCGTCCATGCCATGGATTCAGCGGAGCTCTATCCCTACAAGAAGCCAGCCATGGCAAAGCTGTTCAAAGGTATCATCGCAGGCCTCAGGACCCTTGTTCATCGGCATCGCCTGGCCGCGTGAGTCCAGGATTGGCGGGGGATGCCTTCCCTCGCGCCCTGTCGCGGCCTAGACTCTCGCCATGGCGGTCGCCTTCACCCGCGAGGAAGACTACGAGTCCCAGGCCGCGAACCTGCCGGACCGTCCCATTTCGCCCCATCCCAACCTCGTCACCGCGACGGGTCTCGCTGCCATCGAGGCGGAACTCTCCGCCGCGCGCGCGGCCTATGCCGCCGCCCAG
>JAYUBY010000414.1:0-1764 GCA_043740635.1 Alphaproteobacteria bacterium
ACTACACGCAGCAGGATCTGGCGCAGGTGATCGGCAAGAGCCGTTCGCATGTCGCCAACACGCTGCGCCTGCTTCGTCTGCCCAGCGATGTGCGCGACATGCTGGCGCGGGGCGATTTGACGGCCGGGCATGCGCGGACGCTGATCACCGCCGAGGACCCAGCGGGTCTGGCGCGGCGCATCGTCGGGGGCGGGCTCTCGGTGCGCGAGGCCGAAGCGCTGTCGCAGCGCGACAGCACGCCGCGCAAGAAGACTTCAGCGAGGAGGACCGAGAAGGATGCCGACACCGCGGCGCTCGAAAAGCGGCTGTCGGACGCCCTCGGCCTCGCCGTCTCCGTCGATCATCAGGACAATGGCGGTCGACTGGAGATCCGCTACAAGACTCTGGAGCAGCTCGATAATATCTGCCTGAAGCTTACCGGGCACGCCGGCTGAGACGCAGTGGGGGTATCTGCGTTTCATGTAAAACGCAAATACCACGGTCCGGTGGTCTAGAGCGTGTTCCCGTTAGATTGAAGCATAGCCTGAGTTAGTGATGTAGTTTGCGCATTCTTGGGGTTTGATGGTTTGCAGGATCTGTCCGGCACGGCGCCATGTAGCTTCCAAGGAGCGCTCGGCTGCGTTGCGGAGCAAGGCTTTGAGCTTTGCGAAGACCTGCTCGATGGGGTTGAGATCGGGGCTGTAGGGCGGCAGGAAGAACAGGCGGGCGCCGGCGGCTCGGATGAGCTTTCGGACGGCCTCGCCCTTGTGGCTGCCCAGATTGTCCATGATGACAATGTCGCCCGGCCGCAGGGTCGGCACCAGGACTTGCTCGACATAGAGGCGGAACCAGTCCCCGTTGATCGGCCCATCAATGACGAAGGGGGCGACGATACCGTCTGCTCGCAGTCCTGCCAGCAGCGTCATGGTGCGCCAGTGACCATGCGGAGCCAGGCCCTTGAGGCGCTGGCCCCGTGCGCTCCAGCCCCGGAGCTTGGCCATGTTGGTCTTGGCCCAGGTCTCGTCGATGAACACCAGCCGGGTTGGATCAAGCTTTGCCTGATGGGCCTTCCAGCGGGCCCGGCGCCGCGCTACGTCGGGCCTTTCCTGCTCCGATGCGAACAGGCTTTTTTTTGAAGCTCAGCCCCTCTTCGTGCACCACCCGCCACACCGAGATGTAGCTGGTGGCAACGCCCCGCTCGGCCAGTTCCTTGACCAGTCCGCGCAACGTCACGTCGGCCTTGAGCCGCTCGACTATGAAGTCCTTCTCGGCAACCAGCGTCCGCCCCGGCTTGTGACCCATCCGCTTGGCGGCGGCGCTTCCCGTCGCCCGCAGCCGCTGGCTCCACTTGACCGCACTCGCGACGCTCACCCCAAACAGCGCCGCCGTCTCCCGGCAGCTCCGCCCGCTCATTATCGAAGCGGCAACCCGCTCTCTCAGGTCATTCGAATAAGCTCGCACCATCCAACGCCGACCTCCTACGGCCAACAGCTTGAATCACATCAAACCCGATTTGAGAATCCCCAATCGATTCAAACAAACGGATCACGCTCTAGTGCGCGAGGGCGACATCGGCGCCTCCCGGAATGCTCTGCGTCTCGGCGCCGATCACCGAAGCCCGGATGATGCGATCAACGCTCACCGCCCCGCCGCTGAGTTCGGCGTTGATCCTGCCGCCCAGCAGCACCAGCACGCGATGGACGACGCCGACCAGTTCCCGGGCGTCGGTCGAGTACCAGATCACCCCGATTCCCTGCGCGGCGATTTCGGCGATCAGCGCGTAGA
>JAYUBY010000415.1:0-1854 GCA_043740635.1 Alphaproteobacteria bacterium
GTCGACCGCGAGCGAGTCGAACATACGATGACCCGGGAGGCTCGCGATCACCTCGCCGTACTCGCCGAAGAAGCCGCGCTTGTCCCTGCGGAGCGCACCTGGCGCGGCCACTTCGAAGCGCCACAGCCGCGCCGTCGGCGACTCAGCCACGTACAGCCAGCGCCCATCGGGCGACAGACCGATGCCGTTCGGCCCCTCCATGGGATAGATCACCTCCTGGATCGCTTTGCCGTCGGCGCTGGCGTAGTAGACGCCTCCCTTGTCGCGGGTGCGCCGGTAGTTCTTGCCAATGTCGGTGAACCAGAAGCCTCCGTGGTCGTCGAATACCAGGTCGTTCGGCCCCGACAGCCGATGGCCATTGCATGAGTGGTACAGGACCTCGACCGCGCCGGTGGCCAAGTCGACGGCCTCAATGCGACCGCCGTCGTAATCGTCTGGCGCATAGCCAGGAATTAGCGTGTCGCCGCGCCTATGCCAGCGGAAGCCGCCATTGTTGCAGATGTAACAACGCCCGTCCGGTCCGAGGGCCGCGCCGTTCGGCCCTCCCCCGGTCTTGGCGATCACATGTTTGCGGCCATCCGGCTCAAGCCGTGTGAGAGCCTGGCCCGCGACCTCGACCACCAAGACCCCACCATCAGGTAACGCGATGGGGCCCTCGGGAAACTCGAGTCCGCTTGCGATTTCGCGTTCCATGCGCATGGTCTCCTTGAGCGCCAGCAAGAGTTCGATGGACGCGGGTTTTGGTATGGCAGAGTCGGATGATTCTACCAAAGGGCTGGTCCAAGCGGTGAAAAATCAGCCTAGGTAGACCGGGCCTTTCAACCTGGGGTCCCGACGTTTTCAGGGCAATAAGTCCCGAGAGCGTTCGATTTGGTGGGGTGAGTGATTGGGTCCTGTCGCATTCGCGGTCGCACCGCCTGCTTGTCTATGCTGAGCCGACACGCTGCGCTTGCCAACAGCCTTTGATTAAAAGTCAGATCAAAAAAGGGGACATTTCAGCTTTGGGTTGACAAAAGCTCGCGGCAAAAGTTGACAGCGCAGATCATGCGTGGCAAACTATTCAGAATGTATTCGGATATCAGAATAACAATCGCACAAGCCGTTGCTGCAACCCGCATGCGAGTCTCACGCGGGCCGGTCTGTCGTCAGTCACGGCGGATATGCACCGGTATAGCCGAGCAAACGCGAGATCGCTTCCGCACCCTGACCGGCGATTTTCTTGATTTCCATTTCGCGCTCTGCGACGCGCGACGTGGGTGCAGCGATCAGGACTGCGCCAACGACTGCTCCGCGCCGGTCAAAGTAGGGCGCTGCTATGCCGGTGGCCGCTGTTACCGTGCCGTCCACTGTCATCGCGCAGCCCTCGCTGCGCACTTTCGCAATCACTTTGCTCAACGCGGTTCGCGTGGCCACGGTCTTCGTGGTGAAGCGCTCGAACGGGCCGCTCGCCAGATACTGCTCGCGTTCCACCGCCGGGAGAGAGCTCAGGATCGCATGACCGCTGGCGGCGGCGCTGAGAGGCCGACGCTCGCCAACGTTGACACTGAAGCGCAACCAGCTATCGGACTCGACGACGAGCGCGTAGAGCACATGCCTGCGGTCTTCACTCAGAGTCCCAAGAATGACGGTTTCACCAGTGCTGCGCGCCAGGCCTTCGAGAATTGGCCGGGCCAACTCAGAAAAAGAACGGCCTCCGTGTATGGATTCGGCAAGCTTGCGTGCTCGCGGACCCAGCACATAGGTGTCGCTTTCGAACACGACGTAACCCACCTGGGCAAGCCCCTTGAGAATTGCAAACAAGCTTGTCTTTGGAACATCGAGCGCTGCGCTCAGTTCAGCCAGGGACATCCGGCG
>JAYUBY010000416.1:0-7300 GCA_043740635.1 Alphaproteobacteria bacterium
TGCAGGACCGCCGCCCTCCTTGGAGAGGTAGCGGTGCGCCTCTTCCATGACGACAAGCATGGGGCGGTGGATGCCACCCTCGCTCTTTTCGCGCCCCCCAGAATAGGCCTTCATAGATGATCTTCAAGATGGCTGCAATCAACTGCGCAAGTACGGAACTTGGTATGCCGGAGAGGTCCCGCCTGATCGGCCTGGACCAGGATCACGGCAAACTCGTCGCCGCCCATGCGCCCGACGATATCGCTCTCACGCACGTGCGCCAGCAGACGCTCTGCAACCGCCTTCAATGCAGCATCGCCTGCGGCGTGCCCTAGGCGGTCGTTGACACCCTTCAGGTCATCGAGGTCGAAATAAACCAGGCTCGCAGGTGAGCCGTAGCGCTGGGAGAAGGTGCGTATGCGGGCCAGTTCCCGCAGCAGCGCGCGGCGATTGAGCAACGGCGTCAGGGCGTCACGGTCGGCGAGGTCTTCCACCTCCGCAAGGCGCCCCTTCAAACGGCCGACCTCTCCGCGTAACTCGTCGATCTCGGAAAGCAGGTTCTGGACCGCAGCGGTGACTGCCGGGGTCATCTCGACGGCGGTGATACCTAGAAATTCAGCTGAATCGACCGGTGCGGTGGCGCGGACCTGCGCGCCGGCTTGAGCAAGGGCGCGTCGTCGCATGGCTGAGAAGGGCTCGTTGCGGGCGCCGGTAATCTTCATGGATCGGGTTCCTGATGGAACTTAGAATCAAGGACGCACAAGCGAATTGCTGAATCTATCCATCCTTGGTTGCCCCTGCAAAGTCGGCGCCTATACTCCGAAGCCTTCGCTTAAGGAGGCCGTCACGACATGAGCGCCAAGTCAGCGCCCGTCGCCATTATCATGGGCAGCCGTTCGGACTGGCCGATCCTTCGTCATGCCGCCGAAATGCTGGACAGCCTTGGCGTCGGCTATGAGGCTAAGGTGGTCTCCGCCCACCGCACACCCGATCGCATGTATGACTTCGCCAAGGGCGCCAAGGCGGCGGGCTTCAAGGTGATCATCGCCGCGGCGGGCGGGGCAGCCCATCTACCCGGCATGACCGCCTCTTTAACCGAGCTTCCGGTGCTGGGAGTGCCGATCGAGTCCAAGGCGCTCAAGGGCATGGATAGCCTGCTGTCGATCGTGCAAATGCCGGCAGGTATCCCTGTTGGCACGCTGGCCATTGGTGAGGCCGGAGCCAAAAACGCAGGCCTGATGGCGGCCAAGATCCTGGCGCTTTCGGACGAGGGTATCGCCCAGCGGTTGGCAGCCTTTACGCTGAGCCTGACCGACAGCATCCCAGAGACCGTGGAAGACTCGTGACAATCCAACTGCCGCTCGCGCCGGGCTCTATGATCGGCATTCTCGGCGGCGGCCAGCTGGGCCGCATGCTGGCGCTGGCCGCTGCGCGTCTGGGCTTTGACGTGGTCGTGCTTGAACGTGAGGCAGATAGTCCCGCCGGCCGTGCGGCGGCAAAGCTGATCGTCGCCGACTACCGCGACGAGACAGCGCTGGCTGAACTCGCAAGCGTTACAGGCGTTGTCACCTATGAATTCGAGAATGTGCCAGCGTCTTCTGTGGACTGGCTGGCCGCCCGCGGCGTTGAGGTCGCACCGGGCGCCATGGCGCTCGCCGTCGCGCAGGACCGCTTCGAGGAGAAGTCGTTCCTGAACGCCCATGGCGCGCCTACGGTCGTCTTTGCCCCGGCCGATACGCCGGAAGAGGCCCATCAAGCTGTGCTGAACATCGGCGTTCCGGCGCTGATGAAGACCCGTCGTGAGGGTTATGACGGCAAGGGTCAGCGTTGGGTGGAGCATTTGGCCGACGCCGCCGCGGCTTTCGAGGCTCTTGGAGGCGTCCCGGTGATCGTCGAAGCGGCCGCGGAATTCGTCCGCGAGCTTTCGGTGATCGCCGCACGCGGCCGAGACGGAGCGACGGCGATCTATCCCCTGGCGGAGAACCACCACGAGCACGGCATCCTTCGCCGGTCATTGGCGCCGGCCCGCGCAACAAAGGTGTTGAACGACCAGGCTGAGAGGATCGCGGCGCGGGTTCTGGCCGGCCTCAACTACATTGGCGTCATCGGGATCGAGCTCTTTGAGATGGCCGACGGTCGCCTGCTTGTGAACGAGATCGCACCAAGAGTGCACAACACCGGCCACTGGACCCAGGACGGCTGCGAGGTCGACCAGTTCGAGCAGCACATCCGCGCCATTGCCGGTTGGCCGCTGGGCCCGACGCAAGCAATTGCGCAGGTCGAGATGCTCAATCTGCTAGGCGACGAAGCCGACGCCTGGGCAAAATACGCCGCCGAGCCCGAAACTCGTATCCACCTCTATGGGAAGCGTGGCTCCAAGCCTGGCCGCAAGATGGGCCACGTCAATCGGGTGAAGTCGCGCTAAGAGCCGTATCGCATCCGCCCCAGAGCGCTTGCGACGCTATTCATGATCTCAGAGGGTTTGAACTTCGTCGTCCGCTTCCACGTTTCGAAAGCCATGACGTTGGCGATGCGACGGTCAGTGAAGGCCAGAGCGGCTTCGGGGCCCGACGAAAGGCGGATCGCGAGCGCGCCGGTGAGGATGCCGGCCAGGAGCGCACGCTTCGTATAGTGGTTTTCGTCCGTGGTGGTGTCGCCGGCCCAGCGCCAGATGGTATCAGCACTCTCCCAGGCGAGGCGAGCGCCCAGCGGCGCGTGCGTGGGCAGGGCGAGGAAGCCTGTCCAGCGGCGCACAGAGGCTTCGTCGGCGGACGCGGCGTTGAGGCGGGCTTCGACCGCGCGCGCGATGCGCTCGCGAATCTTGATCTTGGCTGGATCAACCTCGGCCAGGGCCATGATCGTCACTGCGTCGTGGCGCCGCGATAGCAGGGCTGCAAGGTCGCTAGGCCCCTGAGGCAGAAGGAGCTCCGTCTCGCCGGCGGAAAGGCCGCAAGCTGCTCCTGCCATGGCAGCTAGCCGCGACGTCCATCCCTCGTGCGGAGCGATCTTCAGCGCGGCGTCCAGGATCTGTTGCTCAGTAGTGTCAGCCCACTGGGCGTGAGGGGGCGGTACGGTGGGCTTGGAAGCGACTTTGGCCATGCGACACCTTACGTCAGCTCGCGCCGAAGGAGAAAACCCTCGAGTGTAGCGTGGACATCGCAAGGCTCTTCTGATATCTCGCCGCGCTCAATCTCGTGGCCATAAGCCATCGGGACGTATTTTCTTTTTGTTCGCTCGCCGCCGCCCCTGACCAAGGGACCAAGGGGGCCGGGCGGGAAGCGACCAATAGGAGAGAGAACCCTGGTTCAGATTTTCGTCCGCGATAACAACGTCGATCAAGCCCTCAAGGCGCTGAAGAAGAAGATGCAGCGCGAAGGCTCGTTCCGTGAAATGAAGCGGCACGTCCACTACGAAAAGCCTTCGGAAAAGCGCGCTCGCCAAAAGGCGGAAGCCGTGCGCCGGGCGCGTAAGCTGGCGCGCAAGCGCGCTCAGCGCGAAGGTTTGATCCCCGCGCCGAAGAAGCCGGTCACGCGGTAGCGCTTAATTTAGTAAATTCATGCCTATCTAAGGGCCGCGTCTTCCGGGCGCGGCCCTTTGTATTTGGGCTAAGGCGCGATCTTAGGTCGCGCCACGTCCGGGCAACTGGTGAAACGGTGGTGAGGCTCCTATCTTAGGAGTCCCGGCGCCAAGCCCTTTTCGAGGCGGTCCTAACCGATGAACCTGCGCAATCTTGCTATTTGGGGCGTCATTACCGTCGTCCTGATCGGCCTCTATTCGATGGTCACCGGCGGTGGTCAAAAGGGCGCAGGAGCTGGCGAGATCACCTATTCGCAGATGCTGAGCAAGGTGGACTCCGGACAGGTCAGGACCGCCGAATTCCGCTCGGGCTCGGTCCTGGTCACCGACCAGACGAATAAAACCTTTACGGCTTACACCCTGAGCGACACGGGCGCCTTGGCCAATGAAATGCGCGCCCATGGCGTCAATATCTCGGCCAAGCCCGTCGGCGGCATCACCATCGTGGGCTTCCTGCTGCAAAGCTTGCCGGTTCTGCTGCTGATCGGCGTCTGGATCTTCTTCATGCGTCAGATGCAGGGTGGTGCGCGCGGTGCGATGGGCTTCGGCAAGTCCAAGGCCCGCCTGCTGACCGAGAACAAGAACCGCGTCACGTTCGACGATGTGGCCGGCGTGGAAGAGGCCAAGGAAGAAGTCGTCGAGATCGTCGACTTCCTGAAAGACCCACAGAAATTCCAGCGCCTGGGCGGCAAGATCCCTAAGGGCGCATTGCTTATCGGTCCTCCCGGCACCGGTAAGACCCTGCTGGCGCGCGCGATCGCGGGTGAGGCGGGCGTGCCTTTCTTCACCATCTCGGGCTCCGACTTCGTGGAAATGTTCGTTGGCGTCGGCGCGAGCCGAGTGCGCGACATGTTCGAGCAGGCCAAGAAGAACGCGCCTTGCATCATCTTCATCGACGAAATCGACGCCGTCGGCCGCCATCGTGGCGCTGGCTTGGGCGGCGGCAACGATGAGCGGGAGCAGACGCTGAACCAGCTGCTGGTCGAGATGGACGGCTTCGAGGCCAACGAAGGCATTATTTTGATCGCCGCCACCAACCGTCCCGACGTGCTCGACCCGGCTTTGTTGCGTCCCGGGCGCTTCGACCGCCAGGTTGTGGTGCCGAACCCCGACGTCAACGGCCGCGAGCGGATCCTTCGCGTGCACATGAAGAATGTGCCGCTGGCCGCCGACGTCGAGACCAAGATCATTGCGCGCGGGACCCCCGGATTCTCCGGCGCTGACCTCTCCAACCTCGTCAACGAAGCCGCCCTGATGGCCGCCCGTAAGAACCGCCGCATGGTCACCATGCGCGACTTCGAGGAAGCCAAGGACAAGGTCATGATGGGCGCCGAGCGCCGCTCCATGGTGATGACCGAGGACGAGAAGCGCAATACCGCCTACCACGAGGGCGGCCACGCTCTGGTGGCCTTGACCGTTCCATCGTCCGACCCGGTGCACAAGGCGACGATCATCCCGCGGGGGCGCGCGCTTGGCATGGTGATGCAGCTGCCGGAAGGCGACCGCTACTCGATGAACTTCGAGCAAATGACTTCGCGCTTGGCGATCATGATGGGTGGCCGGGTCGCCGAAGAACTGATCTTTGGCAAAGACAAGGTGACCTCGGGTGCCTCAAGCGACATCCAGGCGGCCACGGGCCTGGCCCGCAACATGGTCACCCGCTGGGGTTACTCCGATAAGCTCGGCCTGGTCTCGTACGGCGACAACCAAGAAGAGGTCTTCCTCGGCCACTCCGTGTCGCGCACCCAGAATGTCTCAGAAGAGACCGCCAACGTCATCGACGCCGAGGTCAAACGGCTGGTGCAGAATGGCTACAACGAGGCCAAACGGATCCTGACGGAGAAGCTCGACGACCTGCATACGCTCGCCAAGGCTCTGCTCGAATATGAGACTCTGAGCGGCGACGAGATCATGGGCGCGCTGAAAGGCGTGGCCCCTAACCGCGAAGACGCCGACTCCAAGCGCCCCTCCGGCCCAGCCGTGGCGGTTCCTATCTCACCCAGGCCCGAACCCGCCTGAGGCTTCGTCCAAACGGAACGGAAAACGGCGGCCACCGGCGACGGGGCCGCCGTTTTTCATTATCTAGGGATCGATGAGCCGCCCACCCGACCGCCGAGCCGTCAGTGTTATGGGGGTCATCAATGTAACGCCGGACAGCTTTTCAGACGGCGGACGGTTTGACGATCTCTCATCGGCCATCCTCCAGGCGCGGCAGTTGATCGCCGACGGCGCCGACATCCTCGACATAGGCGGCGAGTCCACGCGGCCACGGGCTGAACCCGTCTCGGAAGCCGTGGAGCTCGACCGCGTGGTGCCGCTGATCCGGGCGATCCGCTCGGCGAGCTCGATCTCGATCTCCGTCGACACTATGAAACCCGCCGTAGCTCGCGCCGCCGTCGGGGCCGGCGCCACGATGTGGAACGATGTCTCGGCCCTGCGCCATGCCCCCGACAGTCTGGCGACCGCCGCCGAACTCGGTTGCGACGTCGTCCTGATGCATATGCAGGGTGAGCCCCAGACCATGCAGGCCGAGCCGCACTATGACGACGTCGTCGTCGAGGTCGCGGCATTTCTGGGCGCTCGCGCCGACGCGGCCCTGGCCGCTGGCGTCGCTCGCGATCGCATTTGGGTCGATCCAGGCATTGGCTTTGGCAAGTATACGACACGTCACAACCTGCCACTTCTGGCGGGGCTCAACCGTATCGTCGCTCTAGGATTTCCTGTGCTGCTGGGTGTCAGCCGCAAGAGCTTCATAGGCGCGCTCGATAGCGGCGGGCAGTCCGCCGACCAGCGGCTCGGCGGTTCCATTGCCGGGGCGCTCGCGGGCGTGGCGGCGGGCGTATCTGCAGTGCGGGTCCACGACGTCAGGGAGACCGCCCAGGCGCTCAACGTCTGGCGAGCGATCGCGGATTGGGGAGCGCTCGACGCTTAGGCGCTAGCACGCCGACGCAGAAGCGTCAGCAGTCCTAGCGACTGGCCGGCCTGCAACAGGCTGGATCGGAAGATGCGGCTCAGCAGGACGAGTTCGAGCCCGATGAACGCGGCCAGTAGCAGGCCCGAGCCGATCACCTCGTATGGAGCAACGCCGCTTCCCAGCCGGGCCATCATCGCAAACGGCGCATAGATAGGAATCCACGACATGATGCGCGGCAGAGCGCCGTCCGGATCTTGCAGCACGGAGGTTGCGATCGCGATAAAGGGGATCGTCAGCATTAGAACAAGCGGCATCATATAACCCTGGGCGTCGCGCATGCTGTCACTGACCGCGCCGACCGCCAGGAACATCATCGATATTGCCAGGTATCCGGCCAGGAAATAGTAAGCTAACGCTGCCGCGATCCAGGGCGAGCTGATCGAGGCCAGAGCCGGACGAACGAAATCGGCAACGACGCCCTGCACCGAAAAGGCCGCGGTAATCGCAAAGGCGATCCAGGCGGTGATCATCACCAGCCCCACAGCTACGACTCCCGCCAGCTTGCCATAGAGCAACTGGTCCGGCGTGATGCAGGCGAGCACAGACTCCAATAGTTTATTGGACCGTTCTTCGATGAGGCCCTGCAGCATCCAGGATCCAGAGGTCATGATCGATATCAGCAGCAGGTAGGCGAGCGCTAAGGGCAGGGCGGAGTGCAGCATCAGCCGCTCCCGTGCACCGGTTCCAGCTGGCGGCACGGTCAGGGATACCGGCGCGCTGATGGCCTGGACTTTCGCCAGGGCCGCCATATCCACGCCGGAAGATTGCAAT
>JAYUBY010000417.1:0-6125 GCA_043740635.1 Alphaproteobacteria bacterium
GGCCCGAAGGGGCCGTGAAGCCTATTTCTCCGGCGACAGCCGTCGTGCGCTAACCCTGGCCTCCGCGTCCGGCGACCGTTGGATCGCAGGCCTCGCCGCCTACCGCCTGAAGGACTACGACAAAGCCCGCCAGAACTTCGCCGACCTTGCCCGCGACGGTGAATGTGACGCCTGGCTGCAAGCCGGGTCCGCCTATTGGGCAGCTCGCGCCGCTGGAGCTCAGGGCGATGCGCCTGCGACCGCGAAATACCTGCGCCTCGCGGCTCGGAATTCCGAGACCTTCTACGGCATGTTGGCTGGACGGCAGCTCAAATTCATCGACCCGGCGATCGCATTGACTAGCGACGACCTGGTCGCCCAGCTGCTCCTTGCCAGCTATGCAACACCGGCAACGGCTTCGCCCCCCATCGACATCGGTCGCTTCGTCGCCAGCGACGCTCGGGCCCATCGCGCCGTGGCTCTGGCTCAGATTGGCCGTGGTTCGGACGCGATCCAGGAGCTGCGCGCTGGAATGACGCTCGCTCGCACGCCGGCTGAGCAGGAACGGTGGAAGGCACTGACCCTCGCCATGGGCACGTCACTAGCTGACCGTGCGACCCCGCCTCGCAATACCGATCTCGATTTTCCGACGCCAGAGCTCTCGCCGCGGAACGGCTTCACGCTCGACAAGGCCCTGGTTTACGCGATGGTCCGAGCAGAAAGCCGCTTCAATCCGCAGGCCGTATCGCCAGTGGGCGCCGTCGGCCTCATGCAGATCATGCCCACCGCAGCCGCCGCGGCGGCCGGTGACGACAAGCTTAGGCGCGACATGAGCCCGCTGTTCGACCCAGCCTTCAACCTTCGCGTTGGTCAGGACTACTTTACATGGCTCCTGGAAAAGGGTGTCGGCCACGACTTGGTCCGTGCCATCGCGGCTTACAATGGCGGCCCGTCCACAGTCTCTAAGACCGACCTAAAGCTGGGCGATCGCGCAGACAGTCTGCTCCTCATGGAATCCTTGCCGGCTCAACAGACACGGACCTACGTCCAGCGCGTGCTCGCCAGCTATTGGACCTATCGCACGATGTGGGGCCAGGCCTCACCGAGCCTTGATGCACTCGCTGCCGGTGACAGCGTCATCGACGAGCGTCTGGACCTAGTCCAGTCGGGCCGCGTCCCGCCCCAGCTGGCCACGCAACCGCTTCAGGTCGGGGTGCGTTAGGCCGGCCGCCGCAGTCCTCGTCAAAAGCACGCCGAAGGGTTTTTCGCCGAAAAAGCCGCCCTCACCAACGATTATGGCATCGCCGCCTCCACCGCGTAGGTGACGTGCAAGCATTTCCAGCCAGCCGGATCGCAGGCGGATCTTGGCCGGCAGCACCAGAAGCCGCTCCGACCGCGAGGCCGCGATCCCACCGGCCAGGTTATCAGCCAGCTCTGCCCCGGTTTCTTCGCGGAGTACGGCCAACAGTTCCGGCGGACCGCCGCCGGCGATCAGCACCTCCCGCACTAGACCCTCCACCGCCAAGGACGTCAGCGCCGCCAACAGGGCCGGCAGCCGGTCCCCGGCGTCGGCGGTTTCTACGATCACGCTCAGCATGAGCACCACAAGGCGGCGCGTCGAGGTTAAGGTCAATGAATTCTTGTTTTGTTCCTTCCAACCACCTAGCCTTTGTGGGTGAGCACATTCACCCAGCAGATTGCTTCCGTTCGTGGTCGCGCCGCGCGGACAAACACCAGCGGCCGGTATGAATCCGACACGCGGGAGGCCTTCGACGACGGATGGACACCGGACGACGTCGAACCAACCCAGCTCGCCACGACGGTTACCGCCGAAAAAGCCAAGGTGATCATCACGCGGAATGACAGCCCCGACATCGGGTTTTCCGCTTCGATCAACCCCTATCGCGGCTGCGAGCATGGCTGCATCTACTGCTACGCCCGGCCGGCGCACGCCTACATGGGCCTCTCGCCCGGTCTAGACTTTGAATCTAAGCTATTCTTCAAGCCGGAAGCTGCACACCTGCTTGAAGGCGAACTCTCCAGCCCGCGCTATATCCCCGAGGTGATCCACATCGGCGGAAACACCGACCCCTACCAACCGCAGGAACGCCGTCTTCGGATTACCCGCCAGGTGATCGAGGTGTTGTCACGGTTCAACCATCCGTTCTCCGTGATCTCGAAGTCCGGCCTGATCCTTCGCGACCTCGACCTGATCGCGCACATGGCGCAACGCAATCTGGTCCGCGTTGCAATCTCCATCACGACCTTGGACCGCAAGCTCGCTCGTTCCATGGAACCCCGCGCTGCCACGCCGGAAAAGCGGCTCGACGCGGTCAAGCGTTTGGCCGACGCCGGCGTCCCGACTGTGGTTATGTTCGCGCCCTGCATCCCGGGCCTCAACGACCACGAGATGGAGGCTGTTCTGGAACGCGCAGCGGCGGCCGGCGCGCACGGTGCGGGCTATGTGTCGCTGCGCCTGCCCATGGAGATCGCCGATCTCTTCCAAGAGTGGCTAGCCACCGATCATCCGGACCGGGCCAGCCGCGTCATGTCCCTGGTCCGCCAGATGCGCGGCGGCAAGACCTACGACAGCCAATGGGGCAAGCGCATGAAGGGCGAAGGCCCCATCGCCGCCATCACCTCGCGCCGCTTCGCAGCAGCAAAGGTACGCTACGGCCTCAACGCAAAACTACAGCCCCTAGACCTCACCCTGTTCGGGGTCCCGCCCAAGGCTGGTGGCCAGATAGATTTGTTCGGATGAAGACCGAAGATCAGTTCAGGACATTCCCCGATTGCGGAGGAGTCCTTTGGGTCCTCACCTGCTGAACACCCCGACCAGCTCCAAATGCGGCGACCAAAGGAACTGATCGACTGGCTGCACGCGATCCAAGGTGAACCCCGCTTCGATCAATGCGCGGGCGTCCCTTCCGAAGGTGGCGGGGTTGCAGGAGACGCCGACAACGCGAGCCACCGAAGAGCGGGCGAGTTCGGCAGTCTGTTCGACGGCGCCTGCCCGGGGTGGGTCGAAGACGGCGACGTCGGTCTTCTTCAATTCCTCGACCAGGACCGGTCGGCGAACCAGGTCGCGGGCCTCGGCGGTGACGCCGTGTAGACCGGGCGCGGCGGCCAGAGCGCCGTTGAGCGCACGGATGGCCTCAGGAGCAAAATCGGCGGCGTAAACCTGGGCAATTTCTGCAAGGCGGAAGGTGAAGGTACCGACGCCACAAAAGAGATCGGCGATCCGCGTCGCGCCGGCCACATGGGCCCCTACAAAAGCCGACAATGCGGCTTCAGTTTGCTGAGTTGCCTGCAGAAAGGCGCCGGGCGGCAGACTGACCACCGCCTTGCCCAGCCGCACTTGGGGCAGTCGAGCCTGGTAGGCGACCTCGCCGTCGATTGTCACGCGTGCAAAGTCCGCTTCCGCCGCGCGATCGGCCAGCTGGACACGGGCGTCGGCGGATAGACCGCCGGACTTCCGTTCCACGCCTGAGATATCCACGTCGAGTCCGCTGGGCGTCAGGGTCACGTGCAAAGTCGGCGCGGATTTGGGGTGCTCGAACAAGGGTGCGGCGAGCCGCTTCAATGCCGGGATCGCGGCTTGGATAGCTGGATCCGAAATCGGGCAGACGGCGATATCCACGAGATCCCAAGATTTGCGCGCCTTGTAGCCCAGCCGCGCCATCGTCCGGCTGCCGCGCCGCGCATGCAGCGCAACACGCCGGCGCGTTCCGACCGCCGCGGCGAACGGCGCGAGGATTTCGGTTTCGATCTGGTGGCGCGCCAGAGTTTGCCTCAGACGCTCGACTTTCCACGCCAGGTAGGGCGCATGCGCCCAATGCTGCATTGCGCAACCGCCGCAGGTCCCGAAATGCGGGCAGACAGGCAAGATCCGATCCGCGCTGGCCTCCAGTACCTCGACGAGCTCGCGTCGTTCGCCACCCCCGACCGCCAGAACCCGTTCTCCCGGCAGTGAGAACGGCACGAAAACTGGTCCCTGCGCCACGCCGTCGCCCTCAGCGCCAATCTGTTCGATTGTGAGCTCGATCGGAGGCCCAGCAGGACGCACAGATCGGCTCTGCGGGCGATGGCGGCGCACGGGAGTCTTCATGGATGGAACGTCGTCCTCGCGCGGGAGTAGTAGGCAAAATGAACGAACATGAACGGCTCGCTCAAAATCCGTTCAGCTTATCCAGGCCATAACGATGCCTGAAACTGCCGCTAAGCGGTTCAAGACTTCGAAGGAGGGATACCCATGACCAAGTCTTACACCTTCGCCAAGGGCGCCCTGGCCGCGACGGCCGGTCTTTTAGCCCTCGGCGCGGCGGCGTCTGCCTCCGCTCAGACTTCCGACTACGATCCTTGCCAGCGTGACGCAAACAATCGCGGCGTCACCGGCGGACTGCTGGGCGCCGCTGGCGGCGCGGTCGTGGGCTCGCAATTTGCAGCCAATGGCCACCGCCGCGATGGCTCCCTGCTGGGTGGCGTCATCGGCGCAATCGCCGGAGCCTCCATCGGCCATTCGACGGCCGCCTGCAACAACGGACCGCCTCCGCCCCCGTTGGCGTATGGCCAGGCGCCGCCGCCACCTCCCCCGCCGCCAGGTCCCTCGGCCTACTATCAATCCGAGCCGCCGCCTTATGGCGCCGCCGAATATGGCCCGCCCCCACCGCCAGCCTACGTGGAGCGCGAGGCGGTATGGGTCTACGGTCGCCATGGGGTCCGCTTCAGAGTGATGGAGGACCGCATCGAGCAGGATGGCTGCACGCTTGCTGAGAGCCCGGTCTACATGCCGGACGGGCGCGTAGACCGCCGCTTCGTCCGGGTCTGCCCCGACTATCGCGGTCGCTATCGCATCATCGACTGATCGATCTGTCGCCAACCTCTCCAGTCGCTAGCTTACCTAGGCCGTCCGCCTTACCGCGGACGGCCTAACTTCTTCGCCCAGACTAAATATTCCCGATTGCCGTCTCCGCCTTCGATGGGGCTGTCTGTCGTCGCTTCGGCCGCCCAACCGGCGCCTTCCAGAAAGCTCTTCACGGCTTCAAGGGCCTCAAGGCGCGCGGCCTCGTCCTTAACGAGCCCGCCTTTTCCGACCCGCTCAGGCCCCACTTCGAACTGCGGCTTGACCAGCGCAACCAGGTCCGCGCCCTCCACTGCTAGCGCCAACGCCGCCGGCAGGGCTTTGGCCAGGCCGATGAAACTAACGTCGCAGACGACGACTTGCGGCGGTTCGCGGATATCGGAGGGGGTGAGACGGCGCGCGTCTGTCCCCTCCAGCACAACCACTCGCGGATCGCCGGCCAAGCTGGGGTGGAATTGGCCGCGGCCTACATCGACCGCGTATACCGCTCGTGCGCCCGCCGCGAGGCAGACCTCGGTGAAACCTCCCGTTGAGGCGCCGACATCAAGCACAACGCGCCCTTCGACCGCGATCGGCCATGTGGTGAACGCGTGTTCCAGCTTCAGTGCACCGCGACCGACCCAGGGATGGGCTGCGACCGCCTCGATCGCGGCGTCATCTGCCACTAAGTCGGAAGCCTTCAGCACCAACCGACCGTCAGCAACGACCCCGCCGGCCTCAATGGCGGCGCGGGCTTTGGCCCGGCTTTCAAAGTGGCCGCGCGCGACCAGCAGGAGGTCGGCCCGAGTCCTCACCTTGACTTCAGGCGGAGGCCTGCTCGTCTTCGAACATCTTTTTCAGCTCGTTCTTCATGATCTTCCCATTGGCGTTGCGCGGAAGGACCTCAGACCAGAACTTCACCGCCACTGGCACCTTAAACGCCGCCAGGCGCTCAGCCACATGGGCGCGCAGCTCGTCTTCGGTGGCATGAGCCCCGGGTTTCAGCGTCACCACAGCGCCGGGCTCTTCACCGAGTGTCCGGTGCGGGATTCCAACGACGGCGGCGTCCATCACGGCTGGATGATCGTAGAGGGCGTTCTCGACCTCGATACAGTAGATGTTCTCGCCGCCGCGGATCAGCATGTCCTTGGCCCGGTCAATGATGAAGCAGAAGCCCTCATCGTCGATTTTGGCCAGATCGCCCGTGCGCACCCAGCCGTCGACGAAGGTCAGGGTGGTTGCCTCGGGCTTGTTCCAGTAGCCTTTCACGACCTGGGGGCCATTCGACCAGAGTTCGCCTACGGTG
>JAYUBY010000418.1:0-5090 GCA_043740635.1 Alphaproteobacteria bacterium
CAGGAGGAGATCACCGCGATCCCCTTCGAGCTCGACACCGCCGCCATCGCCCACTTCCACCAGATGATCCACGCGCGGACGGGCGGCACGCGACACTGACCTACCTCGGCGCCCGCTTCGGCGGGCGCCGTTCCCCCTGCCCTTCCCCGACTTGGAGGAAGCCGGTGGAACAGGGGTCGAACGAAATCCAAGTCCTTGTGTCAGACGAGCCGGCTGCCACTCAGCCTTGGGGTTGGTGATTCGTTCTGACGTCGCGCCTTGGAGGCCTCGAACGTGTCGATTTCAGAAGACGTTTTCAGCTGGGGTCAGGACACCTGTTCAGCGGAGCTGCCAGCCCGCAGCGGTCGATGGCCTGCCCCAGTCCAGCCTACCCGATCCAGTGTGTCCAGCAGCGTCGAGCGGGGAACCTGGAAGGTCCGACAGACGGAGGCCTTGCTGGCGCCCCCATCGAGCGCGGCGATGATCTGCTCGACCTTTTCGGGATCTAGCGACGGCGGCCGCCCGCCCTTGCGGCCGCGCCGCTTGGCTGCGGCCAGGCCGGCATTCACCCGCTCGGTGATGAGCGCCCGCTCATACTGGGCGAGCGAGCCGAAGATGTTGAACAAAAACTCCCCGTGCGGCGTCGTCGTGTCCATCTGCTCGGTGAGGGAGCGGAAGGCAACGCCGCGCTCCTTCAGCTCGGTTACGATCCGCAGAAGGTGCGACAGGGAGCGGCCGAGCCGGTCGAGCTTCCAGACGACGAGGATGTCGCCGGAGCGCAAGTCCGTAAGGCAAGCCTTCAGTCCAGGTCGGTCGTCGCGGGCGCCGCTGGCCTTGTCCTGATGCAGATGCCGCTCATCGACGCCGGCGGCGACCAGCGCGTCGCGCTGCAGGTCGACCGACTGCCGCTCGTCGGCCGTGCTCACGCGCATGTACCCGATCATCATGTGCGACAAACCTAGAATTAGGAGTTCTCGCACACTCACACTTTCCGACAGGGTTTGTCGCGCAAAAGAACGGCGTCGCTGGGTGGCTCACAGCCGGTCGTGGGTGACTATGTGGAAATCAAGTGTTTCCCGTCGTCGGCTGACGCCTTCAATGGCGCCCGGGGCCAGAACAACGACGCCGCGTTCTCCCCTAAAGGCGTCAGCTCGCCAGCGAATAGCGCGCCAACCGCGTGGCCGGCGACCGTCAGGGCCAGTTCGCGCTGCTCAGGCATCATCGCTTCAAAGTAGAGGCTGCGGCTGCGGCCCTCATGTAGCCCGCGTCCTGCAGAGCGCCATGCGGCGGCGACCCTTGCGTGGCCGCCACGCTGAAGGTGTCCCAAGGGTCGGATTAGTTCGTCGACCAGAGTGCGAAGCGCTCGCAGCCATACACCGGCATGGATGTCCTCGCCGGAAGGCAACTGCACGCTTCCGGCTTTCACAGCCTCTTGCGTGAGCCGGTCGAGGGCAACGAGTTCGGCCGCCGCGGGTCGCGGCGGCATCTGGGCGGAGACTTCCGCATCTACCTCGATCCGAATTGGCGCAAGCAGCTCGGCGTGAATGGGGCAGCTCGCCATCCAGCCGGCTCGCCAATAGATGCGGGTGTAGGGGACGGGATCCGCAGCGAGGCAACGCCCGCACGAGCGAGGGCGATTGTCGAGAAGATCGCCACTGATCCAGGGGCGCCAGAAGGGACCGGGCCAGGCGCGGGGCGCCGCGCCGAGCGTTGTGGTCGGGGCAAGGCAACCATACTGGCCGACGTAATCCTTGAAAGCGCTAGGGCCCGCATCGGACAGGAGGATGCCGTAGCCCGCCAGGGTCATGGTTCGCACCCTTTCAGGCGGAACGCCGGTCCGAACTGACAAAGCTCGCAGCAGGTCGTCGGGCGCCGACTTATCGAGGGCGCCGAGTCCCCCGATCGGCGCCGGCTGGCCCAGCGCAGCCTCGATGAATCGCTTGGCCTTCAGTCTGTAGGCCGCGCTCAACCGCAAAAGCCAAGACGACAGCGCTTCGTCAGGAAGTGGCCGGGGGTGAAGGGGCAGCCGCCGCGACCGCATTACGCGGCGACACCTCGGGGAAGTTCACGGTCCAGCCTGGCGCGGCGCTCGCTTGGTCCGAAATAGCCCGATTGCTCAAGCACCGGACGGGTAATCGCTTCTTCGCCGCTCTCTATGGCCGTGACCGCAGCAGCACGCAGGAGGGCCATCACCTCCCCGATCGTTCCACCCGTCCGCGCGACGATGTCGCGCAGGACGTTCATACGGCACAGGTCGGAGGACGGCCGCCGCAGCGGTAGCGAGGCCGCAAAACTCATGATCAAGGTCGCGGTCTCGACGTCCGCCTCCCACAGCGGCAGGGTGATCGGCTCAAAACGGTTCTCAAGCTGCGGATCCGTGCGGATGGCAAGGTGGGCGTCGCGAGTGCCCACACCGATCAGCGGGATACGAAGAGTGTTTCCGAGATAACGGAGCAGATTCAGGAACTCGAGTCGGGTGTTGCGAGCGCCGGCGAGCAGATTATGCAACTCGTCAATGACAAGCACGCGAGCCTGCACGCCACGAAGTACGTCCAGGGCAAGACGCTCGAGGTCCATCTTGCTTGCGCTTCGGCCGTGCCGGCGCACGCCCGCTGCCCCCAACTCATCGAGGAGCGCGGCATAGAACCGCGAAATAGTCGGATCACTTGGCATCTGGACGATGACGACAGGGATCACTTCGGCGTCGTTGCCCTCCCCTGCGTCGGTCGGCGCCGCGTGGTTGCGGCGGAAGCGCTCGATAAGCGTGGATTTGCCGTTGTTGCTGGGCGCCACGAGCAGCGCATTGGGCGGTCGCACCCTGCCCGGCCCGTATACGAAGAGCTGGTTTAGGCGGGCCAGCACTGCCTCAGCACGAGTGTGGCCGACCCAGCACTCGCTCGCGCGGATCAGGTGAATTCGCTCCTCGTCTGGCAACGTGGCTTCAAGCTGGGCGGTCGGATGAAGGTGGCCGAGAGCGTCTGCTGTCATGCGGTCACCACGTCGTCACCGGGTAGAGGCGGCCGACCGGAACCACGGCGTCCTCCGTATCGGGCGTGCTCGTAACATTGCCGCGCGAAGCCGCCCCTGGCTCGGGCAACACAGGCGCCGCGTCGCCCCGCGCGAGTCGGCGTCGGGCCGATCGGGTTTTCGCCGCGGCCAGCCGAGTAATCTCGCGTTGAGCGGCTACGGCGCGAAAGATCGCGTCCTCGTCCACCTGGGCGCGTCCTTCGGCCTTGATCTGAGCGACGCCCTGCCGGTGCTCGAAGAGCGTGATGCTGGGCCTTTCCTGCCTGGCGCAGGGCACTTCGATATAGGCGCCATCCTCACGGTCGAGCACATAGACTCGCGAAAGGTCGCGAGGGTCGCGGCGGATCATGAACGACCCGAGGTCGTCCCGCGCCGCGATCCATGGGCGTAGCGCGTCGCTGTAGTAGCTGATGTGATCGACCCGAATCCCCTCGCGGGTCACTCTGCGGCGTAGAACTGGGAGAAAATCGATCAGGAACGCGCCCGGCTCGGCGACGGCCGGCGGCGAACCAGACGACTCCACGCCGCGCCGCCAGCGCGCGAGCGGCGGCTCCCCGAGCCCGTCATGGACATCGTTGTGGTAGCGGCCGACGATCGCGAGCGCGGTCCAGCGCTCCAGTTCGGCAAGCGTAAGCTGGGCCATGGCGTCGCTGTCGTACTCGCCACGTTCGCCCGTGTTGGAAAAGGTGGTTCCGGGCAACTCGTGAACCATGGTCATGAGCGTGCCGATCAGGCGTTCGACCACGCCGCCAAAATGCGGCTGGCCTACAGGCCGGTAGTCGAGGTCGATGTTGTGCTGCTCGCAGCCTCGCGTGAGCGCCTGGGAATGGAACTCCGCCGCATTGTCAACGTAGAGCCGGCCGGGCCTGCCCTCCACCGGCCAGCTGAAGCCTTCGATCCCAAGCCGGCGGAGATATTCCTCCTTCGGAAGCGCCGCGTGGCTGAGACACAGGCCGACGCTTGTGGAACACGGCGGATCGAACGACAGCAGAAAGCCCGCGATGCATCGACTGTGCACGTCGATGGCCACGGTAAGCCAGGGCCGCCCAATCGGCTTGCGGTAGGCCTCATCCACGACAATCAGGTCAACGGGCGTATGGTCGATCTGCAGGACATCCATAGGCCGCTGCGCCTCCGGCGCCACGCCAGCTGCCGGCGAGAGCCGCCGCGCGGCGGCGGAAGTGGCGCCTTCGCGGCGACGCGCAGCGTGCTCCGCGGCCACTGCCCGAACCCTATGCCTGATCGTGTTGGCCGCGGGTGGCGTGATCCCGGCCGCCCGTGACCGCTCGCGGACAGCACGCACGACGGCCTCGATGCGCTTCTTCTGTCGGGTCAGGTACTCGTCCTGGATCGCGGCGGCGATGATCCGCTCCGCCGCCCGCGGAAGGCGTGCCTTGCCACGGCCTCCAGACGAGGGACGCGGAGCCAGCGAATCCAGTAGCCCGCCCGAGCGCCGATATCGCAGGACCAAGGCATAGACGGTGCGTTCCGAACACCCGAGTTCCTCGCCCGCGACGCGGGCCGCCTGGGACGACACCACATCCGAATCGGCGAGCGGCACGATCACCGCAGCGCGGCGCTTCGCCACCGCCCAGGCATGCTCTGGCAAGGTGAACGCACCTCGCTCAGGCACCCGCTCAGGCTTGGGAGCAGCACTCTCCCCGCCTTCGTCGATATTCGATTGCTGAACGGGACTGTTGGTCGGCATGCCGACTACTGAACAGACCTAATGGTAAATGAGGCGTTCACTGTAGCCGAGTTCTGAAATGCGGTCCGCGACGGAGGTCACGCAATCCCCTGTTGTGCAAGGACCCCGGCTGCAAACGTCTTCTGAAACTGACACGGGTGCTTGATTGGCCGAGCATCAGCGTTACTTCTTGCCCCGTGCCTTGTCGGAACCCGGCTTGCCAGCATCGGGCTTGTCGGAACCCGGCTTGCCCGAACCCGGGTTGTCAGTGGCGTCCGGCTCGTCTTCGACGACCTCAGCATCCACGATGTCCTCGTCATCCGACGCGGATGCCTGCTCGCCTTCGGCTGCACCCTCGGCCGATGCTGCGGCCTGCTCCTGCGAGTAAATCGCCTCT
>JAYUBY010000419.1:0-6316 GCA_043740635.1 Alphaproteobacteria bacterium
TCGGTGGCGCGCTTCACCCCGGCCTTGGCGACGGAATAGAGATAGCCGCCCATGTGTCCGCGCAGCGCCGCCACGGAGGAGTTGTTGATGATCGCGCCACGACCTTGCGCCTGCATGATCGGGGCGGCATGGCGGATGCCGAACACCACGCTGCCCAGCAGCAGGTTCATGGCATAGGTGAAATCCGCTTCCGTGACGGTCGCAGGGTCGCCGCGGGTGGGGCCACCGGCGTTGCTGAACAAACAGTCGAGGCGGCCGAAAGCTCCGACCGTTGCGTCGATGGCCGCTTTGATGTCGGACTCGCGGGTGACGTCGACGGCTACGAAGGCTGCAGCGGACCCGAGGGCCGCAGTCATCTCCTGCCCCTTTGTTACGTTGCGTCCGGCGATCATCACCTTGGCGCCTTCTGCGATGAACAGTGCAACCGTGGCCTCCCCGATGCCGCTTGTGCCCCCCGTAATCAGGGCGACCTTGCCGTCCAACCTGCCAGCCACGCACATCTCCTTAAAGTCGCGGAGCCGTTGCGGCCACCGGTCTCAAGACTCGATCATCGCCCAGTGGGCGCAAACCGACAACTCAAAGAAACCGTGACGCCCTCGCAGATCGCGGCGGACCGGGCCTACGAACTACAAAAACCATTGATGCCAGGTCCAACTCAGCGTACCCGCGAGAGGGCGATTAGATCTATGGGCGGTACAAATGTCAGATGCTGAACCGTCACCTGTGCGCATCCCCACAAAGCGGTACGAAGCGCGGCGCAACGCGATGATTGCGGCCGCTGTGGAATCTTTGAACCAGCGTGGGGTTCGCGGCATGACCCTTGCCGACGTCACCGCGCGGCTAAATCGCGTGCCCACCGGAGTGGTTTACTACTTCAAGAACAAGGAAGAGCTCGCTGCGGCTGCCTTCATGAAGGCGATTGCGCGGTTTGACCAATTGGTGGCCGCGAGCGAGGCGCATCTGCTGGTGAGTGACCGTATCGAGGCCCTCGTGCGCGGCTACTTGGCATTCTGCCACGATGTCACCACCGGAAACGCTGAGCCTATCGTGGTGTTCAATGACGTGCGCGCGTTGAACATGCCCGCTGTGAACGAGGCCTACGTGGCGATGTTCCGTCGAACGCGGAGCCTGATATCTTGCCATCATGACCTGCCGCGCGAGCACCTGAACGCCCGCACCCACCTGCTTCTTTCACAGCTTTTTTGGATCCCTGCCTGGCTGGGCAACTGGCAACCGGAGGACTATCCAAGGGTAGCTGATCGCGTCACGGGCATCCTGTTGGATGGCATCGCTGCGTCTCGTGGAGTATGGCCGAATGCCGCCCGGCTCAATCTTGAAACCTTCGCCGATGCGAAGGCGAGCCCGTCATCGGAACTCTACCTGCGGGCCGCGACCCAGCTGATCAACGATGAGGGCTATCACGGTGCGTCTGTTGAACGGATCGCAGCGAAGCTTAATGTCTCCAAAGGCGCTTTCTACCATCACAACGAAACCAAGGACCAACTGGTAGTTGCCTGTTTCCAGCGCACCGTCGATCTCTTGTGGCTGGCGGTTCGCGAGGCCGAGGCGCATCGCGGCTCGGGCTTACAGACACTGGTCGCGATCACCTCGGCGCTGCTCGAGCACCAAATGATCGGCGATGCGCCGCTCTTAAGGACGTCAGCGCTAACGACGGTGCCCGAATCCATCCGGGCCGGCCTCATCGGCAAGCTGGCGCGGATCACGTTCCGGATATCCTCAATTGTCTGCGACGGTATGGCAGACGGCTCGGTGCGTCCTGTCGATGCTTCGGTGGCCGCAGAGATGATCACCGCGGCTGTCAACGCGGCCGCCGAGCTGTATTTTTGGGTGCCGGGAATAGGCGCCGCCACGGTCACCGACTACTACCTGAAGCCACTCTTCGCAGGTATGGGGAACGTCAGGCCAGGGCGTTGAGCAAGCGGTGTGGCGACCCCGATGTTCTGGCTACGGTCCGCCGTGATGTGGCAAGCCATAATAGGCGCCCAGGTCATGATCTGATGCGAAGGCTTCGGCCTGGTAGCCGACTGCATTTGTTTGGCCGGATTTGCTGAGGGCGCGCGGGATTATAGGGTATTGTTGTTAACTGCGGTCGACCATTATGAAGGGTGTCGAAGGCCTCCTAGTCTTGATCCCGCATCTACACGCCGAGATCGAGGGAGACGCGGCGCGGGGTACCCGCAGCTTCGCGGTCGAGGTCGTCGCTCGAATCAGGGGGTCCGGCGAGGTTACTTTTCCAGGACACGGCGGGGTTCAGGACGAGCCCTACGTCGACGCCCTCCGGTTCGCCCTGGATTGGTTCAGGAACAATCTGTCAGCGGGCAAGAATGAAGGAGGTTAGAGGCAAGGTGGCGGTCGTCACCGGGGGGGCGAGCGGCATCGGCCTTGCCATGCTGGAGGCCTTCGGCGCCGAGGGCATGAAGCTCGTTGTGGCCGATATCGAACAGGCGGCGCTCGATCAGTCGGTGGCTGGGCTTCGAGCACGCGGGTTTGAGGTCGTGGGCGTTCGCTGCGATGTCGCCAGCTATGCCGACATGGAGGCGCTAGCTGCGGCGACCATCGACGCCTTCGGCAAGGCGCATCTGGTTGCGCATAACGCCGGAGTGTCCATCACCGGGCCAATCTGGGAAATGTCGCTCGACGACTGGCGCTGGGTCTATGACGTCAATGTCTGGGGCATCATCCATGGGATCAAGGCGCTTACACCCCTCCAACTGGCGAGCGATGAGCCCGGCCATGTCATCATAACGGCATCTGAAGCGGCTATCCTCGGGATTGGACACCACGCGCCCTACTGCTCCTCCAAGGCCGCGGCCTTGTCGCTGGGGCTCTCCCTCCACTCCGAACTGGTCGCGGCCAATTCCCAGATTGGTGTCTCTGTGCTCTTGCCTGGCATGGTCGACACCGACATCCATCGATCGTGGCGCAACAGGCCTCGGGAGGATCGTCCTTGGAGCGCGCGCGAAAGCGCCGACCCAGAGGCGCGGGCGCGTGCCGACGCCTTCCAAGCCCGCGGTGTGTCGCCGCAGGAGATTGCCCGCGTGACGCTTGAGGCCATTCGGGCAAACCGTTTCTACGTGTTCAATACCCCGCATTGGCGCGAGATGATCGCCAATGTTTGGGACGTGGTGCTCAAAGGGAAGACCCCGACAGTGCAGACTTGGGGCCCTGATCTCCGTCCGCAGCCGCCGAAAAGCTGACGAGCGCCAGCCTCGCGGCCGGCGACGCCGAGTTGCGCAGTGTCACGACGAGATGAAGACGCGCGACGACACAGTTCGTTGGAGGCAGCGAGATGCTTGTGTCCTCGCAGCCTCCTCCGGAACCTAGAACTGATAACTGGCCCGCAGAGTGACGCGCCGCGGCGCTGCCGGAAAGCCCACCCTGGACCCAGTCTGGGCGGGTGCTTCAAACTCATAGTTGTAATATCTCTTGTCGAACACGTTCTGCACAAGGACGGCAAGGTTCCAGCTCTGTTGCCTTTCCGTTGGCCGAAGCGTGGCGCTGAGATCGAGCAGTTGGAGCGCCGGTTGGACGATCGTCGAATCGAGAGGGGATTCGCCTTTGGCGTAGAAGCTGGCGTCTGCGCGGAACAGCACTTCAAGGTCGTGGGGGACCGGTTGAGCGTAACCGGCGCCAAGCGTCGCGCTGTAGCGCGGCGCGAACCGACGACCATTAGCCTGTTGGATGTTGGCTCCTTGCGCGTTCTTGGCGCATCCGGGCTGACCGAAGTTCAGTTGGGCAATATTGCAGGCGAGCTCAACGGGCTGGGTGTAGCGCGCATCAATCAGACTGAACGCGCCGTTGAGGTCGAGGCGATCGGTAACCCGCCAGGTCGCGTCGCCCTCGACGCCCTGTGAGCGTGCAGCTCCGGCGTTGGTCAGGAAGAAGCCGCTGCCCTGCCAGACCGAAAGCTGTAGGTCAGTAATGTCCTGACGGAACACCGCGAGATTGGTGCTGAACCCGGCCTCTGGGAATCGCAGCTTGGTTCCCACCTCGTACGCCGTCGATTTTTCGGGGCGGAAGCCATAGTCCGACTTATTCTGGGTGATTGCGTTGGAGTTGAAGCCCCCGCCCTTATAGGCCCTCGCGGCGCTGGCATAGACCATGATGTCGCGTCCTGGTTTCCAGGTGAGCCGCACTTCCGGGGTGGTGTTCTCCTCGGTCAGATGCCCCACATTGGTGTGGCGGGTGTTCTCAAGTCCGGCATTGAAAACGTGAGCCTGGGCAAGCAAGGCGGCGTCGGCCGGGTTGTTCAAGGGATCCAGGAACCGCGTGGTCCCGAACTGGGCGAAGTCCAGCCGGTCGGTGGCGTTCTTCGTCTCGGTCATCCAGCGAAACCCGCCGGTCAAGTCCAGGGTCGAGGTTACGTGCCAAGTGCCCTGAGCGTACGCCGAGTGAGTCTCGGCGGTTTGATTGAGGAATCGGAGGTTGGAATACTTGCGCGTGGGGTCATTGGTGATGACCGGAAAGAACAGGTTGATGTCGATGTCGGTTCGGCGATCAACAAAGAACTCCGTACGAAAATAGTACAGGCCGACAATGTAGTCGAAGTTCTTTCCGATGTTGGAAACCAGCCGAAGTTCCTGACTGCGCTGATTGAAGCGCTGGGTGATCGGCTCGTAGAGGAAAGGCGTTGGGCTCCAGTCGACGTCTCGCTGGTCGTTAGAGTGATAGGACTCATAGCCGGTGATCGATCGCAGCGAACCGAAGCCGACGTCATAGCTGACGTCCAGCAACGCATTACGGGAAATGACATGCGAGGTTTCGCGCTGCTTGGAGGTTGTGTAGCTGAAGCCCGGCGTGAAGGCCGGATCGTAGAACCGATAGATGCTAAGGCGGGCTGCGGCGCCCACGTCTACACCGGGGCTGAACGGCGCCAGGGTGCTGGAGTTGGTGACGATCGGACGTCCGACCGCCAGCCCACTAATCGAAGAAAGCAGGTAGTTGCGGCCGATCCGGTTATATTGAGACCCCTCGATCTTGGCCTTTACAGTGAGTTTGTCAGTTGGCTTCCAGAGTAAGCTGAGACGCGCAATCTCGTCTTCCTGCTGCTCTTCGTCATCGCCGGTCAGCCGGTTATGCATGTAGCCATCGTCCTTGGCGACGCGGATCGCGAGTCGCGCGGACAGGGTGTCGCCGAGCGGCGTGTTTCCGACTACTTCCAGGGACCGCTTGTTGGTTGTCGGGCTGTACTCGGTGTTCATTTTTAGCAGCGGCGTCTGGTTCGGTACGCCAGACGTGATGGTGATGGCGCCAGCGATGGTGTTCTTGCCGAACAGTGTTCCCTGCGGCCCCTTGAGAACCTCGACATGATCGAGATCGAGGAACGTGCCCCGGAACTGCCGCTCCCGCCCCTCGTAAATCTCATCTACGAACAGCCCGACGTCCTGGTCGATGCCGAAGTTCAAAGCCGCGCCGAAGCCGCGGATGCTGATCCCCGTCTGCTCACCGCCCTCGACAATTCGCAATCCCGGCACGTAGCTGGACAGTTGGTCGAGGTTCTTGATGTCCAAATTCTGGATCTTCTCGCTACTGACCACCGCGACGGAGACCGGCACATCCTGAAGACTCTGGGCGCGCTTTTGGGCGGTGACGATCATCTCGCTCACCTGTGGCGAAGCCGCTTCGGCGGCGGCGGCGCCGACGGAGCCCAGCGCCCCGAAAACGGCCAGTGCAAGCACTGAGCATGCGGTCTTCATTGGTATTCCCCCCTTTGGGCCGGGGCGAAGCGCCACGGCATTGCAGAACCAAATGCGTTTCCGATGGGCGATTGCCCCCGTGGCTACCCTGCCGGGCGCCGCTTTGTGTCGACAATCTGACAAGAGACCGCGCTGGTCAAGGGACAAGAGCGTTCGAAACATTGACCTACTGTACAAAAGAGGGACGTTTACTAGTGAACAACGCGAGACCGAGCACAAAAACTTTGGGTTGAAGGGGCTCGTGCGCACCTCATTTCTTCAGGCGCCATAATCGGCATTTCTCGCGCCACGAGCGCTATGGGGCAGGTGCGATTACCACCAAGGGTCTCACCTAGCAGTGGCGCGACCACCGTCCTGGGCCTCCTTTTCTCGAGACGCCGGTGGCGCGTGTGATTCTACGGGGAATGACGGACCTTCAGAGGGTCTCTACCTGCCCATCCCGCAACCCCGCCAGTTTTCGCTGCGCCGCATTTTGCATACCGATTGCTGGAATTCGCATTGATCTATATAGGTGCGGTGTAGAACGAACCGTCAAACCTACGATCAGGAGTGCGTCGGAATGCCGTTGCCGCAAGAAATCCGCCCGCATCACCAGGAGC
>JAYUBY010000420.1:0-3242 GCA_043740635.1 Alphaproteobacteria bacterium
GAGAAACGACGGCGCCGTCGTCGCAATCTGGAGCGCCCCGATTTGCCAGGCAGTAGCGTTTAGCGTCTTGACGGCCACGAGCGAGAGGGCGATCGCCGTGACATACGTGCCGATGGCGGAACCGGTTGAGGCGAGCCAGAGCCGCCGAAAATCCGGCCGTTGGCCGACGCTTCCCATCCCACGCCAGATCAGGTTCATGCCGTCACCCATAGGAAATGTGTCACGCCGGTCCTTCCAATTGTGCCATCGAGTCAAATCGATCGGATGGTAGGTTGGTCCTAGTCGTCCGGTCGTACGGCCCGTCTGAGGTTCCGACCTTGTGGCGAGCCCGCGAATTGCGAATGTTCGTTCAGGATCCCATTATGAAGTCGGATCTCCGGCGATGTGACGCCGGCGCGGGATGACCCGCGAAAGAGGCTTGTGGTCGGATCGTTGCCACAAGTGAGCGCCGGAGCAGTTGATTTTCTTGTGAATGAAACATTAGGGACGTCGCCTCCGGTCGAGCCGGTCGCCAATCCACCGATCGTCGAGGATGAGACGCCGCCCAGGTGTCCGTCCTGCGATCTCCGCCTGGTCATGCTCGCGATGCATTGGATCAAGGACGAGACGGGCGCGTCCGCGCGGAGGCAGCTTTGGGGTTGCCCGCGCGGCCACGCGACGGCCCATCGCCTCCGGGGTCGCTTCTTCGATCTCGAACTCCTCGAATCCCTCAACGACTAGAGGGTGTCTGAGAAGGAGAAATTGCGGATAATCTGACCACGAACGTCGTTGATTCGTGGCCGGGAGATCCGCGATGCGCGCAGCGTACCCCTCTGATCTGAGCGATGCCGAATGGACGATCCTGGAGCCGTTGGCGCCCACGGTTCGCCCCGGCGGCCGTCCCCGCGCCCATCCCGATCGCGCGTTGATCGACGCCATGCTCTATGTGCTTCGTGGGGGGATCGCCTGGCGCGCCCTGCCCCACGACTACCCGCCCTGGAAGACGGTCTATCACTATTTTCGCGTCTGGCGCATGGATGGAAACTGGGAACGGATGAACGCGCACCTCTGCGCCGAGACGCGGGTGCGGGCGGGCCGATCGGCGGAACCAAGCGCGGCGATTTTGGACAGCCAAAGCGCCAAGACCACGGAAAAAGGGGGCCCAGAGGGTGGGACGGGGCCAAGCATTTGAACGGCCGCAAGCGGCATGTGCTGGTGGATACGGGCGGATTGGTGCTGACCGCGGTCGTCCACCCCGCCAACATCGCCGATCGCGTCGGCGCCCGCACCGTGCTCGCCAAGTCGCGCGCCCAGCATCCCCGGCTTGAGCGGGTGTGGGTGGACGCCGGCTACACCGGATCGCTGATTCCATGGGCCAAGCAGGAATTGGACCTCACCCTCACCGTGGTCAAACGACCGAGCCGCTGGGTCAGGGTCGCCGTGGACCAGGAGCCGGCGCCAATGCCGACTGAACTCACGATTCTGCCGCGGCGCTGGGTGGTGGAGCGGACCTTCGCCTGGTTGGGCCGCAGCCGCCGTTTGAGTAAGGATTACGAGGCGTTGGCGGAGACCGAGCAAGCCTGGATCCATCTGGCGATGATCCGCCTGATGGTGACGAGATTGGTCAAATGACCCCTTCTCAGACACCCTCTAGTACTACAGCCGCAGTTGCGTGCGGAGACGAGCAAGTCGCGTTCGGTAGTGGCAGCGCTTGGCTCGGGCCTGGTGTCGCCGCCGCCACACGGACCACCCGAGCGCACGATCCGGCGGCGGTGGCCGGCTCCAGATCAGACGGGAGAGCAGCCTGCGCACCTCCGGCACCGTGGGCGGGAGCAGGTCGGCACTCAGCATGGCCCCCCTTTTTCGTCCCCGGCGACCTGAAGCCGGGTGACGGCGAGGAAGGCGTGGGCTAGCAGGCAAAGCGTGACGTGGCGATGCCAGCCGTCCCAGCGCCGGACCTCGTACTGGTCGAGCCCGACCTCGCCTTTGGCCGCTTCGATGCAGGCTTCGATCGCCCAGCGCGCGCCCGCGACCCGCACCAATTCGGTCAGCGCTGTTTGCGCGGCTCCGTAGCAGACGTAATACGCGAGATCCGCCGGGTCGGCCAGGCTGCGCCGGGCCAGCAGCCAGTAGCCGCGATCCGGATCGGACCATGGCCGGATCGCCACCCGTGCCCAGTCGGAGAGACGTGGTCCCTTCGCCCCGTCGCCTGCGCTCAGCGTGGTCCACGCGCCGGGCGGCAGCCCCGCCACGAGATCGGTCGCCGAAACCTGGGCTGGACCGCGGGCGGTGACGGCCCACAGCGGCTCGGTCCGTTTGACCGCCAGAACGTGGGGAACGTCCTGCTCCTCCAGCCAGACCCGCAGTCGGCGGTCGCCGCCGTAGCCTTCGTCGCCGGTCACCCAGGCAGCGGGCACCCCGGCCGCGATCGCGCGCGCCAGCATCGCCTGCGCCAGTTGCGGCTTGGTCTGGAAGTCGATGGCCGCCGGCACCCCGGCTTCCTCGCGCCGGGCGCGATCCTCGGCCCAGCTCTTGGGCAGATAGAGCTCGCGGTCCAGAAAGGCCCGCCCCGCCGGACTGGCGTAGGCCAGGAAGACCCCGATCTGGCAGTTCTCGATCCGCCCCGCCGTGCCCGAGTACTGCCGCTGCACCCCGACCGACTTCGTCCCCTTCTTCAAGAAGCCAGTTTCATCGACCACCAGCACGGCCGTTGGATCACCCAGGAGCTCGGCCACATAGGCGCGCAGGTCGTCGCGGACCGCATCGGCATCCCAGTCAGCCGTCGCCAGCAACCGCTGCATCCCGTCCGGCGTCGCCTCTCCGGCCTGCTCGGCCAACTGCCAGCCGTTCTTGCGCTCGACCGGACTGAGCACTCCCCGCAGAAACGCCAACGCCCGCCGCCGTGGCTCGGCCCGGACAAAGCGGGGAGCGATCCGCGCGTGCACCCCTTCCAGGTCCGCCGCCCACCCGGCCACCGTCGCCAAACTCACCTCCACCGCCATCACGCGTCACCTCCTCGCGACGGCGACGCAACCCCCGTGCCAACTGCGGCTGTAGTATTAAGCCGAACGCGCGCGTCGGCGCCGGGCCAGGATGTTTCTCGTCGCGTGCGCCGATATGGGCGCCTACGTAATGATTGACGAGGCGACTGGCTATCGGCACGAACGCGCGGCGGAAGCACTTGAGCGCATATCTCGCCGACAAGATGCGGAAATCGGTGCAGTCCATCGCGAACCTTTCGACCCTGGGTGACAAATCGAGAC
>JAYUBY010000421.1:0-2085 GCA_043740635.1 Alphaproteobacteria bacterium
CAGTTTCCGACCCATGGCTGGTTAACCGAGGTTATGGAAACACCAACGCCGGTCTCGGCCCTGCTGCATGCGGGCGTCATCAACGCCGGCGGTTTTCTGCTAATTCGTTTTGCCGACGTGATGGTGCTTGCCCCGGGAGTTCTCGCCGCCCTCGTCATGTTCGGCGGATTTACGGCCCTGTTCGGTGGGCTGGTGATGCTGACCCAGCCCGCGGTCAAGACCTCGCTCGCGTGGTCCACGGTGGCGCAGATGGGCTTCATGATCCTCGAATGCGGTCTCGCTCTCTTTCCGCTGGCGCTCCTGCATATCGTGGCGCACTCGCTGTACAAGGCGCACTCCTTCCTGGCCTCGGGGGGCGCCGTGGAAAATGTCGCTGCCATCCGTCGGCCAGGGCCGGTCGCCGTTCCGAAGTCGGGCGCCGTCGCGCGAGCCTTTCTGCTCGCACTCGCCATCTACGGATTGGTGGGCTTGGCCTTCGATTTCCAGCACAAATCGCCCCAATCCATCGCGCTTGGCGCGATCCTGATCTTCGGTGTCGCCTATATGCTGGCCCAGGGCCTCGCCGATACCGCGCCCCGAGCCTTGACCCAGCAGACTGTCGTATATGCGGTGGCCACATCGATCAGTTATTTCGGACTTCAGGTCTTCACCACGTGGGCGACGTCCAGCGCGCTGCCGCAGGCGCCAGCGCCCGGCCCCTTGGAATGGGTCCTGATTGTTCTGGCGGTCATGAGCTTCGGACTCGTTGCGATCGTGCAGGCAATGTTCCCGCTCTGGGCCTATCACCCTGCCTCGGCGGGACTGCGCGTCCACATCTCCAACGGCTTCTACGCTAACGCCATGTTTGACCGGCTCCTGCGCGGCTGGGCTGTTCGCAACGCATCCTGACAGGGACGAGGACATCGAGACATGACACCGCATGAAACACCCCTCGGGGACGCACTCCCTGACCTCGTCGTTGCCACCGACCGCGCGGCACGAGCGATCCCGCCGGTCTGGCCGTTGGCATCGAGCGTCGCCGTTAATCCCTTCCTGGGTCAGACAGGCGAGTCTCTTGCGATGGCGGGCGCCCGTCTGGCGCGGGTCGCCGGCGTTTCCGTGACAATGCCGGCCAGTTGGTATCTCGATCAAATTGCGAAGGGGACCATCACCGACACGGATTTGTGCGAAGCCCTTTCAACGGCTCCCATTGAACGGCGTTCCGCTGGCCTAGCTGAGTTGAAGGCGGTCGCGCGGGCACCCGAGCCAAACATCCGTGCACTGCCGACCGTCGCGGATCTCGCGGCAGAGGTCTCGGGAGTAGACTGGCCGGGGCTCATCGCCGAGCGCTTCGGCGCATGGGCGGCGGGCTACTTTGATGAGGGCCAGGCACTTTGGTCGGCGCCGCGTGGCAGGAGCGCCTATGCGGCCTGGCGCGCGATCGCCACCCATGACCTGACCCCCGAAATCGTCGGGCTAACGGACTTCGCTACCTTTGTCTCTGAGGCTTCCGAGAGCGCAAGAGATGCCCTTGCACGCGCGACGAACCGGCTTGAACTCCAACCTGACGCCCTGGAGACGTATTTCCATCAGTTGCTCATGACTCTCGGCGGTTGGGCGCAGTATGCACGCTACAAGCTCTGGCAGGCGGAACTGCAGGGTGAATCGGACAACACGATCACGGATCTCCTGACGATCCGGCTGCTTTGGGAAGAAGCTCTGTTCGAGCGCTACGGCGAGCAAATCAGCGGCAAGTGGGAGGCTGTGCGCGCGGAACATGCTGCGCCTGTTGCACCGACAGTCTGCGACACGGTTAAGTCTGTTCTCCAGGAGGCATCGGAGCGGGCCGCCCAGCGTCGATTGGCCGAGACCTTGGCGGCGTCGGCGCCGCGATCCAACTGATAGTACTAATCGATCGAGAAACCGGCCTTGAATTGATCGGACGTGACGCAAGTTCAGAAACGAATTTCGACCATGCGGTCGTCTCCAATGTCGATTCTGCGATGAAATTCGCCGAACGCGCCAAATTCCCGGATCATGGTTTGATCGTCATTGGGTGCGTCGATAATCAACCCGTGCCTGACCAGGCGCTAATCAAGGATATAA
>JAYUBY010000422.1:0-2691 GCA_043740635.1 Alphaproteobacteria bacterium
CGTCACCTCGTCGCGGCCTAGAGCCACCTCGACGGTTGCGAGATGATTGCGCCGCCGGGCCTACCCGGCGGCGTTTTCATGTGTGAATGTGCGCCGGCGCCGGGTGGAGCGATGCGCAAGTCTTACCCCGTTGGCTTAGTTCGCTATCGATCTGATTGCCCGTGTGCGTCATGGCAGCTCTGGGCTCGCACTCTTCGTCACGTCGAACTGGGTCCATATCCCGTATGAGGAGGCGAAGATGCGACGCCAATGCGGTCAGCACCCCGACGACGACGATCACGTATTCCTTCAGGAACTCTCGCCAGCCGTGCCACGGCTTCGGCTTGTGAACTTCCAAAGCGACGCCCCGAACGGATCAACCTTCGCCACACCCTAAGCGGACTCTCCAAACGGCGGCTAGGGGTAGATAACGGTGAGAGGCTCCGCGCCTGGAAGCGGACCCACTCGGAGTCCGCCGCAGAGGAAAAAGTGGTCCAGCGCCGCGCCTTTCCCGGTGGCTTCGCAACACGTAATACGCCGCCGATTCCGACACACCGGCGGCGCATCACATTCAGTCGTGAGGCTCAGGCTGCGACCATCGTGCGGCGGCGACGCATCGCCGCGCCCACCAGGCCGAACCCGCTGATCATCAGCGCCCAGGACGCAGGCTCCGGAACACCCGGCGGGCCAACCGAAGGGGCGGCGCTCAGGAATGTGCCCGATTCCGAAGTGAAGCTGAGGCCGTTCGCCAGAGCGCCGAAGCTGAACTGTCCGGTATGCCCGAAGTCGCAGACCGCCCCGGCGCGGCAATCCAAGTTCAGGTCTGCGCCAACGCCCAGTGTCGTCAGGCCGGTCGGTATGAAGAGCGTGGTGGCGATGAAGCCGGTTAAGTGCCCGGCGCTGAATGCGCTGCCGGTGGTGAAACGCCGCGAATCTATCGGATTGCCGAAGTCTTCGAAACTGGTGCCGCCACCGAAATTGAAATGCATCCGCGCTTGGTCGCCGGCCACCAGCCCCAGCGTGCCAAGCTGGATTTCTTGATTCAAATCGTTGCCGCACGAGCCGCAGCCATAGAGGAGAAGCCCCGCCGAGCCGTCGGCCACGGGTGGGAAGGCGTGAGGATTTTGCGAGAAATCGCCGTCCACGGCATATCTCAGGGACAGCGCCACGATCCCGCCGCTGGTGTTGTTGAAGTGGAGCGTCTCGGAGAACGAAGACTGAGAAATGGCGATTGAGTTGAACATCTCGCTACCGCCAGCCGCGTAACCCCGGAGGATGCCTAGGGGGAGACTCGCATAGGCCGACGCGGCGTTGCCGTCGAGCGCGGTGGCGGTCTGAGCCGTAAAGGTCCCCGATGTCGAGTCGACCGTGGAGAACGGTGCACCGGCAACTTGGGCGTGCGCTCTAGGAACGAGCACCACTGTCCCCGCCTGCGCGACGGCCGCCGTCACCAGGCCGGCAAGTAGGGCGACCGCCCCGAAAGCAACTCTGTAGGAACGCATCTTCGACCCCTTTGAACTGAAACTCAGTCACTGGGTCAGTGGCACCGACGGAGGCGCGCGGTTAGCTATCGGAATCGGGGGGTTGACTGGGTCATCTGCTTTCTACCGCCTTCAAGTCGGCGTTTGCGGGTATCGACCGCGGTCTTCGGTTTCTCCTGCTCCGAAGGGCCAAGACCCGGCGGAGTTACTGGATTCGAGGTTGCCGGCTGGGAGAGACAGCCGCGGTTCGGGAGGTCGCCGTGCGGAAAGCGATGGGGTGGACGCCCCGCAATGGCTCGCGGAAGCCGTCGCCGGCTCGCGTCAGGAAATCGGACTTCTACCCGCCCCTTACCTGCAGAGCGACATTGCAGATTGGCGGCGGCAGCACCCGCACCATCGCCGAGCTAGTGCAGCGCCTCGGCCGGCTCCTCTCCTGGAGCCGCGATCCTGCCATCGTCGGTCACGCTCAGCACCGCGCCCTCCAGCTCCGCCGGCGCCGGCGCCTCGTAGATGGCCTCGATCATGTCGAACATCTCCGGCGGCACTTCCCTCGCGAAGGTCTCGCCCTTGGTTTCGTTGCGGCCGGCGACGCGGGCGCGGCGGACCTCCTGCGGCGCATCGAGGAAGTGCCACTGCACTGACAGGCCCGCCTCCTGAGCGAGCTTGCGGATGCGCTCCCGGTTCTCTTTGCGCATCAGGCCGAGGTCCAGGACCACCGAAGTCCCGGCGGCAAGCACGTCGGTAGCCGTCGACCAGATCAGCGCGTCGCAGCGGGCGAGGCGTTCCAGCATCCACCCGAAATCGAGGGGACCTTGGACATCGGGGCCGAAGAGGCGCACGCCCCAGTCGTCGAGGACAAACGCGACCGCGCCCTCGCGGCGGGCCAAGGCGTGGGCGTAGGTGGTCTTCCCCGCGCCGATGGGCCCGAAGATGAGGTTGAGCGTGGCTGGCATGATGCTTGACCCTCCTCTGAAGCTCAGGGGCAACGCGGCGGCCATGCTCCCCTGCGGCGTCGAACGGCTGAGCTTGTTCTTCGTTCCTCTACACACCACTCTTCCCACGGGCAGACATCCACGATTTCCGACGGCTCAGCCTTGACGTCGGCGTCTATGTGTTCTATGTTTGTTCTCATCCATGACCGACGCCGATCCGCGCAGCCGACAGCTCTCCGACATGGCCGATTGCGCCTATCGGCTGGGCATGGCGTTCGGGGCGGCGGCTGAGACCGCGC
>JAYUBY010000423.1:0-12277 GCA_043740635.1 Alphaproteobacteria bacterium
CCAGCCCCCCGGCGCGCCACCCCTGCCCATGTTTATCGTCAGGTAGACCAGCGTTGGCCCGAGTATGCCACCGAGGGCCGCGAGAATCGGCAACGCCAGCCGCCGCGGATTGGCCAATTCACCCTTGATGATCTCGTATTTTATTTCCAGTCCGACCACGAAGAAGAACACGGCCATCAGGCCGTCTTTCACCCAATCGCCGATCGGCAAGGTCTCAGTGAAGGCGCCAAGCTGAACCGTGAAGGCTTCGTGGATAAAGCCGAAATAGATGTGTGCCCACGGTGAGTTGGCCAGCGCGATGGCGGCGAGCGCCGCTGCCGCCAGGATCAAGCCAGACGCGCTTTCGGTTTTCAGGAAATCGAGGGTGATCCGCCTGGCCATGGCTTCGGTTAGCATGGCTCCGCGCGCGCCGCTAAGGTATCCGAACGGCATGGACGTGAACGAGCCACGGAGGCACTTCGATGCGACTGACCCAACCCCGGTTCGCGCCGCTCGGCGACGCCGAACTGACCCCCGAACAGGCGGAGGCGCTGGAGCCCATGCGACCGGGACCGGTGCTGAACATCTTTCGAACGCTCGCTCACGCGCCGAAGGCGCTTAAGCGGTTCAACGCCTGGGGCGGCTATGTGCTTTCGCGCCGCAACGACCTCGCGGCCCGAGAGCGCGAGATCGTGATCCTGCGCACGGGTTTTCTCTGCAAGTCCGGCTATGAGTGGACGCAGCACAAGCGGATAGGGCTTCAGTCGGGTCTCACCGAAGACGAGATCAACCGCATCAAGGCCGGCGCTGAGGCTGACTGGAACGCGGCCGACGCGGCGCTGATCCGCGCCTGCGACGAGCTACACGCCGACCAGTTCATTGGCGAGGTGACCTGGTTTGAGCTCGGCAAGCACTTCAGCGACAAGCAGCGGATGGACGTGGTTTTCACAACCGGCCAATACACGCAGGTGTCGATGATCCTGAACACCTTCGGCGTGCAGCTGGACGCTGGCCAGACCCTCGATCCTGACTTGAAGGGCTTCTAACCGTGGTGCGTCGCCTGGAAGGCAAGATCGCCGTCGTTGTGGGCGCCGGACAGACGCCCGGCGAGACCATCGGAAACGGCCGCGCCATGGCGATGCTGTTCGCCCGCGAAGGCGCAACGGTACTCTGCGTCGACCGCGTCGCCGAAAGGGCCCAGGAGACAGTCAACTTGATCGCCGAGGAGGGCGGCGTCGCCTCGTCGCTGGCCGCCGACATCGTCAAGGCAGCCGATTGCATGAAGGTCATAGAGGTCGCCAAGGCGCGCTATGGCCGGCTTGACATCCTCATCAACAACGTCGGCATTGGCGGCGGCGACGCTCCGGCGCACCGCCTGGAGGAGGCGGCCTTTGACCGCATTCTCAGCGTCAACCTCAAGGGCATGTGGATGACCATCAAGGCTGCCCTCCCGGTCATGCGCGAGCAGGCGGGTGGAGCGATTGTCAACATCTCGTCGCTGGCCGCGAGGGCCGGCGGAATCCAGCTCGCCTACGAAGTCTCCAAGGCGGGGGTGAACCGGCTAACGACCTCTGTCGCCCAGTCCAACGCCCGCTACGGCGTGCGCTGCAACGCCATCGAGATGGGTTACATGGACACGCCGATGGCAGTCAGCGGCATTGCCAGCGCCACGGGCCGGCCGACGTCGGAGGTCCGCGCGGAGCGTGACGCGCGCGTGCCGCTGCGCGGCAAGATGGGTGACGGCTGGGACACCGCCCATGCCGCTCTATTCTTGGCGAGCGACGACGCTCGGTTCATTTCGGGCGCCATCCTGCCGGTCGACGGCGCCATGGGCACGCGGATCGGCTGAGTTTGCCGTTTTCCCCCGCCTATCGGCCCGCTCCACGATTTCAGGAGCTGGGCCCTGAGTTCGCCGATCCGGTGCGGGCCGAGGTGTTCCCAAAGACGATCCTGCGGTTTCGCAATGATCGAGCGGCGGCGACCGTGGGACTCGACACACTGAGCGACGATGAGTGGATCGCCCACTTCGGCCGCTTCGAGCCATTGCCGGACAACCTCGATCCGTCCCTGGCCCAACGCTACCACGGCCATCAGTTTCGGGTTTACAACCCGGAACTCGGCGATGGCCGCGGCTTCACCTTTGCCCAAATGCGCGAGGCGGGAACCGATCGATTGTTGGATCTCGGAACCAAGGGATCAGGCCGCACGCCCTGGTCGCGATCCGGGGACGGCCGGTTAACGCTGAAAGGCGGGGTTCGCGAGGTGCTAGCGACCGCCATGCTTGAGGCGCTGGGCGTCCCTACATCGCGGTCCTTCTCGCTGATCGAGACAGGTGAGGACCTAGAGCGTGGGGACGAGCCGAGCCCGACCCGCTCTGCGGTGCTGGTCCGGTTGAGCCACAGCCACATTCGCTTCGGTAGCTTCCAGCGTCACGCCTTCTTCGAGCGTCCGGACCGGATCACGGCACTGACCGACCACGTGATCGCGAACTACTATCCAGAGCTTTCTGGCGCCGATGAGAGCCCGGTTGCCCTGCTGCAGGTCGTCGTCGCGAAATGCGCCCGCCTTACCGCGCGCTGGATGGCGGCGGGGTTCGTGCATGGCGTGCTCAACACTGACAATATGAACTTGACCGGCGAGAGCTTTGACTACGGACCCTATCGCTTCCTCCCACACAACGACCCGAACTTCACCGCCGCCTATTTCGATCATGCCGGCCTATACAGCTTCGGACGCCAGCCGGAAGCGGTGTTTTGGAACCTGCAGCAGCTGGCGGGCGCGTTGAGCCTGGCAGCCGAGAGCGATGCATTGGTCGACGCCTTGAACGGCTTCGCCATTGCCTACCGCGCCGAACTGACGGCCGCCATGCTGGCGAGGCTTGGTGTCCAGCCGCGCGGAACCGAAGACGACGCGGCTCTCGTCGAGGCCGCCTTCCGCGCGTTCGCCGAAGGCGGCGAGCGGTTGCGTTGGGAACCATTTTTCTTCGATTGGTTCTGCGGCCGTAAGGATCGTGCGCTGGCCGGCCCTCGAGGCGACCTTTACGGCGAGGAGGGTTTCGCTGAATTCCTGCGACTGCTCGCTGCGTTCGAGCCGGATCGGCCGGAGCGCTTGGAAGGCGCCTATTTCGCGCGGGCCGAGCCGGAAGAACTGCTCGTGGGCGAGATCGAGGCGCTTTGGACGCCGATTGCTGAGGCCGACGACTGGTCGGCCTTCTATGCCAAACTGGCGGCTATCGAGGCGTCGCGTCGAGCCTGGGCCCTGGTCTAGACGCCCATTGTGCCAGCACCACGCCGCCAAGCGCCACCGCCGCGCCCGCGGTCTGCAACGGCCCCAGCGCCTCTCCGAACAGCACCCAACCGGCGTAGGTCGCAACCACCGGCTGAACCAGCACCACCACCGAGGCCAGCGACGTCGGCAGCCGTCCCATCGCCCAAGCGATGGAGCCCTGTCCGGCCACGTGCACCAGTCCCAGACCAACGCAAGCCGCAAGGCCCACAGTCGTCGTCGGTAGGATTTGTTCGCTGAAGAGCAGAGCCGAAGCCAGCAGCAGCGGCGCGCCGGTTACCCCCGACCAGAACATCAGCCGGCTTGCGGCTTGGGTCTTTCGGCCTTGGGCTATCGCCAGGAAGTAAAGCGCATACCAGAAGGCGGTCGCTACCGAGAGCAGGTTGCCCAGCGGGGCGTTGATCACCGGGGCGCCGGCGCCTCGAGCTACCCCCATCATCCAGGCCCCGGCCACGGCAATAGCCATCGCCACAAGGAACAGCGCCCGCGGGCGCTGTTTCAGGAAGATCCATGCAAAGGCTGTGACCACCACGGGCGCGAGGTTCGAAAGCACCGTCGAGGCGCCCACGGAGGTATATTTGAGCCCGTAGTGCCAGAACCCCAGGTCCAGGGCGAAGAGCAGACCCGTCAAGAGCGCAATAGGCGTCGGCCGGCCAAGCGGGCCGCTCGCGCGCCGGGTTATCACTGCTAGCAGAGGCAACGCGCAGGCGAGGCGCCAGAATCCTGCCGCTGCCGGACCCGTGCCGGTCAACCGCATGAGGATTCCCGAAAATCCGATAACGCACGCGCCGAAGATCAGCGCGCCGATCGCGGTCCAGCGCGGCGCCTCCGCCGGCGGGTTCGCCTCTCCGGTCAAAACTCAAGCTCTCCCCGCAACGCTTGCGGCGTCATACCCGACGCCCGCAGTTCGCGCAGCGTCTCAGCGAGGTCGCGCTTGGCGAAGCGTTTGCCGTTCGGGCCGGCGAGAAGCCGGTGGTGACGATAGGTGGGCGGAGGTAGCTCCAGTAACGCCTGGAGCAGGCGCTGAACATGCGTCGACTCAAAAAGGTCCTCGCCTCTGACGACATTCGTCACGCCCTGCAGCGCGTCGTCGATGACCACAGCCAAGTGATAGGCGATGCCGACGTCTTTACGCGCCAGTACGACATCGCCGCCGATCATAGGGTGGGCCTGGATCATGCCGTTTTCGCCAGCGGGTCCGTGGCCTTCTTCCTGGAACGTGAGGCCACCGAAGCTGCCGAGCGCGCGTTCTGCGGCGGCGAGCGACAGTCTCCAAGCGTAGGATTCACCGGCTTCGACGCGTCGCGCTTCCTCGTCCGACGCAAGAGGTGTTCCGCGGAACGCCTCCATTGCGCCGTGCGGGGCGCTTTCGATGGCCTCGGCGATTTCGCGGCGAGTTCGAAAACAGCGATAGATCAGACCGCGTTCGAAGAGGCCGCGGAGGGCCACGCCGTATTCGTCCATGTGCTCGGACTGGCGGCGGACTGGGCGTTCCCATTCCAGGCCCAGCCAGGTGAGGTCCTCATAGATCGCCGCCTCGTAGTCCGGGCGGCAGCGGGTGCGGTCGATATCTTCAATTCGTAGGATGAAACGGCCGCCGCCGGCCTCAGCGGCTGCAAAGGCGCTCAGGGCCGAAAAGGCATGGCCCCGGTGCAGATAGCCGGTGGGCGAGGGCGCGAAGCGGGTGACGAAGGCGGGCTCTGACACCCGAGCGGGTCTATTCCGGCGCTATGCGGGAAACTAGACCCATGTGCTCGAAGATCGCCCGCAGGAAGGGCACTTCGCCGCCGCAGGCCTCTTTCAGATGCTCGAATTGCTTGAAGCCGGCCATTTCGGCGAGACCATGGGCCGAGCACCAGGCCGCCGTTGTGGCGAGTTCAATGTCGAGCGCGTCCGCGGGGTCAGCGCCTGCTTCCACCAGCGTATCGCGGACTTTGCAGTAGGCGCTGTCCTTGTCGTCCTTCATCTGGTCGGGCAGGTCCTCGCGATCGCGGGCGGTGTCGTACATCACGCGGTAGAGCGCCGGGTTCTCGCGGGCGAAGCAAACGTAGGCGACGCCCAGCTCATTCAACGCCTTATCGGGAGAGGCCGCGTTGGCCTTGGCCTTCGCCAAAGCTTCATCGAGCAGGGTCCAGCCTTCGTGAGCCACGGCCTCCAGAAGTTCGCCCTTGTCCTTGAAGTGGTGATAGGGCGCTGCCGGACTGACGCCAGCTTCCCGGGCCACTGCGCGCAGAGAAAGCGCGCTCGGTCCTTCAGCTTCCAGAAGGCGGCTCGCGGCGTCGATCAGCGCGCGGCGTAGATCACCGTGGTGATAGGGCCGGGCGTCGGCGGTTGAAGATTCTCTCATCGCACCCACTCTAATTCTCAATCTGGGCGCCGTAAAGATATCTTGACGGCGCTTAGATGTGCACTATCTTGACGCTGCTAAGATGATAAGCGCCCTGATCCCTACAGGGTTCCCACTCAAAGGTGTGTGTCATGTCTATCGTTCGCTTCTTCGACCGTATCGCGCCGGCGCTGATCCTGGCTATGAGTTCGTCGGTCGCCCTGGCCTTCCTGGCCGTCGCCGGCTGATCTCCTCATCATTGGTGACTGGAGAAGGGCCCCTCACGGGGCTTTTTTTCGTCGCGGACCCGGGCGCACTTTTGAGCCCATTCAATAATGCATAGCTGCACTGCACAAAATTGTATCTTTGCAATGCTCAGATAAGTGCTATCTAAGCATTGTCCACATCGGACGGGCGAGCGAAATGCCGGCGCCCAGCTCTAGAAAGGTACTGAGCTATGTCGATCCAAATGAACCGCTTCCTGGATGTCCTTGGCTCCTACGCCATCGTGCTCCTTGGCCTGGCCATAGCCGGCGCCACCGCAATGGTTGCGGCCTAAGATGCAGATGCGTTGCCGATAAGCCTCGCCCGCTCGTTTACGAGTTGCGGCGAGGCTAAGGCCCGCTCTGCCTCATGGAGATGTCTCCGAATCGCTCCTATATTGATGCCCAGTGCGGGATTGCCCGAGCTTACTGAACGGGCCCATCGCTGCATCTACACGTCGCGAACAGGGGCCTCGTCTTCAGTGCATCAACGTCTGTCATAAGCGCCCAGCGCTCCGCGGTTCCCAGCCATGGGGTGGCCAACCATGCAGGTGCTTAGCCGCCCGCCGTCAGGTGCGCCTGCGCTGGTGCTCAATGCCGACTTCCGGCCCCTCAGCTACTATCCGCTCTCCCTCTGGCCCTGGCAGGACGTCATCAAGGCGGTCTTCCTCGACCGCGTGGACGTGGTTTCCACCTACGACCAGATCGTGCATTCGCCATCGTTCGAAATGAAACTGCCGAGCGTCGTCTCGCTCAAACAGTACGTGGCCCAGGATCGCCCCCCGGCCTTCACAAGGTTCAATCTCTTCCTGCGCGACGCGTTCTGCTGTCAGTACTGCCGCGCCGGAGAAGACTTGACGTTCGACCATGTTATCCCGCGCTCCAGGGGCGGGCGCACAACCTGGGAAAACATCGTCACCGCCTGCGCGCGGTGCAACCTGACCAAGGGGGGGCGCACGCCGCGCGAGGCCGGAATGCATCCTCGCCGGCCGCCGCATCGCCCCACAGCCTTCGAGCTTCAGCAGCACGGCCGCCGCTTCCCACCGCACCACTTGCACGAAAGCTGGCTCGACTACCTGTACTGGGACATCGAGCTGGAGGCTTAGCGGCTTTCCAGGGCGTTTTTGCTGATCGCATCGGCGTTCATCCGATATGGCTGGTCCGTGACCGTCGCTTTGGAAGACCCTTCATGACCACGCCGGCCTGGCTTCTCTTCGGCCTTACTGTCTTGCTCGATGTGTTTGGCCAGACAACCTTCAAGCTGGGCCTTGACGGCATCAACGACGGTGCGGCGGGCCACGTCTTCTGGCGGGCGGTCGCAGGTAGCCCGTGGATCATTGCTGGCTTCCTGGGTTACTGCGTCGAGGCGGCCTCCTGGATGTACGTCTTAGGTCACGCACCACTGTCGATCGTCGGACCGATGGCGGCCTTATCCTATGTGGGTGCGGTGCTGACCGGACGATTGTTCCTTGGCGAGCGGCCTCGGGCGCGGCGCTGGATTGGCGCCGGTCTGGTCACCTTGGGCGCGGGCCTTGTGGGAGCCAGCCTTGGTTGATGTCGCGCCCAAAGGACAGCCCCTACCCGCCCGCACCTTGCAGGCGGCGATCGGCGGTTGGCTGTTGTTTATCGCCGTTGAGACGGCGACCCAGATCGCCTTCAAGTTTGCAGGTGCTACGCTCGATGACCGCTCCGGCCTTGGTCATCTGGTCGGCCAGGCACTGACGACGCCGGTCGTCTGGCTGGGGTTTGGCCTCTACTTCTGCGGCTTCCTGATCTGGTTGACGATCTTGAAGGACATCGACCTGGGTCGGGCCTTCCCAATGACCGCGATCATCTATGTCAGCACCCTGGCAAGCGCCGTGCTGCTGTTTCACGAGATGCTCAATCCGGAACGGATCGCAGGTGTGGTGGTGATTGCGGCAGGTGTCGCGCTTCTGGCTTCTGACGCCGGCGCGCCGAAGGCGGATTGATGTGGCGGATGCTGTGGCCATATTGCTGCCAGACGTCTTCCCTAGAATGAACCTGATCGAGTGAGAGACGACCCCGTGAGCCGCTCCACCCCGCCCTCAAAGATCTTCAAAACCAGTACTTGGGATGCGATCCCGGCTGGCTTGGCGGTTTTGCAATTGGGCCTGGCCCTGCTGCTTTTCAGCTTCTGGCCAAGCCTGTCATGGGCAGCGAGGATCGGCTGGTTGGTGCTCTACGCGTTCAGCGTTGGCTGGAACCTTAATTCCATCGCCCATAATTTCATCCACAACCCGTTCTTCAATTCTGACCGGCTGAACCGGCTGATGAGCCTGGTCGTTAGTCTTGCCCTGCTGTCGCCACAGACCATGTACCGCTATGTCCATCTCAAACATCACGCGGGCAACGCTGACTTGCCCGACGAAAGCGGCGCGACGATCGATCCGTTGTCGATCTACCAACACGGATATGACGGCAAGCCGGAGCCAATGATCTCCTACGTCTTCCTGGAGTTCTTTCGAGGCGACGCGCCGCTCGAGATCGCCAGCAAGATCGGCAAGAAGCGGCCTCGCGACGCCCAGGTCGCGCGGTTCGAATTCTGGTCGGTGATCGTCGTCTACGGCGTCTTATTGCTCTTCGGCGTCCTCACGGGGCGCTGGGCGTTCGTGCCGTTGATGGTGGTCGCCAGCTACCTCGGGCAGTGCGTATCGAACCTGAACGGCTACTATGAGCACCTCGGCGGGAACCCGGCGAAACCGATCGCTTGGGGCGTCTCGACCTATGGCCGGCTTTACAACTGGGTCTTCCTCTACAACGGCTATCACGCCGAGCATCACTACAGGCCCAAGGTTCACTGGACGAAGATGGTCGCATTGCACCACGAGATCGCCGAGGAGCAGAAGCGCGAGGCCGTGAACGTGATCGGACGGGCCCACTTCCTAGGCTTCCTGGAAGCCAAGAACCGCCGTGTTCCCACAGCGCGGCGCCCCAGGACTGCAGCATGACGGTGGCAGACCAAACCCAAAGGCGTGCCAAGCCCAGAGCGCATGCGGGTCTCTTCCGCTACTCCGCCTGGGACGCCATCCCAGCTGCGCTGGTTTATGTCCATGTGGGCCTGCTGCTGGTCTTCCTGCTGGCTTGGTCGCAGCTTAACTGGCCCGAGCGGCTGGCTGGCGCGGCGGCCTACGGGATTGCCATCGGCTGGAGCCTGGACTCAATCTCTCACAACTTTATCCACAACCCATTCTTCGTCTGGGAACCGCTGAACCGAGCGACGAGCCTGGCCCTGACCTTGGCGCTCGGCACACCGCAGACGATGTACGCCTATGTCCATATGCGTCACCACGCCGGCAACTCTGATCGGATCGGCGGGGATGGCACGACAATTGATCCGATTTCGCTCTATCAGTACGGCGCGGACGGAAAGGTCGAACCACCGGTCTCCTATGTCTTCCGTCAGTTCTGGCGCGACGACGGCCCGTTCACAGTCGCCCGCAAAATCCGCGCAAAACGGCCGAAAGAGGCACGCCAGGCGCTACAGGAGTTCTGGACCATCGTGGCAGTCTACGGCCTGGTTCTGATGCTGAACTGGCGCTTCGTCCTGCTACTTGCGCCGTTCTACTACCTCGGCCACTGCCTCTCGTTTCTCATTGCCTGGTACGAGCACGCGGGCGCGGATCCTGATCAGCCGATCGCCACCGGCGTTTCCACGTATGAGCCGATCTACAACTGGGTGTTCCTGAACAACGGCTTCCACGCCGAACATCACCATCGGCCCAAGGTGCATTGGACGAAGATGCGGGCGTTGCGCGACGAGACCTCAGAGGCGCAGGTGGCTGCGGGCGTGCGAACTCTGCGTTACGCCCACTTTCTCGGCTTCCTCGACCAAAAGGCCGCGCGGGTGCCTACCGCAAGGCCGTAAGGCCTATTTGGCGCTTCCGGCTTCGGTCGCCACAGACGGAGACGCCGGAGCGGTCGGATGAGTGTCGGACTTGCGGGCGGGAGCGCTAGACTCGCTGCGACCGGAGTCCAGGTAGAGCGACGATTTCTTGGCGCAAGCAGCCAGGGCGATCCCTGTCAGCAGCAGAATCGCGAGGGTCGAACGACACATTCTCAGGTCTCCAGAATGAGCCAAAAGCCACGGACGCGGTAGGAACTCAAGCAGCGAGCCCGAACGCCATGGAGACGTTCAGACCGCCGAATGCAAAAGCGTTTAGAAGGGTGTGGCGCGCGGTGATCGGCCGGGCCTGGCCCAGCACCAGATCCAGGTCGCACGCCGGATCCGGCGCGAGAAAATTCAGCACCGGCGGCGCCATCCCGGCGCGCAGGGCCTGCAGCGCGATCACCGTCTGGAGCGCTGCTGAGCCGCCGATTAAGTGGCCATGCGCGCTTTTAGTAGCGATCACTGGGCGGCGTGGCGAATAGCCGCCGAACGCCAAGTTCAAGGCGGCGGACTCGTTTTGGTCGTTGAGCGGCGTACCCGTCCCATGTGCACTGACGAGGACCTCCTCCTGGGAGAAGAGATCGCCGGCTGCGCAGGCCTGGCGGATCGCCGCGCTGGTTCCCTCAAGGGAGGGCTGGGTGATGTGAAAGGCGTCGGAGGTCATGCCCGCACCGAGGAATTCACCCAGTATCTTGGCGCCACGCGCCCGAGCTCGGTCCATGTCCTCGAGGATCAAAATCGCGCCGCCTTCACCCATCACCATGCCGTCACGGCCTTCAGAGAACGGACGACAAGTTGTCGAGGCCAGCGCCTGGATCGCCTGCCAGCCGGCCATGCTGCCCGGCGTGGCGATGGCCTCCGAGCCGCCGACAATGGCGACGTCGGCCAAGCCGGTCTGGATCAGGCCGGCGCCTTGTACGATGGCGTGGGCGGAAGACGCGCAGGCGCTGGAGGTTGCGAAGACCGGGCCGTGGATGCCGAACTGCATGGCCACCGCGCTGACCCCGCCCGAGACCATGACCTTTGGCACCATGGCCGGATGCATGCGCTGCGACTTCATGCCGAAGAAGCGCTCGTAGCCGCGTTCCAACGTCTCCTGTCCGCCCTGGCCGTGGCCAAGGACGACGGCTGTCCGCTCGCTCAAGACCGCGTCGCCGAGAAGACCCGCTTGGTCTAGAGCCTCAAAAGCGGGGCAGAGCGCCATCAAGGCGAAGCGGTCAATACTGGCCGACACTTTACGGCCCAAGCGCGCCTCAAGCGCGGCCTGGAATCCGTCAGCGACCAGCGCCGCCGGCAAAGTCACAGGCTCTGGTCCGTGTTGCCCAGGATTGAAGACGCGAGACGCTATGCCTCCGCGGCCCTCTCGGACCGCGTCCCAGGTCTCTGCCGCACTCGCGCCCAAAGCCGAGACCGCACCGAACCCCGTGACAGCGATACGACGCACACCGCTCATGCCGTCTCCGGCTGAGCGGCGATGCGGGCCATCAAAAAATCGACCATCTCGCCGAGCGTTTCCATCTTCGGCATGTCGGCTTCTTCGATCACCACGCCGTAGCGCTCCTCCAGCTCGAACAGCAGGGTGATGACGTCCAGCGAGGAGATACCGAGGTCACCTAAGGTCGCCTCACGCGTCAGCTTCTCGCGATCGATGATTGCTTCCTGGGCGATCAGGTCGAGCAATTCGGGTTCGGTGACGGTCATTTCGATAATCCTGGGGTCGAACGGACCCAGTGGTAAGTAGGGCTGACTGTGGCTGTGTAAACGTCACGCGTACGGAATTCGAGGTTTGGCAGGAGCCCGCCCAGCGTTTGAGCGGCGACGGCGATGCGCCTCATGCGGCGCCCCGGACCGGGACCGGGTCATCGGCGAGCCAGGGAGCGGCGATCCGCAGCGCTCTGTTCACCAACGCGCGGCGATGGCGGAAGAGCATTTCTGCGCCCACCAGGCGGCTGCCGAGGCGCAGCTTCGTCGCGTACCCCGCCTGGCCGCTCCGGTAGTGCTTGAGGCTGCGTTCCAGGCAAAGGCCGATGTTGGTGAACCAGCTGAGGAAATAGAGATCATGCTTGGGACCGCGAGCAGTCTCCATGCAGAAGAATTTGTCCAGCAGCGTCTCGCCGTCCTGGAGCAGCAGGTTGAAGCCGATCAATTCCTCGCCGAGGAAGTAGCAAGGACAAAGCGCCCGCTCACCCATCCGCGCCAGAACACCCGTGAAGTAGTCCGCGGTTAGGTCTTCGAACTGCAGGTCGGAACGGGCGCGGGTCTGGCGATAGAGGTCAAGAATCCGGTCTTCGAGACCCGTGAGATCCTGGCGCAGCTCCATCCGGATGCCTTCCGATCGCCGAAGCTTACGGCGCATGTCCTTTCGGGTCGCATAGCTCAAGCTCGCCAGGTAGCCATCAATGTCTTTGAAATTGATCGCCAGGTCCGCCGCCGGCATCCCAGGGGTCGGCTGGTAGCCCAGGCGTTGGGCTGTCGCGCGCAGGTCGTAGTCGTCGGATGGGGCGTCCTTGAGCGCCA
>JAYUBY010000424.1:0-2753 GCA_043740635.1 Alphaproteobacteria bacterium
CCACGTCGCCCCAGGGCACCTTGACGGCGAAGGCCACGGCGACATAGCTCAGCAGCGACAGCGCCAGCCATTTCAGGATCGAGGCGTAGCGCTTGTAGCTGACGAAGATCTCCAACGCCGTCGACAGCACGGCGAAGACCGCGATCAGCAGCCACAAGGGCCCGCCAATCAAAAGCTTGAGCGCCGCGGCCATGGCGCCAAGGTCGGCGCCGAGATTGATGGTGTTGGCCGCCAGCAAAAGGCCGATCAGGGTGAAGACCAGGCTTCGTGGATAGGCGCGCTTGAGATTGCCAGCAATGCCGCGACCGGTCACCCGCCCGATCCGCGCGCTGATCTCCTGGATGGCGCACATCAGCGGCCAGCTGAACAGCAGCGTCCATTCCAGGCCGTAGCCGTACTGGGCGCCGGCCTGGGAATAGGTGGCGATCCCGCTCGGATCGTCGTCGGAGGCTCCGGTGATCAGGCCTGGCCCGAAAACCCGCAGAAAGGCGAGCGGCCCGCTCCCGGCCGGCGGCTCGTCGTCGGAGTCGAACGGCCCTGGCGCGCCGGATTTTGCAGCGGTTTCGCTCAAGTCGTGACCTTCCGGCGGGCGCGATTGGACCAAAACAACGTGCTTTCGCCCAGTTTGATCCGAATCGCGGCTTGAGCCTCCCGATATTCGGCAAAGCGTGACCAGGACAGGGGTTGCGGCGCCAAACGCGCCATTAATGCAACAGTGTCGCGGCTTGTGCCGAATGCGTAACTTATCGGCGTTCACTTAAGGTTGTTCACATTGACACTCAACGGCCGGTATCGGAAGCAGCGCCTGGCGTTGGTGGTGATTCCGGCAACGCTTGAAAATCACATAGCGGCGTTGTTCGGACGCCTTTTTGGGCATCAAGCCACGGGTCGATCCCGAAGGGGACGGCGTGTCGGCAGGGAGGGTATTTCGTATGCGTGATACTTCGCAGTTGCGGAGAGTGCTTAGCTTGAGTGCTTCCGTTATCGTCCTTACCGCCATCGCCGCGCCGGCGTTGGCCCAGGCCGCGGCGCCAGCGGCGCCGGCGCCGGCAGAGCCGGCCACTTCCCAAGAAGCGGGCGGCGCCGACGTCATCGTCACCGCCGAACACCGTCAGACCAGATTGCAGAAAGTCCCTGTGGCCGTTTCGGTGTTCACCGGCGCCTCCCGCGACCGGATCGGCATCTCGACCGTGCAGGAAGTGACCAACTTCGCCCCGGGCTTCGTTTATGACCCGGGCAATGTGCACGCCTATATCCGCGGCGTCGGCCGTCAGTCGATCAACCTCACCGACGACGCCCGCGTCGCCACCTACGAAGACGAATTCTACGTCTATTCGCCCTACGGCCTCGACAAGTCGTCGCTGTTCCTGAGCCAGGAGCAGATCGAACGCGGGCCGCAGAACGTCGGTGGCCGCGAGGCCGCCGCCGGTTCGATCGACTCGATCGACATTCGCCCGACCGACACGCCCTATGCGGAAGTCCGCGGCACGGTCAGCAACTACGAGCACTATGAAGTCGAAGGCGCGATCTCCGGTCAGGTGCTTCCGGGCCTCGACTTGCGTCTGGCTGGTTACGACAACAATCAGAACCGCGGCTACCAGAAGAACCTCTACGGCAATCTGCCCACCGAAGATGGCGAGATCCACGAGTGGTATATCGAAGGCCAGGCCGACCTGAAGATCGGTTCCAACGCCGACCTCTGGGGTCGCGTCTTCGTCTCCAACTGGAACAACCGCGGCGACGCCGGCGCCCGAAACGGCATCGTGCCCGGCAGCTGGGACGAGACAAACCTCACCGACTCCAACCTCTATCCCGGCGCCAGCCTGTTCGTGAACTCCAACTACGGCTACACGGCGATCCAGCCAGGCGCAGCGGCCGGCCGCAATCCAGCCGATCCGCAGGCGATCAGCGCCACGCTGGGCACGCCGGGGATATTCAACAACCCGACCCAGCGGACCCCGGCGACCAACTTCACCAACCCCATTCCGCGCGTGAACACGCTGCGGGACTACGACAACGCCAACTACATCTTCACCTACCACTTCCCAAACATGGACTTCAAATATATCGGGGGGTATCAGCAGTATAACTATACGCTGAACTATGGCGACCAAGACTCGAATATCTCGAGCTTCACTTTGCCGGGCAGCGGGCCGACCAATCGGCTGGTCATCCACCCGACGGTCGATCTGAACTATGTCGAGAACGACGCCTTCGGCAGCCAGGAAGTCTCGCTGCAGTCGACCGACGCCAATCCGCTGCAGTGGACCATCGGCGGCTTCTACTTCCGCCAGCATTACAGCAACCCGATCAATACGAGGGCGCTGGGCCAGTCTCAGTTGGCCAATCCCATCACGCTGAACAGCCTGATTGGGGCGGGCTTCAACCCACTGGGCGCGACTGCGGCGGCGCCGAACCCGCTGCGCAACCTGTTCGTCCAGAACTACACCTTCAACTCGCAGGACGAGTCGGGCTACGCGCAGCTCTCCTACAAGCTCACCGACACCTTCAAGGTCGTCGGCAACGTCCGCTATACGGCGGACCAGAAGTGGGGGACCGAGGCGGACCGCGATGTCGCGTTCAACTCGACCTTCATCGACCTCTATCAGGGCGTGTTCGGCGCCTTCACGCCGTCCGTGGACGAAACGACCGCGGCGACCTGCCTGAGCGGCAATGCCCAGAACTGTAATGGCGGCCCGCTTGCCAAGGGCGTCAAAACCATGGGCGTGATCAGCCCGACGACGGGCCTCGCC
>JAYUBY010000425.1:0-4572 GCA_043740635.1 Alphaproteobacteria bacterium
CAGTAGCCGGAAGGTCTTGGCGAGATCGGGATTGCGGAAGATTTGTCCGACCACCGGCGGTCTGCCTGACGTACCAGGTCGCCACCGAGTCTGGATCGAGGCCCGCGCAGCAGGCTTTAAGAGGTAGCGCCCTTGGCAGATGCCAGTCCGAGGCAATTCGTTGGCTGACCGGGAAGCCCTCCCGGGCTTAGGCCTCGGCGGGCGCCAGGACCTGCTTGAAGCCCATCGTTCCGAAGCGCTTTAGCACCGCCTCCCATCCCCAGGCTGCGCCGGGAACGGTCACTGTCAGAATGACTTCAGACGGCATGCCGGAGCCTGGCCCCCAACTGACCGGATCGGCCTTGTAGCCCAGCGCGGCCTGGTGTTCCGGTGTCGCGTCGGAGGGCGCCATACCGCTGGCGTTGAGAGCGTAGAGTTTGTGCTCTTTGGCGACGTCGATGATCGCGAAGAGGTCGCCGCCGACGCCAACGTTCATCGGCTCTACGACGTTCAGCACGGCCGCCGTTGCAACCGCCACATCGATGCGTTACCGCCCTGCTTGAGGACCTGCAAGCCCGCCTGCGCCGCGAGCGGTTGGCTGGTGGTGACCATGCCATGCTGAGCGCAGACCTCAGCGCGAGATTGCGCCGTCCAGCCCTCGGCGCGGTCGCCGCGAACGGCTTTGCACGCCGGCGTCTGCGCCCCACCCTCGCACGTGGTGAGCTGCGGCGAGGTCTCGGCAAATACCGATCCGCCTAGCGCGAACGCCAAGCCCAACGCCAGCGCCGCCGGCGAACAGCGCCAAGATGTTCGATCCGTTTTCATGCTCTTCCCCGATTTGTTGGGACCCTCGCTCAGACCGAAAGTGATCGCAATCTGCGGAGGCGTGACGCAGGCCGCTGGACTCGGGTTATGGTCGTGGCAAGCCCAACTCAGGATCGGATGGCAGGCGAATGACGACGGAACACACACCACATTCGCGGATCGCGGAACGCGCAAAAGCTGGACCCCACACGACTGAAGCCGAGCACGTCGGTTTCAACGGCCGCATAGCCATCCTGATCACCAACTCGGTTGGCACGATGTGGTGCGCCTACGCTTTTGCGTTGCTGGCGCTGATCAGCCTGCCGGACGCGATCAAGGCGGGTACAGCAGCGCTCGTCGCCTGGATGGCGCAAACCTTCCTGCAGCTGGTCCTGCTATCAGTCATCATGGTCGGCCAGAAGGTCTCAGCTGCGGCCTCTGACAAACAGGCCCTGCAGACCTACGAAGACGCCGAGGCGCTCCTGGAGATCCAGGACGACGTTCACCGCTTGATCAAACTGAATAATGATCTGACGACGCAGATCCACGCAGCGACTTGCATCGGCCAAACAGCGCAAGCCGCACAGGTGAAGCCGGCGGCTGCAAAGCCGAAGGCGGCGGCGAAATCTGCGGCGAAGCGCCCGTCAGCCAAGCGCTAAAGCGGCCTCAGGTCGGGACATCCCCGGCCACGGTCGTTCGGTGCATCAGCCGCAGGTGGCCGTCATAGCCGCCCTCGGCGAAGTGCATGGTGCAGCGATTGTCCCACATTAGCAGCATCTGCTCGCGCCACTTGTGGCGGTAGGTGAATTGCTCCTGGCTCAGGTGGGAGAACAGAAACCCCAGCATCGCCTTGGCCTCTTCCAGAGTCAGGTCCTCGATCCCGACTGTGTAGACTGGCGAAACATAGAGCGCCTTTCGGCTAGTGACGGGGTGAGTGCGTACCAGCGGGTGCGTGAGCGCGGCATCTGCCTCCTCCGAGACGATGATCTGCATCGTCCGCTTCTCGGTCTCCTTTGAGAAGACGCCCTTGGAACCATAGGATTGTCGCGCCGAATGGATCGCCCGCAACGGCGCGAGCATTCGCTGCATAGCGGGCGACAGGGCCTCGTAGGCGCGGCACGCATCGACGAAGAGAGTGTCGCCGCCCACCGGCGGGACGACCTTCGAATGCAGCAGAGTGGCGGCCGGGGGAGCGTCTTGGAAGCTCCAGTCGGAGTGCCATCCCGCGCCGAAGTTGGTGGCCTTTTCGTCGGGCTCGCGGCGAAGCTCCAGCACATTGGGATGGCCAGCCATGGGCTTGATGTAAGGGTCGTTGCCGAAGCCTCCCATCTGCAGAGTGAAGGCCTCCAAAGCGTCTAGGCTCATGACCTGGTCTGGGAAGGCCACCACGCCATGCCGCGCCCAGGCGGCCTTGACCTCGTCGAGCACCGGCGCGGGCAACGGGCGCGTCAGGTCGAGGCCGGAGATCTCCGCCCCGAAACCCGACGGCTGGGGTGTGACCTGGATCGTGCGATAGTCGAGGATGGCGTCCATAGGCATGGTCCTGGTCTCACTATGTACCCAGCGCGGCCCGGTAGGTCCCGAGATCGAAATAGTCGCGCCAGATTTTGATCTTTCCGCTTTCCAACTGGAAGACGCCACAGCAGGGCAGATCGACCGGTCGCTCGCCGACCATCGTCCGGTCGACGCGTTCGGCTACGACGATATCTCCGCGGCCGATCAGGTTTAGAACCTCCCAATCCGTGCTGGTCCAGCCCTTGAGGAATCCGGCGATAAATCCCCGCAGGTTGTCATGGCCCGCGACCGGGCGCATCGGCATGTTGTGGTAGACGCCATCGGGCGTGAAGAACTCGACCAGTTCCTCGACATCAAGCCGCGACCAAGCCGCGATAAAATCCCGAACGGTCATTTCATTGTCGTTCATCGCCGCAATCCCTATTTCCGGGCGCCAGTTGCCTTGCCAGCGCGCACCGCCCGAGCATGGATCAAAACACCTGTTTGCGTCCGCCTCGGCAAGCCTGTAATCGAACCCCGCCATGACCGCTTTCGACATTGAAGAAGACCAGCTTCTGACCCTGGTCCCCGACCACGAAGTCAACGCGCGAGAAGTGTTCGGCGTGGACTTCGACGCTATGGCGCCGGCTTTCACGACGCGAGACCCGCATGTGCCGGATCTCGACGAGGCCTATAAGTTTGATCCCGAGACCACGCGCGCGCTGGTTGCCGGCTTCGCTCACAACCGCCGCGTCATGGTCCAGGGCTTCCACGGCACTGGCAAGTCGACACACATCGAGCAAGTGGCTGCGCGCCTCCACTGGCCGCTGGTGCGGGTGAACCTCGACAGTCACGTGAGCCGGATCGACTTGGTCGGTAAGGACGCCATCGTCCTGAAGGACGGCAAACAGATCACCGAGTTCCGCGAGGGCATGTTGCCCTGGGCCATCCAACGCCCGATCGCGCTCGTGTTCGACGAATATGACGCCGGTCGCCCGGACGTGATGTTTGTGATCCAGCGGGTGCTGGAAGCACACGGCAAGTTGACGCTTCTCGACCAGAACCGGGTCATCCGCCCGAATCCCTATTTCCGGCTCTTCGCAACCACCAACACCATCGGGCTGGGTGACACCACAGGGCTTTATCACGGCACCCAGCAGATCAACCAAGGCCAGATGGACCGCTGGTCAATCGTTACGACGCTGAACTATCTGGCCCACGATGTGGAAGCCGAGATCGTGCTGGCCAAGGCCCCGACCTACAACACCACCGACGGGAAGCGGACCATCAATGCCATGGTGCGGGTCGCCGACATGACCCGCAACGCCTTCATGAACGGCGACATCTCCACCGTCATGAGCCCGCGGACTGTGATCACCTGGGCTCAGAACGCCGAGATTTTCGACGGCGACATTGCACTCGCCTTCCGCATGACTTTCCTGAACAAGTGCGACGAGCTGGAGCGCGGTACAGTGGCCGAGTTCTTCCAGCGGGCCTTCGGACAGGACCTGCCGGAGAGCACGGCTCGGGTGCGTGTCGCCTAAAGTCCGACGTTGCGGCATCGAAATGGCTGGACCCTGCTCGCCCTTCCGCGCGATCCTTTAGGCATCACTGCCCAAGAAACGCTGAGAGGGAACTTATGATCAGGACAATACTGGTTGCGCTGGGGCTGAGCGCGACCGTGGCGATGGCGGGCTTTGGTGCGCACGCTCAAACGACCTATCCGAAGAACGACTACGCCAATAAGGCCAACTGGCTGTGTTGGACGGGCAAGCCAGGCGACGCCTGCGCGATCGATCTGACGACGACGGTCGTGAAGGCCGACGGGACCGAGACGGCGGAAAAGTTCGCCGCTGATCCAAAAGCCCCGATCGACTGTTTCTACGTCTATCCGACGGTCTCCAATGACCCGGGCGCCGTCAGCACCATGAACATCGGACCTGAGGAACTGAGCGTTGTGAAGGCTCAGCTCGCCCGCTTCGGTTCCAAGTGCCGCATCTATGCGCCGATGTACCGCCAGTTCACGCTGACAGCTTTACGCGCCGGCATGACCGGCAAGCCTATACAGGGCGCCAACGATCCGGCTACGCGGGCCGTAGGCTACGCCGACGTGCTGGACGCTTGGAACTATTACCTGGCCAACGAGAACAAGGGCCGTGGTGTCGTCTTGATCGGTCACAGCCAAGGCTCCGGCGTGCTGACTCAGCTGATCGCCAAGGAAATCGATGGCAAACCGGTCCAAGCAAAGATCATCTCCGCGCTGCTGATGGGCACCCGCCTGCCGATCGACAAGGG
>JAYUBY010000426.1:0-5357 GCA_043740635.1 Alphaproteobacteria bacterium
ATCGGCTAATTGACCCCGTAAGGCGGAACCGGCGACGGGCACGCGTGAAGGCCCTGTTCCCAGCTCGGGCTGGTGCTGACCGGGTCTTCGTTTGGGGATCCGTCCACGGACGTAGCGCTCGGTGCTGGCACACTTACCGGTGCTCCAGTGGTCGTTCCCCCAAAGGCGACATCGACCGTCTCGTCGAGCGTCCCGCTTGCGAATCATTGCCAAGTCGCAAGATTTCAGTCCGGATCCGCGGTTCCTCACAGAAACCGCTGCAGGGCGACTCAATAACGCTGCGGAGGTGTGGGCCTGCCGAAGCCCCCAGGGTCGGTACAGGATAAAGTCATCCATTTCGGCAGATAGATTTCGGTTTTTGTGAAATATAGAGAGTATAGACGCCATCTGGTGTGACGAAAGCCTCTGTAGATCCCTTTTCGATACCCGACGCCTCATGGAGCGCTAAACTAGTCGCGATGTCACGCATTCGTACCATGGGCTCCCAGCCCATCAGCCCGTGTAGAAACTCAGGCTGTGGGCGATGAGTATTCATATTGCCGGTGCTCATAATGCCGCCTACCGCCAGCGCTTCCCATAACTCACGGGTCAGGCTCACGTATACGCGCGGAGGCAGATATTCTCGCAATCCTGTATCCTCAACGATATCAATCTTGCGGCCGCGTATCACGGGTGAAAGACTAAGCATCTTTCCAGCGTTGCTAAAGAGACGACGACAATGCAGTTCTATCGAGTCACCAAGTCCAAATTCTTCGTTCTCAGCAAGACATTGCGCTGCCGCAAGCGCTACGGGATCTTGATCGAGGAGAATAATCAACGGGGATATCCCTTTGGTTTTCAGGGCTTTCGCTAGTTCAAAGATAGGGATGGCGGTGCCGCAGCCGACGCTCAAGAGGGTCAGCGTCGCTGGCTTTACTCCGTGCTCGAGCCGCGTATCTACATAGTGACACACTATTTCGCGAAGTTTGTCCTTGCGACTGCGGATTCCGAGCGAATCAGTAGAATACTGAACAATTTGCTTGAAATCCTCCGAGATCGGCTGATCGATAAACTCATGAAGCTCCTTGATGCGTCTTTTTGTCACCGCCTGTGCCCTACACAGAGATTTTCCAAACAGGAGTTGTTGTGCGGTGATATTGGCTTGCGACAATGTCTTACCGATCAAGAAACCGGATGAGCGCTCGTCAAAACAAGTATCGAAGATCTCTTTCCCCAGCAGGGCGCTCATCGTGCGATATTTGCCGCCAGTTTGATTGCTTTGAAGGTCGTGCGCAAAGGCAATTGTCAAGAGAGCCACAGCTTGGCCGGACTGGTTATGCCAGGGCATTTTATCCGGAGAGTACAAGATATCCCGCCGGGTCACTTCTTTCGCTTGATTTACCCGACGACTTGCTGCGAGAAACGGGGTGGCAATCGCCCGGAACGGTGTCTGGCGTAGACGCGCGACTAACTTCGCGGCGCCTAATTCACGCAAAGTTAACGATTCGCGGTGACCTAGCTCGTAGCGTTCGCCACCAATTTTCAGTCGGCCGAACATCGAGACAACTGAGTCTGCATTGCTATACGCGGCGTCAGTTCTTTCGATTTCAGGACTAAAATGGACGCTGTAGCCCTCCGCTTTCAGACTTTCGATTTCTGCTAGCAAACTCGTCTTGATCAATAGTGAGTCGAGCCTTCTCTCGTCCTCTCTGGAGGTGGTGGATTGATCTAGTTCATTCTCGAGCATGCTGATGCTATTCTCATTTCTCTCTCAACGGTGACACGACATCTGATGCGCTATGGTATTTCCATAGAAAAACGGCTAGAGAAACCTGCATCGAAGTTGATCCCGCCGCAGTCCACTCCAAGCGGACGATACTGTGGCCAGATAGTCCTGTCAGTTAATTGGTGAATGTGGGATGTGACTCAAATCACCTAACTTGCCAAAGCCTGTGGCCGCGGCCGGCAAGCCCAGCCCACGGCCCCCGGTGCCTCAAGACTCCGACAGTGAGTATTCGCTGGACTCCAGTGATCTCTGAGGGCCCCCGCGGAGTCCCAAAGCAGCCGACAACAACTCCACACACAAGCGTCCAGTCAATGTGTCCAATATGTGTCGCGGTGGTGGACGGCAGCATCGGCATCTCCTCCTCGACCGCAGAACGGGAGTGATCGATCGTCCCAATCGTCGATCGTCAAACGAACGCAGCCCAGACTCCCAAGCTGATCGTTCGGGCTCGATACCCGTCACCCGCTCCAAATGCCATAAGCGTTGTAGCACAGGCATTTTCGGACGGGTCAAGTCCTCGACGAATCCGGATTCGATCTACCCAAGGTAGCGGCGTTGGCGGGGCTGGCTTTCAGGGTCACTCTGGGACTTTGGGCCACACCCTCCACCCCAGAAGAACGCTCTGCTCGTATTCTTGCGGCCCCGTCTTGGCGACACGGCACCCCTCCATGCCGCCTCGTCCGCGGCCGGGGGCCGGAGCGGTCAGAGGCGGGCCGGGGTCGGCACATTTTTGCCGTCCTGCAGCTCGCCGAGCGGGGCCGAGCCGTCGCCTCCGCGGATTCCCCTCCGCAGCCAGAATTGCGCTAGCGGGGCGGGCGCCCACCAGTTCCAACGGCCGAGCAGCCGCATCGTCGCGGGGACCAGTAGCGCCCGGACCAGCGTCGCGTCCACCAGGATCGCGACGATCATGCCGACGCCGATCATCTTGATAAAGACAATGCCTGAGGTCGAGAACGCGCCGATCACAACGACCAGAAGCAGCGCCGCGCTGGTGATGATCTTCCCGGTGTGTTGCAGCCCGGACGCAACGGCCGCGGTGTTGTCTCCGGTCCGGTCCCACTGCTCTCGGATGCGGGAGAGTAGGAAGACCTCGTAGTCCATTGAGAGCCCGAACGCCAGAGCCAATATCAAGATCGGCTGGGTCGCTTCGACGAACCCGCTCGATTTGAAGCCGAGCGGCCCAGCCAAGTGTCCGTCCTGGAATATCCACACAAGCGCGCCGAACGACGCCGAGAGCGAGAGCACGTTCATGACCACGGCCTTGATCGGCAGCACCACCGAGCCGAACGCCATGAACAGCAGCAACAGGGTCACACCGACGACGAACAGCCCCATCCAGGGCAGCGTTGAGCCCAGGCTGGCCAGAAGGTCGACTAGGTCAGCGGCCCAGCCGCCGACGAGCACTTGTGCGCCGTCGGGTGCGGGTAGCGCGCGGATCTTGCCCACGAGCCCTTGGGCCTCGGTCGAGATGCCCTCGTAGCGGTGGTGCACCGCGAGAAGCGCAGTCCCGCCTTTCTCTCGCGCGACCTCGACGCCCTGGACGCCGTGCAGGGCGCGAACCCGATCGATGTACGTCGCCAGGGCCGCTCGGTTCGTGGCGTTGATCGTGCCGTCGGCGAAGGTCACAACCGGGTCGATGGTCGTCGTACCACCGCCGGGGAAGTCTGCGAGCAGCGACTCGGCCACGACGCGGCTCTCTGTGCCGGCAGGTAGCGACTGGTGGTCGATGCCGCCGAACTTGACGCCCAGAAACGGCGACCCGGCGAGCAGCAGGATTGGCACGATGACCGCGATGTAGATAAGCGGCCGGCGCATCACGGAGTGGGCCAGGCGGTACCAAGCCCCGTGGGCCGTCGCGTGGCGCGCACCGGGCGCGGGCGTTCGTCTGTGAATGGGTATGCGCAACGAGTTGACCCGATGGCCGAGCACCGCGAGCAAGGCCGGCAGGACGGTGAGCGCGCCAACCATCGCGACCAGGACGGCGGCCATGCCGCCGAAGCCCATCGAGCGCAGGAAGACCTGGGGGAAGAGCAGTAGCGAGGCGAGGGAGATCGCGACAGTCACGCCTGAGAACGCGATAGTGCGTCCAGCGGTCGCCATGGTGCGCACCACAGCTGCCTCGGTCGTTGCGCCTTGGTGCAGCTCCTCGCGGAACCGACTCACCACAAACAGGCCGTAGTCAATCGCCAGGCCGAGCCCAAGCATGGTGACGATGTTGATGGAGAAAACCGAGACGTCAGTGACAAGCGTAATTAGCCGCAGCATCGTGAACGATCCAAGAATGGCCAGGCCGCCGATGGCCAGAGGCAGACTCGCCGCGGTGAGCCCCCCGAAGACGAAAACAAGCAACACAAGCACGATCGGCAGCGAAAGGCTCTCGGCGCGGCCAATATCTCGGCTCACCTGAGAGGTGACGTCGCTTGATGTGGCTTGATTGCCCCCGAGTTGGACGCTCAGACCGGCCGGGACGTGCGAACGCAGCCGTGGCTCGATGTTGTCGTAGGACGCCAAGAGGGCGTCGTCGTTGGAACCGACGAGGTGGAGCACCGCAAACGTTCGGGTGCGATCGCGCGACACTAGCCCCGCGCCGTCGGCGCCGGCCGACCAAGTGGTCGTAACGCCAGTGACGAGTCGCGGCGGGAGGCTGGCGAGGTGTGACTCGACGGCCGCCCTAAACGCCGGGTCGTCAACGCTGCGCCCTTGGTCACGGTAGAGAACCACGACGTCGGCGTCATCGCGTCCGACGGTGGCCCGAACCTGTGCCACGGCCTTGGCCGAATCGCTGCCCGGGTCGTCGAACCCGCCGCTGACCATCGAGCCAAACACGCCGGTGCCCCACGCGCCGCCAACCGTCAAGAACAGCGCGGCGAGCGCTAGGACAAGCCTTCGGCGCCGGAAGATGAAGTGTCCCAGTCGGTCGAACATGCCGCGCTCCCCTGCGAAGATAAACAGAAACTTTGCTCTATGAACATTGCGTAGACGCGGGAGTAGCTATCCGAGATCGCCTCGCCGCGCCCGCTGTTCGGGCGTGTAACTCGCAACTTCATTCAAACTCAATTGGTTCCGCAGCACCGCTCTAGCGAGGTGTCGATAGTAGGAGAGTTGCGAGTGACGGGTTCGACCAGACTTATTCGTGTAGGCGTCATACCACCGTACTGTGGGCGCAACAGTAGGCCGCATGCCGCGCTCACCCACCCGACGCCGTATGTGCTTGACTGCCTCTGCTACCGCGATCTGGGCAGCTTGCCCGGCGCCGATCATGTTTGATGGTAATGGCGATCCGTTCCTAATGGCGATGAGGGTCTTAAGGTCGCCGTAGGGGGGTACGTAGGCCAGGTAGCGGCTAGGGTCGAGAGTCTGACCGGCCACCTCGTCAAGCGGTGCGTTTTCGCCGCCCTTGATGCCCATGAAACGCTCGAATGTTACCCGGCTGTGTGGGTCGAAGGCAGTGCATTGGCCTGCGTGGCCAACGTATTCGGCGTTAATGACAGGTACCTCTATACGGCGGGCTTCCCGACAGATCATCGTCCCGAGTTCGGGCATGGAAAGTTCCGTTGCATCCAGCACGATGTCGGCGCGATGCATGAACTCG
>JAYUBY010000427.1:0-8589 GCA_043740635.1 Alphaproteobacteria bacterium
CGTCAGCCTGCCCATAGGGGCAGCCTGATCGAGCCGGCCTTGCCGGAGATCGTGGCGATCACGACGCCGCAGCTACACCACTCGGTGGGACACGACCGTTTGAAGCGGCGTGGGCCGCCAAGTGTCCACCTAAACTTAAGTGGACACGATGGTGGTGTTGGTAAGCGTGGGTTCTCCTGAGGGCGGCGAAGCGCCGAAACGTCAGCGTGTTCGTCGCAGCCTTGAGGAAAAGCGTCGCCTGGTGGCGCTGACGTATGAGGCTGGGACCTTGGTGTCGCGGGTGGCGCGCCGCTACGACGTGAACGCCAATCAGCTGTTCGCGTGGCGCTGTTTGCTGGGCCGCCCGGCGCTGGCCTTGAGCGACCAAACCGGCGCGATGGCCTTCGCACCGATCGATGTCGTGGCCGAGCCGCGTGGAGACCCCGGCCCGCCGCCGCTCGCGGCCGGGTGCGCGCCGTGTCCTCAGCCCGTTGCGCCTATCGCGGCGAGGCGGGCTTATTCAACGCGCCCCCTTCATCAACGCTTACGGCATCAGTCGGTGCGGTGCACATCGCTTAGCGTGACGCCGACGATGGCGTCGCCGCCGGGCGCCTGCGATGGTCACCGCCCAATTGTGGCGTCCAGGAAGCATTTCCCGGCCCATACCCTATAGGTTCTCGTTGGTGTGACCTCGATGCGCTCGACTGGACCGTAATCGGATAGCTTGCTGGCGATGGAGTCCTCCGTCAGCATCGCCCAACGCTCAAAGCGCGGAGCCATTGCGCCCTCGGCGGACGAACAAACCAGTGCGATGCCGACGGCGACAAGCGCCGGAAGAGCTTGGATCATGGAGACGATCCTGATCCGTCTTCAGCGCTCGAGCAATCGGCCTTGCTTACAACGGCACGTTGTTGGCCCCACCCATGCGCCGCCTATTGGATGGAAGTTCGAGGGAAGAAGACGAAGGATCGTCAGTTGCGCGCCGGTCTGAGAATGCTTTTTGCCGTGGACAGTCTCGGGCGGCGGGCGCCAGCGGCGTGCAAGAACCTCGCCGTCCAGCCCATCGATGACGAAGGCCTCATCGCGCCTTTGCAGTTTCGAACGCAGGGCAGGGCAGCAGAGCCTGAGAGATTCGGAAAGCTCAGCTGCTTCCGAGCTTTCCGATGTAAAACCATAAAGCTGTCCGACATCCTGGACCGCAAGAGTTTGGCACTACTGCGCGTCGGGCTGGCGGTCATGCCAGGGTCTTCGTGCCAGACCAGACGAGCAGCCCGCCGCGATCCCGCAGGACGGCGGAGATCAGGCAGGCCTCGGCGTCCCGGATCGCCGCTGCGCGGTCCTTGTCCACCGCGAAGCTCTTCAAGCCGCCACCCTCAAGCAGCAGGACGAGCTGATGGATTACAGCGCCTGGAGCTGACCGGCCGCCTCCTTGCCACTGCGCTGGTCGCGTTCCAGTTCGTAGGAGATCTTCTGGTTCTCGTTCAGTCCGCCAAGGCCGGAGCGTTCAACCGCAGAGATGTGAACGAAAACATCCGGGCCGCCATTGTCCGGCTGGATGAAGCCAAAGCCCTTGGTGGAATTGAACCACTTCACGGTGCCGATCGCCATTCACTGTTCCTTTTCGAGGCTCTGCGATCGTTAGAGAGGCGATCGCCTTACGGGCCGCCACCAGTGCCGCATTGTCGAGGGCGGGGGCGGTCATTCGGAGGCTAGGTGGTAGGTCTTGTCTGCGGCCGAGATACGACCCGAGCTCTCACCCGCCGTATATGGAGTGCAGATTCGTCCGATGAGTTACCTGATTGCGCCAAATGGATCGGTGATGCAGCGCTTTATCGGAACGATTGACGCAAGCAAGCTCAAGCTATTCGTCAAAAAGCACGAGCGATAGCAACTAGGCAGGTGCAGCAGCCCCTCTGGATCATCTGGCGATGATGCTGGCCAGGGCAGGGCGGCGGCTCGTCTGACGAAATTCACCCCGCATGAGCAAGCGGATTAATCGTTCCTACACGCGCCAAGTCGGCCTTTTCGGTATAGTATACGTCAACGTATCAACGTCAACTATACTCTGATGGGGCGTACACATTTCATTAGGCGGCCCTTCGTCAGCAAAATTGTCCGTGCCTGGCGGTGACCGAGCCTGTGCGCCGAGTCACTAGAAGCCGAGGTCGCTCAGCCCGGGGTGATCGTCCGGACGGCGGCCGAGTGGCCAGCGGTAGGCGCGGTCGCCCTGCGCGATCGGGGCGTCGTTAATGCTCGCGATCCGGCGGCGCATCAGCCCGTGATCGTTAAACTCCCAGAGCTCATTGCCATAAGACCTGAACCACTGTCCGGCCTCGTCGCAGCTCTCGTAGGCGAAGCGCACGGCCATCCGGTTCTCGCGAAAGCCCCACAGCTCTTTTATCAGGCGGTAGTCGAGTTCCCCGAGCCATTTGCGCGTCAGGAACGCCTCGATCGCGTCACGGCCCGTGATGAATTCGGCCCGGTTTCGCCAGTGACAATCGACCGTATAGGCGAGCGCGACGCTCTGCGGATTACGGCTGTTCCAGGCGTCCTCGGCCAGCCGCACTTTCTGCACTGCGTCTTCCATCGTGAAGGGCGGCAAGGGGGGGCGGTCCAGGGCGCTCATTGTAAGCCTCCAAGCGCCGCGAGGCGGGCGCGCAAGTCGTTGTTATCAGCTTCGAGTTGAGCCTGAAGGGCGGGTTCAGGCGCGAACGCCTCGGCGAATTCGCCGGCGGTGAACCGGGCGATGATATGCTGCGCACAGTTCCAGTCGAAGGCCTCCAGCCGCACCTGCACGATGCGCTCGGGCTTGGCCCTGTAACCCGGCGAAGCGACCTTGTCGGCGAGGTTCGGGTCGGCGGTCAGATCGACGTAGCTGGCGCTTCCGTAAACCTTCAAGCGCTGCCTGTTGGGATAGTCCATCAGGAGCAGGGCCACCCGGTCATTGGCGCTCAGGTTGCCAAGGCTGATGTATTGTCGATTGCCGCGGTAGTCCGCGAAGGCGAGGGTGCGGTCGTCCAGGACCCTGAGAAACCCCGGTGGTCCGCCCCTGTGCTGCACGTAGGGCCAGCCCGTCTCCGAGACGCTGGCCATATAGAAACTGTCGCGCTCTGCGATGAATTGGACCTCGGCGGTCGTGAATCGATCGGAGGGCCGGTCGATGCCTCGTTTATCCCACAGTGCCCCGGCGCCATTCGCCTGCTGAGCCGCCGCGACGCTGGGTGTGACGGCGATGTCTAGAAAGTCATAGCTCATGGAACTCTCCGGCTGGCGCTGGCGCGCAACCGGCGACCCCTTGAGGCCGCCGGCCGTCGTATCGCGGTCAGGCCGCTTCGGCCGTCCGGATCACCGGGAAGTCGATGTCCGTCTCCGCGACGTTGTTGATCAGGTTCGTGAGGAAACTCTCCGCGACCACAGCGACGATCTCGATGACCTGCGCTTCTGTGAAGCCGGCCATCTTGACGGCCGCGATGGCGGCGTCGCTCACCTTGCCACGGGTCTGGGCGACCTTGGTCCCGAACCGGACGGCGGCATCGGCCTTGGGATCGGCGGATGCGCCCTGGCGGTTCAAGGCGATCTCTTCCGGCGAGATCTTCGCCAGGTTGAGGCCCAGGTAGGTGTGCGCCGAGAGGCAGTAGTCGCAGCCGTTCACCTGAGCGGTCGCAATCGCCAGGCGCTCACGGGTCTTGACGTCCAGGGTCTTGGCCAAAGCCCCGGAGAGGCTGGTCATGCCGGCGAGCGCCGGCGGACTAAGAGCCACGAGCCGGAACAGGTTCGGCACCACGCCCAGCTGGGCGCTGACGGCGTCGAGCACGGATCGCGAGGCGGCGGGGGCCTCGTCGCGTGTGGGGATGGCGATGCGGGACATGGGCGGTTCCTTCAGGACTATCGGCGGTGCCGCCGCCCGATGGCCGAAGGAATAGGGCCTCTCGGAGGTCAGAATAATCCAGTAGTGTTGGATTAGATCCTCTCGAAATATGGAACAATACGCGCGTGGACAGACTGCAAGCCATGGCGATCCTGATCGCGGTCGTCGAGACCGGCAGCCTTTCCGGTGCCGGACGTCGCCTTGGCGCGCCTCTCCCGACTATCAGTCGGAAGATCTCTGACCTTGAAGCTCACCTGAAGACGCGGCTGTTGATCCGCTCCACGCGCAAGCTGGTTCTGACGGACGCCGGCGCCACCTATCTGGCGGCCGCGCGGCGGATCCTTGAGGAGGTCGATGCGGCCGAGCGCTCCGCGGCGGGCGAGTTCATCACCCCGCGGGGGGAACTCATGATCGCTGCCCCGATCGCCTTCGGCCGCCTGCATGTCCTGCCGTTGGTGAACGAGTTCCTGGCCTGCTACCCGGCGATCAATGTGCGCCTGGCGCTCTCCGACCTGAATACGCACCTGATCGACGACCATATCGACGTGGCGGCCAGGATTGGCGCCCTGCCGGACAGTGCGCAGGTCGCGACCAAGGTGGGGACGGTGCGTAGGATCGTTTGCGCCAGCCCCGCCTTCCTTGACGCGCACGGTATACCGAGGACACCCGCAGATCTGGCGCAGCTGGACGCGGTGACTTTTGACGCGCTGTCGCCCCCCGACCTGTGGCGGTTCCAATCGCCAGGCGGCAGGACCGAACTCAGCACGCCCGTTCGGTCACGCGTTTCGGTGACCACGGCCGAAGCGGCGATCGACGCCGCGATCGCGGGCGTCGGCTTCACGCGGATCCTTTCCTACCAGGCGGCCGCGGCCGTCGAAGATGGGCGACTGACCGTCATCCTGGCTGATTTTGAGGGGGATGCCCTCGATGTGAGCCTCATTCACCCCGGGCAAGGCCGCATGCCCCTAAAGACCCGCGCCTTCCTGGACATGGCCGCGCCAAAACTGAGGGCGACCCTCGCTTGAGGCCCGCGTGACGGCGGGGCCGGAAGCGATGATCTTCTCGTAGCCGCCGCGCACGCCGGGCAGGGCAGTGGCCAGACTGCGGGGTCCAAACAAATGAAAGGCAGGCAAGCGCCTCGCGAAGCGATCGCACTGGCGTTGATCCTGCCCAATCCCTTCGTGCCGCAAAGATCGCGACCTTGATCAGGGCTACGTCGTCGGCAATGCCGAACGAGGGCGGAGGGGAATAGCCGAACCGGACCACAACCAGTCGTTCCGACGGTACGATATAGATCCGCTGGGCCCGTCGTTGGTCCAGAAGCCGGCGCCGTACGGTGCGCCGAGCATCGCTTTGCGCGACCAAGCAACCCAGCCCTCCGGCAGGAGACGCCGTCCATCGGGGGCGACCCCGTCGGTGAGAAAGAGCTGACCGAACCGGGCGAAGCTCCGAGCTGGCGCATAGACTGAGGTCGAGCCCACGAAGGTCCCGGCGCCGTCGAATTCCATCGTCACCTTGGACATGTGCAAGGGCGCGAAGAGCTCGCGCTCAGCAAAGGCCCGCATCACCGCCGGCCCGCCGCCCACGGTGCGGCCGATCAGACGGTCGAGGATCAGGGTATTGGCCGATGTGTATTCGAACGCGGTCCCAGGCGGATGCTTTAGCCGGTTGGGCGCGACGAACCCCGCCATGTCCGAGGCCAGGAACAGCATCTGGGCGACGGCGCTTGAGGCCGATTCGTCCTCCCGCGCATCAAGGCCGCTTTGCATCCGCAGCAGGTCCTAAACTGCGATTTTGTTGCGCAGGTCGTTCGGCGCCGACCACTCCGACGCCCCCACACTCTGGTCTGCCTTGAGTTTGCCGTCCCGCACCAGCACGGCCAGCAGGGCGTTGGTGAACGACTTGGCCACTGAGTAGCGGCGTCTCAACGCCGAAGCCAGGGGCGTAGCGCTCGGCGATCACCCGGCCGTCCTTCACAATCACCACGGCCTTGACGGCCTTCAGCGTGGCGCCCGGCCGGTCGGTGAACACCCGGTCGATAGCCGCCGCTAAGCCGGGGCTGGTCGTCGTGACCAGTTGCGCCGGGGCGAAGTCCTCCGCGGGCGGCGGCGAGGGGCGCGGGATGGCCGCCGGGCAATCTCAGCCGGCAGCCGTAGCCCGGCGTGAAGTCGGCCCGCGCATGGACCAGGCCGGCAAAGGACGCATCGACGCCAGGATGGGCCCGATCGAGGGTGTAGCGCAGCATTTTGCCGGCCGGGCCGGTCATCAGTTGCACCATCTCATGGTCCGTGGCCGCGGCGTCCACGCCCTGCACGAACACCGCCGAGCAGACGCTGTGCGCCTCAAGCCCGGCGGCGATCCGGGCCGCCCGACCGGGATTGAAGGCCGCCATGCCCGTCAGCGCCGCGAGGGTGGTTCCCGCATAGACCGTCATGCTTCGTACTCTCATCTGCAAACTCGAGGGCAGCGCGACATTTGTTAGCTGAGCAACGCTAAGGGACCTATATACAACAGTGACCCAGCGCGGGGATCGGACTATAGGCGGGGAGGACAGGCCGGCGCTTCTGGGCGGTGCCGCTTCGCTCAATCCTGCGCACTGGGATTGGTGTTCGCGGCGCTGCTCGGAGGTTCAAACCTCACCTCCTTCGGACCCACGAAGTCCCACAAATCAGCGGTAGTGGGGCCATCCGTTCTTCTTGCCCTTTCGAGCCTTCCGAAGGACGACAGCGCCTCCTCTATCGCCGTAGTCCCCTCGATTTCGGGCGCTAGCGATATGTGGGTCCCGAAGACATTTCCGGAAAGGAACGAGTTCCCGTTGAAGGATATGCTGCGGGGGCCAGCCGCATCGATGGCACGAGCGACTTGGTCGGCAAAGATCAGCGCCTCTTGGTCTGAGGTTTGGAACTCCACCCAGACGCTGATTTCTGGACGCCCACGGAAGGCACCAGTGATTTGCTGGAACTGCTCCGGCGACAAGCGGCGGGGCGCGATCAGTAGCTCGATCCTGGCAGCCCTCTCGCGCGCCTCACCGGCTTCCCTCTCAGCCTCGGCCAACCGCCCTTTGAGAACGCCCGCGACTACGCCCCCGAATTTCAGTTCGATCAAAATGGCGAGGGCGACGGCGACGTTGGCGATGAAATCACCGATTTTGAAAAGCCACGGCTCGTTCGACGCGAAGACTAGAAGTCCCTCAATTGTTATCGCGCCTATGACGACAACGACGGCCCAGTTCTCTATGCGCTCCGCGTCTTCCAGAAGGGCGCCGCCGCCCGTCTCCGCGTTCATTCCGCTCTTTGCACGGCGCAATACGGCAAAGGGGCCTCGTCCATGGTGGGGCTTAGTCGGCGGCGCGCTAATTGGGATGGCCCTTCTCGCGCTCAGTTGGGCGCTCAAGTGACCGCTTCTCCTTCGCCTTCTTTGGGACCTTTCGCTTCTTGCCGGCGGGGGGCTGCACCTCAGCCGCGTCGGTGTGCGCGTAGCGCGTCAACGCTTCCTCGAACGGCATATCGAGGTGGAAGGGGGGCTCCAGCTTCCGTTTCTCATCGCTCATGCGATCAGCACCTTGTAGGGCAGCGGGCCTTCGACCTGCGCCAGGAGGGCGTTCACGCGGACACCTTTGGGAACGTCTCGGCGGTTGAAGCGGAAGGTCATTTCCTGAACGTACGCGTCCAAATGCTTCGGCGAAACCCAATGGTGAATGCCGATGATCTGGCGCTTCAGGAGCGCCCAAACGCTTTCAATCGAGTTGGTGTGGACGATGCCCCGAACGTACTCACCGCCGCTGTGGCAGATCGTTTGATGCACGTAGTCCCCGGCGAGACCCCGGTAGCCATTAGCGTCGTCCGTCATGAGCAAGGATGGCGCCGATACGTGGTGGCGAACGATCTTCTGAACAGTGTCGGCCATCGTGTCTTCGATCACGCCAGCCCGCAGCTCACCGCCGCGCTCGATGATGCCCATGACGATGGTTTTGCCTCCGCGCGGGCCGGTAGGCTTGCCGGTGATCGCCGAGAGGCGCTTGCGAGCGTGCTTGTTCTCTTCCCGGCCGCCCACGAGCGTTTCGTCGGCCTCGACGGGGCCATTGTCGCCAAGCTGGCCGTTGAAGGACGGCGTGCGCGCCGCGTGGCGCAGGCGGTGCAGCACGAACCAGGCCGTCTTCTGAGTGACCCCCAGGTCCGTCGCAAGCGTCGTGCTGGCGATGCCCTTCGGGTGGTTCGTGATGAGCCAGATCGCCGCAAACCACGTCCGCAACGGAAGCTTCGTGTCTTGGAAGATCGTGCCGACGCGGATGCTGAAACGCTTCCGGCAGACGTAGCATTTGTGGGTGTTCGTGCCGGTCAGCGTCCCAATGCGCGCTGCGTCGGCATTGCCGCACAACGGGCAGAACTTCCCGGCGCCCCAACGGATCGCGGTGAAGTGGTCAATCGCCGCTTGTTCGGTCGGCATTGCGGCGAACAGTTCGGGGAGGGTTTTGAAGGCGAGCATCACGGCGGTGTCTCCTGTACCGTGACTGTACGCTCTTCCCGCACTGGGTCAAGCACGTATATAGGTCCCAACGCTAAGGTCGAACAAACCTCGAACTTGGCAACGCCTCCAGGATCGCTGATGTCTGGTTCTTGGCTTACCGCGTCCGGCGGCACACGACCGAGGCCGTGTAAAAACGCGCTGTTTGATCCGGCTGGCTGATTTGGAGCCGCTGCGGCTCCTGGATTGAAGTTGGTGATTAGGCTCTGATCGCCTCA
>JAYUBY010000428.1:0-3937 GCA_043740635.1 Alphaproteobacteria bacterium
TAGACCATCGCGTCGCGGTATTTCCAAAGCTCGTCGAGCCAGCCGTAGAGCGGTAATGGCTGCCCCGCAGGCCCCTCCGGCAAGGGCCTCAGGATGCCCTTCGGCCTGCCCGTCGTGCCTGAAGAATAGAGCATCGCCGTGCCGAGGCTCTCATCGGCGATCGCCGTGTCCGGAAGGCCGCCGACCGCTGCGTCGAGGTTGACGACGTACGGTCCGTCGCCAGGCCCGTCGACCACGAGGCAGCGCTCCACCCCCGGCGCCAGGTCCATGGCCTTCAGCGCCGTCTCGCGCTTGGCTTCGGACGTGATCAGCACCCGCGAGTTGCTGTTAGTCAGAATGTAGGCCAGCTCCTCCGCCGTGAGGTACGAGTTAACGCAGGTATAGTAGAGCCCTGAGCGTTCGCCAGCTCCACAACATTCGACGTAGCGGGCGTTGTTCTCCATGAAGATAGCGTAGTGATCAAGACGCTGTAAACCCGCACCGCGCAGGTAGTGCGCCAGCCGATTGTTCCGCTGCTCCAACTCCCCATAGGTCACCGTCTCGCCGCTGGAGGCCATTATGAAGGCGGGATGATCTGGCGTGATCTTGGCGTGGGCGCCCGTGTACATGGCAGCGATCCCCTCCCTAGGAAGCCTAACGTGTCCTGGACGCCCGTTGCGGTGTCAATGCCAAGGCGCATTCGCAAACTGGCCAGGGCGAAGCCGGAACATGAAGCACCGCGCACATTTCGGGAAGGATCGACAGACAAGACACGCGGCCGTTGGACCAGAGGCCGCTTTGGGCCAGAAGCGAATAATTGAGTGCTGACTGAAGGTTGACCGTCACTGGCGTCCAGGTTCGCAAATGGGCGGCGCTTCGCTGGCCGGAATGCTGTCGTCCAGCGCCTGGTCGAACCGGCCTTCCCGGTGAGCCTGCAACCGCGCATTCAGAGCAACGCTCGCGTCCATTTTAGCCAGCTGCTCCGGCGTCGCCTCACCCTGGTGACGCGCCTTCCACTCGGATTGCGGCATTCCATAGATCGCATCGCGCGCCTGGTCGCGGTCCAGCGCGCCCTCGGACGCTTCGCTCACCCAGTCCGCAAGGCAGTTTCGGCAAAAGCCCGCCGCGCCCATCAGATCGACGTTTTGAACATCGGACCGCATCCTCAGATGATCGAGGAGGCGGTGAAATACCGTCGCGGCGAGGTTGTCGTCGATCTGGGTCATGGGCACTCGGTCATTTTGGGCGGCGGGCCGCCTTGCGGCGGAAACAGGTATCCCCGAGACGAATTGGTCGCGCCGCAGCTTACCCGGGCGCCGCCTCACATGAAACCGCCCCTTCGGCGTCTTACCGGAACACCAGCGCGAGAGTTCTGCTAACTGAAGCGGGTGAACGCCAAGACACCGACCAAAAAGGCCAGATCTCGCAAGGCCCTGAACGCAGACAACCTGGAATCACTCGGCGCGGAGCGGCTTGCCGCAATCCTTCTTGACATCGCGGAGGGGCAGACGACGACGAAGCGACGGCTGCGGATGGAATTGGCCGCGCAAGTCGGCTCAGATGATCTGGTCCTCGAACTCGAGAAGCACCTAGATATGGTGAGCGCCGCCCGGGGAAGGGTGCATTGGCGAAAGCTCAAAGGGCTGCGCCAGGATCTCGGGTTGCTCAGAGCGATGATTGTGGGTCGCCTGGCGCAAGCCGACCCGGCCGCGGCGGCGCGTCTGTTGCTGCGCTTCCTTGGGCTGGAGCGCGGCGTACTCGCCAGGGTCAGGGACGTCAAAGGCGAGATCGGGCAGATTTTCGCTGACGCCCTGAGTGACCTGGCGCGGGTCGCGACCTCCGCGACGGCGACGGCGACGACACCCGGTGATTTGGACACGATCATCGTCGCGCTGGAGAACGCTCTTCCCGGCGTCATGGGTAAAATCGCACAGGCCCTGATCCCCGGCCTCGATTCTGAAGCGATTGCTCAGCTACGCGCTCGGATCGAAACCGAGATCGCGCCGCGCCGTCGTATCAGCGCAGGTTGGCGCGACGCCCTTCAGGCGCTCATGGATGCGCAGGGAGACGCCCAGGCCTATGCGGCGACCTATTCCGCCTCTGAGGCCGTTCTCCCTCCCATCGGCGCACGGATCGCGCAGCGATTTCTAAAAGCAGGCCAGATCAAAGAGGCGGAGCAGGCCCTGAAGTTATCTGATCCGCATGCCGGAGCGGCGGGGCCACGGTCGACGTCGATTGGCAAGCCAATCTACGAGCCTGGCCTCCTCGCCTGGGAGAGCGCCCGGATCGATCTGTTGGACTCCAAGGGGGATTGGGAAGCCGCCCAGGCCGCGCGCTGGTCCGCGTTCGAGCGTGACCTTTCGCCGGACCATTTGCACGCCTACCTACGCCGCCTGCCGGACTTCGACGATGTCATAGCCACTGATCGCGCCATCGACATTGCGAGCCGTTTCCGGCCGTTCACGACGGCGCTCGTGTTCCTCATCTCGTGGCCGGCTTTGAACGAGGCTGCAAACCTGATTGCAACGCGCTCTGGTGAAATTGACGGAATGGCGATCGATACGCTCGAGCCAGCCGCCCGCGCGCTCGAAGCGCGTCACCCATTGGCCGCGACGCTGCTTCTTCGGGCCATGGTCGGTGACGTTGCGAGGCTCTCAAAGGCCGAACTCTATCCGCGCGCCCAGGCATGGGTGATGGAAGCCGGTTCGCTCGCGGCTCAGATCAGCGATTTCCAAGGGCATGAGGACCACGTCACGTTCGAAGGCCGCGTTCGCACCGCGTTGCGTTGAGGTCGGCGGGCGCCGGCAAGCAGCGCTTCCACGGTCGCCACCTAACCACTGGATGTGATCAGCGCGGACTGGTGGCCTTCCCGGAAGCCATCCGGGCGTTCGTGGCGGCGGGGCGGCATCTGAAGGGCGACAGGTGACGCCATATGGCCAAGCACAGGGCAAACAAGCGCGCGGCGCTGGAGGAAATGCTCAACGCCTACGCCATACGCGATCTGGCCTGGGCCCCACTTGGCCATCTTCACGGTGATGATCGAAATCATGTGCGGGCTCCGCTGACCAAGGCCATGCGCGCGCCCGCGTGATCATTAGCTGCGTCGGCGGATAGCTTCTCGACACCAGGTCACGATCGCGTCCTGATTTGGATCCAGTCGGGCGACCGGTGCGCCCGCGAAGGCGAGACAGGCGTCCAGATTTAGCTTGGATACGCCCAGCACCACCGGGACGTCGGCCATTAGGGCTTCAGCGATCACCTTGCGTAGCCCGCCGCCGATAGCCTCCTGCTTGCCGAACTTGTTGATGATCAGAAGATCGGCTTCAGCCGCCAGAGCGCGTTCAACACCCACACTCGCCTGGACTAGGGCCGCGTGATCCAGCCGGCACCCCTTCGCCTCGGCGCCGAGATCATGGGAGATCGCGATTTCCTCACCGCTCGAGAGATCGGTAAGGCGCATATCGCACCTGCTCCGACCCGCACGTTCGATATTGGATTGCACCACGCCGGCGAGCCTGTAACCCGCCCGGGCCAAGGCGCCAGCGCTCCGCGCCAACAACCTGTCGGCCCCAATGCTGTCGTCATAGATCAGGATGGCAAGGGGCGGCGGCGCAAGGTCTGGATCGACCTCGTCGCTGGCCTGCACGACGGCTTCCGCTTGCACGCAAGCCATTTCGTGTTGCGCAGCCGTGTTCATCTCGAGTTCCATTCGCGCTGCCACTCGCCCTTCATGCCTGGCCCGCGACGATGGTCCCGTCCATTGAGACGACGATCACGCCTCGCGCGCTGATTTCGATCAAATCAGTCAATCTCTCGCGCTAACCGCATTTCGAGTAGCCGCAGTCCATGCAGGTATCGCAGCCCTCCTTGCGCAACAAGTCCGGGCCGCCGCAACGGGGGCAGATCACCCCCGGCGTGGCGGCCGGAACCCTCGCCGGGGCGCCGTCATGGCTAGAGT
>JAYUBY010000429.1:0-26824 GCA_043740635.1 Alphaproteobacteria bacterium
GGGCTTCTAGATGATGTGGGCGCAGCAAGCGCCGATGTCGTTCGTCTTCATGGGGGCCGGACCGTTTCCCGCGTCTGATGCGTAGGAGGGCCGGAGATAAGGCGGGGCGCGACCCGAAGGACACGTGCGGTGATCGGAACCACAGACCCGGGTTCGGGTCAAGGATTCCGGCGCACGGTCACGTTGCTAAATCATCTTTAATCTCGCCCGTTGTGATTCCGCCGACCATGACTACGAAGCCAGTGATGTCAGCGGCGGCGCTTCTGTCCTTGGGGGCCTACGCAACGCCCTGCGAAGCGCGATCACGACCCTGGCGAAGAATACCGCCGCACCCAGAAAAGCCGGCGGGAAACTGTTGCTGACGCCTTGATAAATCATGGCTCCCGACATCGCGGCGAAAAGTACGGCCGTAACGAAGGCCGGAGTCGGGTTCTGCAGCAACTGCGAGCTAGGGCGTCTGGCGTTCAGGATACCAAGGGAGATCGCAACGGCGGAGCCGGCTATGCTGGCCAAGAGCGAGACGGCGAGCTCTATAGACCGCACCTCTGATGGCGCGATGTGGCTGATGCTGCGGATAGTAGCGCCGGGGCGCGTTTGACACCATCCATGTCAAAGGCGTCCGATTTCGAACCGACGCACCAAACCCGCCGAGACCCTCTGGGCGCACAGCTTAGCGGTTGCCGAACTCCGTGGTGACGGCGATCACCATGACGATCGCTGCCAAGAACGGCAGTTCGTTGGTCATGCGCCAGAACTTTCCCGTGCGATCGCGTCGCCCGGCCGCGAAGCCACTGTAGGAGATCTGCAGGAAGGCGTGCCAGCCCGTTATGAAAACAATGCCAGCAATTTTGGTCAGCATCCAAGGTTCCGCAAGGAAGCCCACGCCTCTAATTCCAGAGTCTACAACCACCAGCGCCAGGCCGAACGCCCAGGCAAGGCCCATGGCTGGCCCCAGGATGATTTTCAGCACCTTGCCTTCCCAGCGTAGGAAGTGACCGTCGAACTCGCTCCCCGGCTGAGCCGTCTCAGTGTGATAGGCGTAGAGCCTTGGCAGCATCAAAAGACCTGCCATCCAGGCGATCACGGCTAGGATGTGGAGGCCGCGCAGAAGATCATAATGGGCCGTCATGCGGCCCTCCCTGACCGCAGCGCGCATTTCGCGTGGCCCGCGGGACAGCGCCACGATCCGTGCGGCGCGACACTCTCCGGGCGCTCGACAGTCCCCAGCACGGCGCGAGCAAGTTCCTCAATAAAGTCACCGCGAGTACCGGGTGTTCGGGCTCGGAGGTAGGGCGAGCATCTCACCTCCTCGGCCAGCTTCGCGTACTCGTGGTCAAGCTCGACCAAGGTCTCAACGTGCTCGGAAACAAAGGCTATCGGGGCGATCAATACGCCCAGGCCTTCCCCGCCAGCCCGACGGATCTCATCGTCGGTTGAAGGCTGCAGCCACTGCAAGCGCCCCACCCGGCTCTGGAAACACACCCGCCAATCGGTAAACTCAGGCAACAGCGCGACGATCGCCTCGGCTGTGGCTTGGATCTGCGCCTGGTAGGGGTCACCACCATCGACGATTTTTTGCGGTAGCCCGTGGGCTGAGAACAGCAGGCGCACCCCTTCCGGCTTACCAGCCTCTGCCCAAACCTTACGGATCGCCTGGGCGTGGGCTTCAATCAGTCCGCGCGCGGTCGGATAGCAGCAAACTGTCCGTGTCCGGCCCCTTCCCTTATAGACGCTAAGCCAATTCTTCACTGATGAGGCGGTCGTGGTCGTCGAGTATTGCGGATAGAGCGGCAGGAGCACGATCTCATCGGGCGCAAACGCGGCGACCTGGGCGGCGGTCTCCTTCGCGAACGGCTTCCAGTAACGCATGGCGATGAAACAGCGCGCCTCAATGTCGGGCTCCTTTGCTTTAAGCACTGTCTCAAGGGCGTAGGCTTGCGCTCTGGTCTCCGGCAAAAGGGGAGAGGCGCCGCCCATGATCGCGTAGTTTTCCTGGGCGAGTTTCTCTCGAGTCGACGAGATCAGAGCGGCCAGGGGATAGCGCGCTACCGCGGGCAAGGTGATAATGGACGGATCACGGAATAGATTGAAAAGAAACGGCTTTACAGCCTTCAGCCCATCCGGTCCACCAAGATTGAACAGAACAACCGCGAGCCTAGTCACTCGGCAGCCGTATCCTTCACCGGCTTGCCGGTGACCCGCGCCACAACCCGAGCGATGTGGGCGATGGGCGTGTCAGGCACAACGCCATGGCCGAGGTTGAAAATGTAGGGACCGCCGCTCCATTGGGCGAGCAAGGTCTCAACGCGGGCGTCCAACGCCGACCCACCGGCACGCAGCAGGAGGTTATCGAGCGCGCCCTGGATGGTCTTGCCCCCTGCCTGCAAGCGCTGACCCTGCGCAGCGCTGGCCTGGGTGTCGAGCGCAACGCCTTCAACCGGCACCTCGCGCGCATAGTTGTCGACCAGAGCACCGGCCCCCCGCGGAAACCCAATGAACGGCGCAGTCACGCCGGCAGCCCTCACCTGTTCGACAATCGCTTGGTGGGGCCGGATGACGACCCGTTCGAAGATATCCTCGGCCAAGCCTTCCGCCCAGCTCTCGAAGATTTTCAACACCTGAGCGCCGGACCTCGCCTGCATGATCAAGTAGCGGGCTGTGGAATCAACAAGCACCTGCAACAGAGCATCGAGCTTTTCCGGGTTCTCGTATGCGAAGGTCCTGGCGCCCGAACGATCAGACCCTCGACCCTCAATCATATAGGTGGCCACCGTCCATGGCCCTCCTGCGAAGCCGATCAATGCTCTATCCGGCTCAAGCTCGGCACGCACACGCGTCAGGGTCTCGCCGATCGCTGACAGCCTTTCCGTAGAAGCCTCAACCTCGTCAGCCATCCGCGCGATATCTGGCAGAGTTCCGAGCCTAGGCCCCTCACCAGGCTCGAACCAGACCTCCTGGCCCAGTGCACCGGGGATCAGCAGGATGTCAGCGAAAACGATCGCCGCATCCATCGGAAATCGCCGCATTGGCTGCAAAGTCGCCTCGGCGGCCATTTCGGGATTGTGACAGAAGGAGATGAAGTCCTTAGCCCGGGTCCTGAGCTCCAGGTATTCCGGCAATGACCGACCGGCTTGGCGCATGAACCAAATCGGTGGCCGATCCAGGATCTCGCCCGCCAAGGCGCGTAGAAGGCGTGGGGTCGTCTCGCTCATCAGCGCCTTAAATCGCCTATGGCCCAAACTCTCAAGCCCATGGGTGTTTCCGGTACCCGCTCAGCCTTCTTCTTTTTCTAAAAGAATCTGGAAAAAGGATTGGAGAAGTGGCGATAGGGCCTGTCGAGGCGGTGGAGAAAAACGGTGGCGCCCCCTCGGTTCACGGCTTCTCCCCAGACTGTCCGCCGGCCCGAAACGAGGCACACACAAAATGTGCATAACGGGGACAACGTGCCAACAGCCTTGAGGCCGTTAAAGTTTTGTTAGCGATCGGCGGGAAGGCTCGGGGCGCCGATTGCACAACCCAGCGTTCGTCGACACCGGTTCATATCCACGACCGCCGCTGCTCGAGCGTGTGGGTTAACAAAAGGTAAACAACCGATTTCGTCCCGCCCATACATGTGGGTGGCCCCTGCGGCGGCGGCGCACGCGCTCTATCCCCATTCGCGCGCACCTTCGCTAAGACTGCTCCACAGGAATCGTCCCCAGGCTTTTTTTAGGTAGGCCGACCGTGACCACGCCCGCGCCAAGGCTCGCCACCTATTTTCACGTCCATCTCGTTTCGGACTCGACGGGTGAAACACTGAACGCCATGGCGCGCGCGGTGTGCGCACGGTTCGACAACGTCCTTCCGATCGAACACATCTACGCCCTGGTCCGCTCGCAGCGCCAGCTTGACCGGGCGCTGGGCGACATTGAAGAGGCGCCGGGCGTCGTCATCCACACCATCGTCGATGACGGACTACGCGAAGCGTTGGAGGAAGGCTGCCGGCGGCTCGACATGCCGTGCATTCCGGCGCTGGACCCCCTGGTGTCGGCCATGTCGCGATACCTCGGCTACACAACGACCAGCCGCGTCGGCGCTCACTTGCGGCTCGACAACGACTACTTCAACCGCATGGACGCGCTCAACTACGCCATCGGCCACGACGACGGCCAAGGTGGGCAGGACCTCGAACAGGCTGACGTGATCCTGGTCGGAGTCTCACGGACCTCGAAAACGCCGACCTGCATCTACTTGGCGCACCGAGGCGTCCGTGCCGGCAACGTGCCGCTCGTGCCCGGACGCCCACCGCCGGAAAAGCTGTTCGGCCTGAAGAGTACGTTGATCGTCGGATTGAGCATTTCGCCCGACCGACTGATCCAGATCCGCCGTAACCGCCTGCTCAGCCTGAAAGAGAACCGGGAATCCGCCTACATCGATGTGGATGCCGTACGCGACGAAATCGTCCAGGCCCGCCGGCTCTACGAGCGCCAAGGTTGGCCGGTCATCGATGTAACCCGCCGTTCAGTCGAAGAAACCGCCGCAGCGGTGCTCAACTTGCTGCACGGAGGTCACGGCCAGGTGGAGGTCCTCGGGTGACCAATCGATTGCTGCTCGCGTCAAAGAGCGCGACCCGGCGTAGCGTCCTCGAAGGCGCCGGCGTGCCGTTTGAAGCGGTAGGATCGGGCGTTGACGAAGAAGCGGCAAAGGCAGTGCTACTCACGCGGCGCGCAACGCCGCGCCAGGTCGCCGAGGCACTTGCAGAGGACAAGGCCCTGGCCGTTTCGGTTGGGCGGTCCGAGCTCGTCGTCGGCGCTGACCAGACGCTGGAGTTCCAGGGCAAGCTCTACGACAAGGCCGAGACCGTGGCGGACGCCCGCGAGCGTCTCAAAACTTTGCGGGGAAGGCCGCATATGCTGCATTCGGCCGTGGTCGTCGCCCAGGGCGGGGCGGTTGTGTGGCGCGAGACGAAAAGCGCAACCCTGACGATGCGGACGTTCTCCGATGCGTTCCTCGAGGAATATCTGACCGCAGAGGGCGGCGCGGCGCTGGGCTCGGTCGGGTGTTACCGGCTTGAAGGGCCCGGCGTGCAGCTGTTCTCGAAGATCGACGGCGACTATTTCACCATTCTCGGTCTGCCGCTCATGGGGCTGCTCGACATATTGCGCGCGCGGGGCGTCTTGAGCTCATGACGCAATCCATCACGGGCATGACGGCCGTTGCGGGCGTCGTCGGCTCGCCCATCGCCCATTCACTCAGTCCCCTCATCCACAACGCCTGGATCGCAAAGGCGGGGATTGACGCGGTCTATGTAGCCTTCAGCCCGCCTGCCGAAGGTTTCCGCGCCTTCGCCGAGGGTCTGCGCGGCGGAGTGATCCGCGGCGTCAACGTCACACTGCCCTTCAAGGTGGACGCGCTAGGTGTCGCCGATCACGTCGGAGAACGCGCCGCATGGGCGGGCGCCGCCAATCTGCTGATTTTCAATCCCGATGGGACAATCACGGCCGATAACACCGATGGCCTTGGCCTGCTTGGAGCCCTGACGGTTCAGGTGCCCGGTTTCGATCCGCGCGTCGGGCCTGCGGTAATCCTCGGGGCCGGCGGCGCGGCCCGCGGCGCCGCGGCAGCCCTGATTATGGCCGGCTCACCGGAGGTCCGGATCGTCAACCGGACGCTGGCTCGCGCCGAAGTCGTCGCCGAAGCCGTCGGCGGAAACATCAGAGTGTTTCCTCTTAGCGCCGCCGCCAGGGCTTTCAACGGCGCCAACGTGGTGATCAACACCACGTCGGCCGGCATCGCCGGCCGTCACGCCCTCGACGTGCCGTTGGAGGCGACGCCCGCCGCTGCGGTCATCATGGACATGACTTATATGCCCCTCCTGACGCCGTTCCTGGCGAGCGCCGGCGCCCTCGGTCGCCGCAAGGTCGATGGCCTAGAGATGCTGATCCGTCAGGCGGGCCCTTCCTTCGAAGCCCTTTTCGGCTGCACCCCGCCGTCGAATGTCGAAGTGCGCGCCCTCTGCCTTGGGGTGCTGGAGGGCAAGGCGTGATCTTGATCGGCCTTACCGGCTCTATCGGCATGGGAAAGTCGACCACCGCGGCGATGTTCCGCGAAGCTGGAATCCCGGTCTATGACGCCGATGCTGCCGTCCATGATCTCTACGACACGGGCGGCGCGGCGGTTGGTCCAGTCGGCGGGGCTTTCCCCGGCGCGGTCAAGGATGGCCGCGTCGATCGCGAAGCCCTTCGCCAAGTCGTGCTGGGCGATCCCCAGGCGCTTAAGCGGCTGAACGCCATCGTCCACCCGCTCGTAGGCCGCGATCGGGCGGGTTTCTTCCAGAAGGCTGAGGCGGATGGGGCCGATATGGCGGTGCTCGACATCCCGCTTCTCTTCGAAACCGGCGGCCACGCGAATGTCGACGCCGTCGTCGTGGCGAGTGCGCCGGAGGAAATGCAGCGCAAACGCGTCCTGGCGCGGCCCGGCATGACGCCGGATCGGCTGGACGCTATCCTGGCTCAGCAGGTGGCTGATGCCGAAAAGCGGACCCGTGCCCATTTCGTCGTCGATACCTCTCGCGGCCTTGAGCCTGCTCGCGAGCAGGTGGCCGAGATCATCGCAGTTATGCGCGATGCACAGCGAAGGCCGCCGAGTTCTCGCAACCCCGGTTGAAGTCTGCGGCCAAAGCACGTCATGAAAGGTGATGGCGCGCGAGATCGTCCTCGATACCGAAACCACCGGATTTGAGCCCACTCAAGGGCATCGGATGGTGGAAATCGCCTGCCTGGAAATCGACGACTTCGTACCAACGGGTCGAAGCTTCCACACCTACATCGACCCCTGTCGCGACATGCCGCCGGACGCCGAGCGGGTACATGGGCTTTCCGGGGCCTTCCTGAGGGGTAAGCCGAAGTTCGAGGATCCGAATGTCGTCGACGCATTCCTGGAATTTATCGGCGACGCGCCGCTGATCGCCCACAACGCGACCTTTGACCGCACCTTCATCAACTACGAGCTGGAGGTCATCAACCGCCACCCGTTTCAGGAAGCCCGTTGGGTCGACACCCTGGCTCTGGCGCGGGTGCGCTTCCCGGGCATGCACAATTCGCTGGATGCGCTCTGCAAGCGCTTCAAGATCTCGCTGTCAGAGCGCGAGAAACACGGCGCGCTGGTCGACGCAAAGCTCCTCGCTGCGGTCTATCTGGAGCTGAAGGGCGGCCGCGAGCGGCGGCTGGAGCTGACCACCGCCGCTGGCAGGGCCAACTTCGTGCATGCCGATAATCGCCGCGACTATGGCGCCCGACCCCGTCCGCTCGCCCCACGCTCAACGAGCCAGGAGCGCGACGCCCATGGCAGCTTCATCCGCGACGTGCTGAAAAACGGCGACCTCTGGGCGAGGTTCAGCGCCTAGGCGTGTCCGACCGGCTGTTCCTGGGCCTTGCGCGCCTGGTAGACGCCGGCGAAGTCGATCGGATCCAGCAGGAATGGCGGATAGCCGCCGTTTGACGTCACCTCGGCGATGATCTGGCGGGCGAACGGGAAGAGGTAACGCGGGCACTCGATCAGGAGGACCGGCTCCATATCTTCGGGACCCACACCGGTAATCTGGAACACGCCGCCATAGAGCAGCTCGACGACGAAGACCGGACCATCATCACGGGCGGCCTTGGCCGACAGCTTGAGGTCAACTTCGAATAGGCCGTCGTCTCGGCTTCGGGCGTTCATCTCGACGCCCAGGTCGATCTGCGGCTGAGCCGCGCCGCCGCGCAGGCTTTCGGGCGCTCGGGGGTTCTCGAACGACAGGTCGCGGATGAATTGCGCGAGGATGCGGATGCCGGGGCCTTCGGCCACTTGGATGGTCTCGGGCGCGTCCGCGCCGGCGTCGATATCGGTCATAGTTCGGCTTAAATCCGTGGTCAGACTACGAACGGTTCGCAGTTTCTCGGGCGGCCGGGCTATCATGGCCCCCCTGGCGATGCAACGGGAGCCCTGACGGCGGCGTTGCATCGGTCTATAAGAGCTTTCGGTCCCAGGCCGGAACCCTAGAATGGCGCATTATTGAACGTGCTTGAGCTAATCATCTTCGCCGGCCTTGCGGCCATCGTGCTCTACCAACTCTACGCGGTGCTTGGCCGTCGTGTGGGCAGACAACCCGAGGACACGCCGGCTGTGCCGACGACCAGCGCGGCGGTCGAACGCGCCGCCGATGCGGGGACGCAGACGTCTGACGATGGCGTCTCGCTGACAGGCCTTGCAGCGGTGAAGGCCAAAGATCCGAGCTTCGATGTCAGCCGGTTCCTGGCTGGCGCGAAGGGTGCCTATGAAATGATCGTCAAGGCGTTCGCCGCCGGCGATCGTGCTCAGCTGCGCAGCCTGCTCGCCCCGCCAGTGATGGCCGGCTTCGACACGGCCATTGCGGCCCGTGAAGCTGAAAGTCGGACCGAAACGGTCGAGTTTCTGCAGGCGCCGCGAGCCGACCTGGAAAAAGCGGAAGTTGTGGGCGCCGATCTGGCCCGGGTGACCGTGCGCTTCCTCGCCGAATTCCGCAGCCGCACGAAAGGACCCGAAGGCGAAGGCGTCGAAGATCGCCGCACAGCCGAGCTCTGGACCTTCGAGCGTCACCTGAAGAGCCGCGATCCCAACTGGTTGCTGATCCACGTTGACGCCGCTGAGGCGTAGGAACAGGTGCAGCTGCGAGCCCTCGGCGCGGCGCTGATCGCGCTCTGTCTGGCCGCCTGCGCCTCCACTGCGACGCCCCGGCTCTCACCGCCGCCTCCACCTCAGACGCTGGCTCATCGCCCGTTGCCCGCACCGACCCGGGCTGAGCTGCACCAACACAGGCTCGCCGAGGCCGAACCGCCGGCGGAACACGTGCTTCCGGTCACCGCCTTGAAGGGCTGGGAGGCCGATGATCACGGCGCGGCGCTGGCGGCATTCCGCGAGACCTGCGGTGCGGCGCGAGACCCGGCCCTGTCGGCGGCCTGCCGCAGCGCCCGCGCCATCGGCCCCCTCGACGAAGACAAGTCCCGCCGGTTCTTCGAGGCCAATTTCCGCGCCGAACGAATTTCCGGCGAAGGGGTGCTCACCGCGTATTTCTCGCCGGAATACCCCGCGCGCCGGAAACCCAGCGAAGAGTTCAGCGCGCCGCTCCGCGCCCGGCCGGCCGATCTCAAGATGGTCGACGCCGGAACCTTCGATCCCAGCCAGTCTGGACGGCAGGCCCCGGCCCGAGATAGCGGCGATGGTCAACTCGCGCCCTACCCCGACCGAACGACCATCGAAGCCTCGCCACCGGCCAAGGCCTTAGCCTGGATGCGGCCAGAGGACCTATTCTTCCTGCAAATCCAGGGCTCCGGCGTCCTGACGCTGGACGACGGAAAGCGGATGAAGGCCGTCTATTCCGCCAACAACGGCTGGCCCTTTCTCGGGATCGCCAACCCCATGCGCAACAAGGGTCTCCTGGCGGGCGATAATACCTCGGCGGAGGCGATCCGCGCCTGGCTCGCCGAGCACCGCGGACCTGACGCCCAGGCGATCATGCAGCTCAATCCGCGCTACGCCTTCTTCACGCTGGTTCCTGACGATGGCCGCCAGCCGGTGGGAACTGCGACCGTCCCGCTGACGGCGGGTCGTTCGCTGGCCGTCGACCCCGCTTTCCACGCGATGGGAGAGTTCCTTTGGGTGGACGCCACGGCGCCGATGCTCAATGGAGCCTTCCCGACGTATCGGCGCTTAGCTGTGGCGCTGGATACAGGCGGGGCGATCAAGGGCGAAGTGCGCGCCGATCTCTATCTTGGGCTGGGACCGGTGGCCGGCGTCGAAGCCGGGCGGGTGCGCCACACACTGCGCCTCTACCGCCTGGTTCCCAAGGCTGCCCCGCCATGAAGAGGCCGTTGAAGCCTGAGGAACGGCACATCTGGGGGATGGTGGCGTCGACAGTTCATCCCTTGCCGGGTCGAGGCACGCCGACCCCCAGCCAGGAGGCGGCCAAGACCGAGACTGCCGCCCGGATCGCGCCACCCAAGCCTTCCGCTCGAATCGGAAAGCTCCGCGAAACCCTCGATGGGATTGAGCCGAACAGACGGCATCGGATCGCCAAGGCGCGTGAAGAGATCGGCGCGCGGCTCGACTTGCATGGCCTCGACCAGGTCCGTGCCCGCGCGGTTCTTGAAGGATTCTTGGCCAGCGCCTGGAATGAAGGCTGGCGGGCGGTGCTAGTGATTACCGGCAAAGGCGTTCAGGGCGACGGCATCCTGAAGCGACGCGCGCCGGAATGGCTTGCCGCTCCGCACCTTGCCCACATCGTCGCAGGAATTTCTGACGCCGCGCGCCACCACGGCGGCGAGGGCGCACTCTACGTCGCGCTGAAACGGAAGCCGCAGGCCTAGCGAAAAACGGCCGGTTATTTCGGTCGAGAAGCCTTCTCGTCCAAGCCGGGCGTCCCTTCGCGTGTCTCGAGCTTGGCGGCCACTTCGTCGAGCGATACCCCGGCCGCCGCCAGCACCACCAGCCAATGGTAGATCAGGTCAGCGCTTTCGGCGGCAAGCGCTGGTTTGTCGCCTTGAGTGGCGGCAATGACGGCCTCGATCGCTTCCTCGCCGAGCTTCTTTGCGGCGAGCGCCGGGTTGGTGAGCAGCTTAGCGGTGTAGGATGCACTCGTATCGCCGTCCTTACGGCTGTCGATCACGGCGGTGAGGCGCGCCAAGACTTCGGCAAAACGGCTCATGCTGCAGCCTCCGTCAGACGGACCGGAATGCTTGCCTTGGCCATTGCTCGCTTGACCTCGTCGATGGAGACCTCGCCGAAATGGAAGATCGAGGCGGCAAGGACGGCGTCGGCGCCTCCTTGCGTTACGGCGTCGACCATGTGCTGGGCATTGCCTGCCCCGCCCGAAGCGATCACCGGCACCGAGACAGCCGAGGTGACCGCCTTCAGGAGGTCAAGGTCATAGCCAATCTTAGCGCCGTCGCGGTCCATGGAAGTGAGCAGGATCTCGCCCGCCCCACGCCCGACGGCCTCGACGGCATAGTCCACCACGTTCAGTCCGGCGTCGGTCCGCCCCCCATAGGTGAAAACCCGCCACTGATCGCCCACACGCTTGGCGTCGATGGCCACGACAGTGGCCTGGCTTCCAAAGGCGTCGGCGCAGCCGGCGATCAGGTCGCGGTTTTCGACGGCGGCAGTGTTGATCGAGATCTTGTCGGCGCCAGCAAGCAGCAGCCGGCGCGCATCTTCCACCTTGCGGATACCGCCGCCGACCGAAAGCGGCATGAAACAGACATCAGCAGTGCGGGCCACGACGTCGAGGATCGTCCCGCGATTCTCGTGACTGGCGGTGATGTCGAGGAACATCAGTTCGTCGGCGCCGGCCGCGTCATAGGCGCGGGCCTGTTCCACCGGATCGCCGGCGTCGCGCAGGCTCACGAATTGCACGCCCTTCACCACCCGGCCGTCCTTGACGTCCAGGCAGGGGATGACGCGCACGCGCAGCATTAGGCGGCGGCCTTCAGGGCGGCGTCGGGGAAGATGTCGCCGTTGTAGAGGGCGCGGCCCAGGACCGCGCCAGCGATCGCTGTTCCCTTGCGGGCCTTTAGACGAACGATGTCGTCGACAGTCGCAAGGCCCCCGGCGGCGATCACCGGGATCGCCACGCCGTCGGCGATAGCTCCGAAGGCCTCGACGTTGAAGCCCATGGTCGTGCCATCGCGGTCAATGTCGGTGATGATCAACGCGCTGACGCCTACGTCTTCGAAGCGCTTGGCGACGCTGATTGCGTCGAGATCGCTATCCTCGGTCCAGCCCTGTACGGCGACCTTGCCCTTGCGGACGTCGACACTAACGGCGATTTGCTCAGGCCAGGCCTTGGCGGCTTCCAGGACGATCTTCGGGTCTCGAACCGCGACCGTTCCGAGGATCACCCGAGAGACACCGGCCTCGATCCAGCCTTCGATATCGGCCAGCGTGCGAATGCCGCCACCCAGTTGCACGGGTACCGAGACGGCGCGGAGGATCTCCTCGACCGCGGTTTGGTTTACGGCCTTGCCGGAAACGGCACCGTTCAGGTCCACCACATGAATCCAATGGAAACCGCCGTCTGCCCAGGCGCGGGCCTGGGCTGCTGGTGAGGTGTTGAAGACGGTGGCGGTCGAAAGGTCGCCGTGGACCACGCGCACGCAGGCGCCGTCTTTCAGGTCGATGGCGGGATAAAGAATCAAGGTCGCCACTCCAGGAAGCGCGCGAGAAGGGAAAGTCCGGAGGCTTGTGACTTCTCCGGATGGAACTGGACACCGGCCACGTTGCCGCGCGCCACAGCCGCAGGGAACCGCTCGCCGTGGTCCACATAGGCCGCCACGTCGCGTTCGTCTTTCGGGAAAAAGGCGAAGGAGTGGGTGAAATAGACGGTCTGCCCATCTTTCAGGGCGGCGAAAACCGGCTGGTCCGAGACGCCATTGAGGCCGTTCCAGCCCATGTGCGGGATCTTGATCGTCGGATCACCGCCGTCGTCCAGTTTTCGAACGTCGCCCGCGATCCAGTCGAGACCTGGCGTCTCGCCGAACTCGAGGCCCCGCGAGGCGAGCAGCTGCATCCCAACGCAGATACCAAGAAAGGGCGCGCCTTTGCCATGCACCGCCTCGGTCATGGCCTCGATGACGCCGGGCCTAGACTCCAACGCGGCCATGCAGGCGGCAAACGCTCCGACACCAGGCAGCACGATGCGATCGGCGACCGCTATGACATCAGGGTCATCGGTGACCACGATCTCGCTCCTCCCATCCGCGGCGCGAATGAGGGCCTTTTCGGCCGAGCGAAGGTTGCCCGACCCGTAGTTGATCAGGGCGACGCTCTGCATCAGGAAACTTCCTAGAGCACGCCCTTGGTCGATGGTGCGTGACCGCGGGTCTTGGGGTCGAGCTCTACGGCATGACGTAAAGCGCGGGACAGTGCCTTGAAGCCGCTCTCGGCGATGTGGTGGGAGTTCGTCCCGTAGAGGGTCTCCAGATGCACGCAGGCGCCGCAGTTCATCGCAAAGGCGTGGTGGAATTCCTTGAACAACTCGGTGTCCATGTCGCCGACCTTCGCGGTCTTGAACGCCACGTTCCAGATTAGGTAGGGACGGTTGGACAGATCGATCGCTGCTCGCGTGAGGGTCTCGTCCATCGGGATGTAGGCGTGACCGAACCGGCGCACGCCCCTGAAGCCGTCCAGCGCCTGGCTAAACGCCTGGCCGAGCACGATGCCGGTGTCTTCCACCGTGTGGTGCATGTCGATGTGCAGGTCGCCCTTGGTCTCGATTGTGGCGTCGAACCCGCCGTGCCGGATAAAGCTTTCCAGCATGTGGTCGAAGAAGCCTATGCCCGTAGAGACCTTGGACTCCCCCGAGCCGTCCAGATTGAGCACGATCCGGATCTGGGTCTCCTTGGTGTTGCGGACAACCTCCGCGATGCGGCTCATCTAAAGTCCCTTTTCCGTCGCCAGCATCTGCAGCGAAAGCTGCGGACGCGGACCGTAGTGCGAGATCACTTCGGCCGCCGCCAGCGAACCCAGTCGTCCGCAATCCGGCAGAGACCGGCCACGGGCGAGACCGAACATGAAACCCGCCGCGTATTGGTCGCCGGCGCCGGTCGTGTCCACGACTTTCTCCACAGGGAAGGCCGGCACATGGAAGGTCTCGGCGTTTGTGACGATGGTCGAGCCCTTCTCGCTGCGGGTGACGGCGGCGAGCTTGGCGCGCGCGACGATCTCGCGCATGGCGTCCTCGAAGCTCGAAGTTTCGAACAGAGAGCAAATCTCCACTTCGTTGGCGAATACGAGATCGACCTGACTTTCGATGAAGGCAAGCAGGCCTCCACGGTGGCGATCGACAACGAAGCCATCCGAGAGGGTGAGCGCCAGCATGCGGCTGGAGCTGCGGGCGATCGCTGCGGCTTTGGCAAACGCCTTGCGGGCAGGTTCAGCGTCGAAGAGGTAGCCTTCGAGGTAGACGATTTTGGCGCTTTCGATCACCGCAGGGACCACGTCTGCGTCAGTGAATTGCACCGAGGCGCCAAGGAACGTGCACATGGTGCGCTGGGCGTCGGGCGTGACATTGATCATCGAGACGGCTGTGGCCGGGCCACCAACCAGCGGCACAGGATCGAAGTGGGCGCCGATGGCGCGCATCTCGGCGGTGAAGGTCTCGCCCAGCTTGTCGTTCGCCACCTTACCCAGATAGGCCGCCTTGCCACCAAAGCTTGCGACGCCTGCGATAGTGTTTCCGGCCGAGCCGCCGGAGGTTTCCACGCCTTTGGCCATCTTGCCGTAGAGCTCCGCCGAGCGCTCGGCGTCGACCAGCATCATGGCGCCCTTGTCGAGTTTGTTGGCAGCCAGGAAGGCGTCGTCGGCCGGAGCGATCACGTCAACGATGGCGTTGCCGATCGCGGCGACGTCGTAGAGGTCTGGCATTCTTGAGCTTTCAGGCAGATGGGCAGGGCGGGACTTAGCGAAATACCAGGGTCTTCGCTAGCGGCCGATGAACAGATGGCGACTGGGGCACAAGTCCGCCACCGGGCATTCTTCGCATTTCGGGCGGCGCGCGACGCACACATAGCGGCCGTGGAGGATCAGCCAGTGATGAGCACGGGTCTTTAACGGCCCAGGGACGATGGCCATCAACTGGGCTTCCACCTGGTCGGGCGTCTTGCCCGTGGCAAGACCCAGGCGGTGCGAAACCCTGAACACGTGGGTGTCGACGGCGATAGCCGGCTCTACGCGCAATTCGTTGAGCACCACCGAGGCGGTCTTGCGGCCGACGCCTGGGAGAGCCTGGAGGGCTTCGCGAGTTAACGGGATTTCGCCGCCATACTGCTCCACCAGGATGCGGCTCATGGCGATGACGTTCTTGGCCTTGGAATTGTAGAGGCCGATGGAGGAGATGAAGGGCTTCACACCGTCTTCGCCGAGCGCCAGCATCTTCTGCGGCGTGTCGGCGACCTTGAAGAGCTTGGTAGTGGCCTTGTTGACCGAAACGTCGGTGGCCTGGGCCGACAGCGCCACAGCGGTAACCAGCTCGAAGGGGCTTGCGTAGTCGAGCTCGGTCCGCGGGTCGCTTTCCTGTTCCTGGAAGCGCTGGAAGATCTCGGCGATCCGTGCCTCTTCGGCGGGACTTAGGCGCTTGGCGCGGGGCGCTGGCTTCCTGGTGGACTTCGGGGCTTTGGAGGGCGTGGCCATGCGACGCGCAAGATGGCCGTCGGAACCTCTTCCGCCAAGGCGGTTTCCGGGCCTATCTTCACCGCGAAATGGATGGCCAGACCTACATGGACGCGGTGATCACGCCGCACCGCTCGCTCTCGGAGCGCGGATTCATCATTCTTATCGCCGTCGTGACGATCGCCAATTGCTGTTCAGCGGCTGTCTTCGTCTACATGGGCGCGATTCTGGTGCCGTTCTTCCTCGGGATCGACCTCTTGGCGATCATCGTGGCCTTCGTGGCCAGTTACCGCGCGGCGCGGCAAGTGCAGCGGGTGACCATTACCGCGCGCGATGTGGTGGTGATCCACGAGTCTCCCAATTGGCGAAAGGTGGTCTGGGAGAGCCCGACCGCCTTCACCCGCGTCGCGGTGGAAGAAGACGACGGCCACAACGTTGGTCTGCGTCTGGCGCTCTCGGGCAAGAACGTGCCCGTCGCCCAGGCGCTGTCACCGCGCGAGCGCGGAGAGTTTGCTAAGGCGCTCGAACAAGCGATCTGGGAAGCCCGGCGCGAGCGGAGCTAGCTCGACTTTTCCACCGTGATGATCTGATCGAAGACCAGCACCCACTTTCGGGCGCGGCGCTGCCAGATCCGGACGTAGTGGCCGCGGCCTTTGTCCCAGCGGGCGTCGCCGTAGGTCCAAGCGAGGTCTCCGGCCGCAGAGGCGCTGCCGCCGATCGGGCCGAAGGCGATGGATTTGGGGCGGGTGGCGAGCTCGTGTCCGATGGCGTCGGGTGAAGCTGCCGGACCGGTGGCAGAGCCTTGAACCCGAGCGTCCGCGGCGAGCACAGCTTTGTAGGCGGTGGCCACGTCGGATTTGGCGCGGACGGCTAAGGCGATCTCGGCGGTGCGCACCTGCTGCATGGCCGCGTCGGGAGCCAGTGACCTGGCATCGCCAGGTGGAAGAACGATGGGCGCGGCGTCCTGGCCGGGCGCCTTGGAGCCGTCGCTGTCGATGCCGCCGTCGTAAATCCATTTCCAGCCGCCATCTCTCTGACGAACCCAGACGGTGAAGTAGAAGATTCCCGCTGGTCCACCGTTGACCGTTGCGGGGCCCGTGGTGAAACCAAGGTCGCCAGAGCGGGCGACGCCCGCGAAATTGGGCCACCAGTTCAGCAACGTCCCGCCGTCCCGGGGCAGCTTGGGTGCGGGAAGAGCCCCGTACACCGCCCGCGCCAGCATCGGGTCGGGGCGGAAGATGATCGCGTCGTCGGTCATGAATTCCAGAAAGCTCGGCGCGACGCCTATGACTGCGGCGCGGGCCGCAAAGGCGTGCTCGGCGGAGATCACCGGCGCGGGATCAGCCGATTTGCCGACGGGCGCGGCCTCGGCGCTTGCGGCCAGTAGGATCGAAGCGGCCAGCGCCAGGGTCATCTTCAGCACGGTCTTGGGCTCTCCCCTGAGTTCCACATCATCTAACCTGAGTGCGCCTGGACCGTCTGCGGCCCCCGCGACGAACGACGCTACCTCCGCGACCGACGCTACAACGGCGTTGCGCACGGCAACCCTATAGCGAAGATACCGGCATGGTCTTCAACGACGAAGAGATCGATCGGTACGCCCGCCACCTCGTGCTCCGCGAGGTCGGCGGACCCGGACAGCAAAAGCTGAAGGCCGCACGGGTCCTAATCGTTGGGACTGGTGGTCTGGGCTCTCCTGCGGCGCTGTATCTTGCCGCGGCGGGTGTCGGAACTTTGATCCTGATCGACCCGGACACCGTCGACAGATCCAACCTGCAGCGGCAAATCCTCTTCGACGAGACGGATATCGGACGACCTAAGGCCGAGGCGGGCGCTGACCGCCTGGCAGCCCTCAATCCGCACATCTTTGTCGCCGGGTTCGTCCGCTCCTTTGACCCTTCGACGGCTGACGAATTGTGTTTGGGTGTGGACTTGGTTTTGGATGGGACCGACGATTTCGCCGTCCGTTATGAGGTGAACGCCGCCTGTGTGCGCCACGGCAAACCTCTGGTCTCTGGCGCCATTGGCCGCTGGACAGGTCAGGTGGGCGTGTTCGGCCGACAGCCCTGCTACCGCTGCCTCGTTCCGGAGATTCCGCCAGACGCCGAGACCTGCGTGGCGGTTGGCGTGGTGGGTGCGCTGGCCGGTGTGGTCGGCTCGATGATGGCCCTAGAGGCGATCAAGTTGATCGTTGGCGCCGGCGAGCCGCTTAACGGACGACTGCTGATCTATGATGCGCTGTCGGCGGAAACGCGCACCGTGCGGGTTGGCGCAGACCCCGAGTGCCCAGTGTGCGGGAACAGTCAGTCACTCCCATAGCGCTTCGACCAGACGCGCCGGCCTCAGGCCGTGGAGACTGTTGCCGAGAAACCAGCGCGCCTCACCGCGTAGTTCGTCGGGATCGATGTCACCCTCGATCGCCTGGTTGGAGGCGATCAGCTCTGCTCGCAGGACGCCGGGCAAGGCGCCGGCGCTCAACGGCGGGGTGACCAGGCGCCCGCCCTTTTCCAGGAAGATGCTTTTGCGCGAGGCGTCGGCGCAGGCGTCGTCGCGATTGAGCAGCACGGCTTCATCGAGCCCTCTAGCAACGGCCGCCGAGAAGGCCTCGTCGTAGGCGGCCCTTTGGGTGGTCTTGTGGCGCAGCAGCGGATCGCCCGGATCAAGCCGGGTGGCGGCAACTCCCACCTTCAAGGTCTCGCCCGAGGATGACCCGATGGGCTTGGCGAAGAGCGCGATCGTGCCATCCCGCGACAGGACCATCCGCACTCGACGGTCGCGTTGCCGCCAGCTTTCCGCTTGCAGGTCCAACGTTGCGTTTGCCGCTTGCCGGGAAAAGGCAAAGCCGAGCTTGCGGGCTGAGGCCGTTAGCCGCTTCAGGTGGCCGTTGAGCCGGATGAACCCCTCGACCGCCGACCACCGGAACGTCTCGATGAGCCCGTAGTCGGCCGCGAGGTCGCTGAGAATCCGGGCCTTCAGCAACGCCTCGTCATATTCTGCGTCGGGATCGGAATCGGCCACGATGCCGCCACCCACCCCATAGCGGCCACCGCCATCGGCGCTGATCACAGCGGTGCGGATGGCCACATTGAAGCTCATGTCTCCGCCCGGCCGGATCGCGCCGATTGCACCGGTGTAGACGCCACGCGGCGCGGCTTCGAGGTCGGCGATGATCTCGCCCGCGCGGATTTTTGGCGCGCCGACGATCGAGCCACAGGGGAAGAGTGAGGTGATCCGCTCGCGCAGGCCGGTGTCGGCGCGTAGCCGCGCCGTGACGGTCGAAGTCAGGGCATGGAAGGTCGGGTAGGTCTCGACGGTAAAGAGCGCCGGCGTGCGCACAGACCCTTTGACGCTGACACGCGACAGATCGTTGCGCAGCAGGTCGACGATCATCAGGTTCTCGGCCCGCTCCTTGGGGTCTGCCGCCAGGCGCGCGCGGGCAGCGGAGTCCGCGCCAGGATCGGTGAGGCGCGGCGCAGTGCCCTTCATCGGCCGGGTTGTCGCCTGCTCGTCGCAGGCCTCCACAAAAAGCTCCGGAGAGACCGACAGGATTGTCTGCTCGCCCAAGGCGATCAGGGCCCCGTGTGCCACGGGCTGTCGGACCCGCAATGCGCCGTAGAGCGCGAGAGGCGAGCCCTCGAGTTGGAACTCCATCGGGAAGGTCAGGTTGACCTGATAGACGTCACCCGCTCGGATTAAGCGAAGCACCTGGCCAACCTTTTCCACGTGCTGGGCCCGATCGTGGCCGGCGCAGAGGCCTGTGATGGGCGGCGGCTGTCCAAGGTCGGCGAAGGCGGCGTCCAGCGCGTGGGCCGAGATCGCCTGGGGACTATCAAACAACCCGAACCACAGGAGTGGTCCGTCTTTGCCGCCACGGGTCAGAGCGGCCAACGCCGGCTCAAGTACGTAACAGAGTTCATAGGCAAAGAAGCCAGCCGCATGCAGACCCTTGGCCAAGCCGGCCTCAAGCCGGTCGAAGGCGTCGTTGAGGTCCTCAGCCCGATCGCAGCGGATGATTGCGGTCGGATCAGCATAGAGATGGGCCGGCGCCGCGCGGTTTAAACGGTCTTCGAGCAGTACAAAGGGCGAGGCGAGCTTGGCAAGCGCGATCGATTCGGTCTCGCCGTTCTTTCCCCGATCTTCCCCGCCCATGGCGGCTACATTATCGACGGGATCACCCTGTCCGGTGGCTTGTGACCGTCCATCCAGGTGCGGATGTTGATGATCACCTTCTCGCCCATGTCGATGCGGCCCTCGATGGTGGCTGAGCCGAGGTGCGGCAACAGGACGGCGTTTGGCAGGCCCAGCAGCTTCGGATTGATCTTCGGCTCGAACTCAAAGACGTCGAGGCCGGCTCCTGCGATCGCGCCCGTCTTCAGCAGTTCGGCAAGCGCGGTCTCGTCGATGATTTCACCGCGCGCGGTGTTGATCAGGATGGATGTCGGCTGCATCAGCTTCATCCGCCGGGCCGACAGCAGGTGATAAGTGGCCGGCGTGTGGGGCGAGTGGACCGACACGATGTCCATCCGCGCCAACATCTGATCGAGGCTCTCCCAGTAGGTTGCCTCCAGCTCCTCGGCAATGCGCGGGCTGACGGGTTTGCGGTTGTGGTAGTGGATCTGCAGGCCAAACGCCTTTGCGCGCCGGGCGACGGCTTGACCGATTCGACCCATGCCGATGATCCCCAGCCGTTTGCCGGTAATCCGATGGCCCATCATCCAGGTGGGCGTCCAGCCGGTAAAGCCGCCGGCCTGGGTGACGTTGGCGCCCTCCACGATCCGGCGCGCCACGGCCATGATAAGGGCCATCGTCAAGTCGGCCGTGTCTTCGGTCAGGACGCCTGGGGTGTTGGTGACTGTGATCCCCTTGGCGTTGGCGGCGGCCACGTCAATGTGATCGACCCCCGCCCCAAAGTTGGCGATCAGCTTAAGCTTGGGTCCGGCCTTTTCCAGCAGCGTCGCATCGATCTTGTCGGTGATGGTCGGGGCCAGCACATCGGCGCGCGCCACCGCATCGGACAGCTGGGCGCGCGACAGGGGCTCGTCGGTAAGATTGAGCTCCGTATCGAACAACTCACGCATGCGCGTCTCCACCGGATCGGGGAGTTTTCTCGTGACGATGACTTTCGGCTTGCGGGCGGCCATGTGTGACTTGAAATTGGGGGTCGTGAAGAGGGCGCGTTTTCGAACGCCGCTTCACCGGCGCGTCGTGTTGTTAGAACCTCTAGCAAAGGCGCCCTGGACGGCCAAGCGAGGCGCGACAATTGGCGAAAGTGAAGAGTGGTTTGCTGAAAAGGGCAGCGCTCGGTCTGCTGGCCGCGTTATGCGCCATTGGAGTGGCGCAAGCCGCGGCCAAGAACGAGGAGCGTCAGACGCCCTCAGGCATGCCCGTGCCGCGTTACGTCTCGTTGAAATTCGACAAGGTCAACGCGCGCGCGGGTCCGGGCGATGACCATAAGCTGCTGTTTGTATATCGCGTTCGCGGCTTGCCGCTCCAGGTGATCGCCGAAACCAGCGAGTGGCGCCGCGTCTGCGATCCCGAAGGGGCGCTCGCCTGGGTGCACAAGCGCGTGACCGACGGCCGGCGCACGACCATGAACATGTCGTCCCAACCGGTTCCAATGCTGAAACGGCCCAAGGACGGGTTCAAGCCGGCGGCCTATTTGAACACCCATTCGTTGGCGAATTTAGACCACTGCGAGAAGGGCTGGTGCAAAGTGAAGGCCGATCATGCCTCGGGCTGGGTGCGCGAAGGATCGCTATGGGGCACGACCGACGGACCGCAATGCCGTCAAGGCGGGTCATAAGCGCGCCATTGAGCGCAGGGAGTGGCTCTGCTAGGGCCAACCCCCTTAAGGACACGGAACGGCAGATGACGAACGTCAAAGCGAAGGATCACTACAGCTTCGGAGAGCTCATGACCTGCGCGCGTGGTGAGATGTATGGGCCGGGCAACGCCCAGCTGCCGGCGCCGCCGATGCTGCTGTTCGACCGCATCACGAAAATCAACGACACTGGCGGCGCGAATGGCCTGGGCTATATCGAGGCCGAGTTCGACATCAACCCAAACCTCTGGTTCTTCGATTGCCACTTCCTTGGAGATCCGGTGATGCCGGGAAGCCTGGGCCTCGACGCGCTCTGGCAGTTGGTCGGCTTCTACCTCGGCTGGATCGGCGGCAAGGGCCGCGGGCGTGCACTGGGCTGCGGTGAGGTGAAGTTCGGGGGTGAAGTCACGCCGAACATAAAAAAGGTGACTTACAAGGTCGACATGAAGCGCGTCATAAACCGGCGGCTCGTGATGGGTATCGGCGACGGGGTGTTGGAAGCCGACGGAACCCCCATTTATTGGACGCAGGATCTTCGCGTCGGGCTCTACCAGCGGCCTTAAGAGCCGCGCATTCGGAAGGAAACGCATGCGCCGCGTCGTCGTCACCGGGCTGGGTGTCGTCTCCTCGATTGGCAATAACGCCAACGAGGTCCTGGTTTCCCTGCGCGAGTCCAAATCAGGCGTAGTCGCTGCGCCGGAATACGCCGAGCTCGGCTTCCGCTGCCAGGTGCACGCCCCGCCGCAAATCGACTGGGAATCCATGGTCGACCGCCGCGCCGCGCGGTTTCTGGCCCAGGGCACGGCCTTCGGCCACATCGCGATGGAGCAGGCAATCGCCGACTCCGGTCTGGAAGACTCCGAGGTCTCAAACGAGCGCACCGGATTAGTAGTGGGTTCGGGGGGACCGTCGACGCGGGCCATCGTTGAGGCCGCAGAGATCACCCGAACCAAGGGCCCCAAGCGTGTGGGACCGTTCGCGGTGCCCAAGGCGATGAGTTCGGGCGCGTCAGCCGTGCTGTCGACCTGGTTCAAGATCAAGGGACTGAATTTCTCGATTTCGTCGGCCTGCGCGACCTCGGCTCACTGCATCGGGGTCGGCTACGAGCAGATCCTGATGGGCAAGCAGGACGTGGTCTTTGCGGGCGGCGTCGAGGAGCTGGATTGGACCCTCAGCGTCATGTTCGACGCGATGGGCGCTATGAGCTCCAACTTCAACGCAACCCCAGCAGTAGCCAGCCGCGCCTACGACGCCAACCGCGATGGCTTCGTAATCGCTGGCGGCGGTGGCATCGTGGTGCTGGAAGAGTACGAACACGCCAAAGCTCGCGGCGCGAAAATCTATGGCGAGATCGTGGGATACGCCGCCAACTCTGACGGGTTCGATATGGTCGCCCCGTCCGGTGAGGGCGCGGTGCGCTGCATGAAGCTTGCGATGTCGACGATCGGCGGGCGGACCATCGACTATCTCAACCCGCACGGTACCTCGACGCCGGTGGGCGACAGTCGCGAGATGGCGGCCGTTCGCCAGGTCTTCGGCGACAAGCCGCCGCTGATTTCTTCCACCAAGTCGCTGACCGGTCACAGCCTGGGTGCTGCAGGCGCGCAAGAGGCGATCTACTGCCTGCTGATGCTCAACAACGGCTTTGCGGCCAAGAGCGCCAACATAGAGACCCTCGACCCCGAGTTCGCTGACCTGCCGATCCTGCTGGAACGCTCGGACAAGCAGCTCGAAACAGTGATGTCCAACAGCTTTGGCTTTGGCGGCACCAACGGCTGCCTCGTGATGGCACGCATATAAATTCCAGGCTGCTCCCCGTGATCCACGTCCCCTGAAGGGCGGGATCTCGCTTGCCCTGAGCGCTTGCGGCGGCCACAAACCGCCTCGAGACCAAATACGGGAGACGCCACGTGGCCGACGACTATCAAATGCCCAAGGGCGAGCTCATGCGCGGCAAGCGTGGGATCGTCACGGGAGTCGCCAACCACCAATCCATCGCCTGGGGAATCGCCTGCCAGCTCGCCGCCCAGGGCGCGGAGATGGCCTTCCTGCACCTGCCCGGCATGGAGCGGCGGGTTCAGCCCCTGGCTGAGAGCATCGGCGTCAAAGTCCTGGCGCCCATGGACGTAACTGACGACGCCTCCGTGGACGCGGCGTTCGAAAGCGTGAAAAAGGCCTTCGGGACGATCAACTTTTTCGTCCACGCCATCGCCTTCGCCAACCGCGACGAGCTGAAGGGCTCTTTCGTCGACAACACGACGCGCGAAGGTTTTCTGCGCGCAATGGACATCTCGGCCTTCAGCTTCGTGGACTGCGCCCGGCGCGCGGCGGCGATGATGCCGGAGACCGGCGGCTCGATTGTCACGCTCACCTACATGGGCTCAGAGCGAGCAATCCCGAACTACAACACCATGGGTGTCGCCAAGGCGGCGCTGGAGGCGGCATCCCGCTATGCCGCCCGTGACCTGGGGCCGAAGGGAATCCGCGTTAATGCGCTGTCGCCCGGGGCCATGAAGACCCTTTCGCTGGCCGGGATCTCCGGGGGTCGCGCCATGCTGGCCAAAGGCCGCGGCCTGTCGGCGATGAAAGAGGACACCTCTATGGAGGGCGTCGCCGGCGCCGCGTTGTGGCTGCTCTCCGACCTCGGTAAGTCGACCACGGGAGAGCTTGTGCACGTGGACGCCGGCTTCCACATCATGGGCTTCACCGAGGACGAAGAGGCCTGAACCGATGAGCACCGCCACCCCCGAAGAAGTCGACGTGATCATCGCCGGCGCGGGCGTGCCTGGGGCAACCCTGGCGCTGGCGCTCAAACAAGGGGGCCTGACCCCTGTGCTGATCGATCCAGTGGAGTTCGACGCGCAGCTCGCGCCCACCTTCGACGGCAGGGCCTGGGCCATTGCCTATGCGGCGTTCCGCCAGTGGCGGGCGCTGGGAATCGGCGAAGCGCTTGAGCCACATGCCCAGCGGATCGAGCAGATCCTGGTGACCGACGGCCAGACGCCTAGCGCGGCGGCGCACGCGCCCACGCCGTTTTTCCTGCGCTTCGATTCCGCCGAAATTGCCGACAGTTCGGACGGCGAACCCCTGGGCTATCTAATGGAGAACCGACATGTTCGCGCCGCGCTCGCCAACGCGGTAGCGGAGGCGGGCATCGAGGTGCTGGCCCCGGCGCGGGTGGCGAAAGCGGTGTTCGAGCCCCGCGAGGCCGTGGTTACGCTGGCCGACGGTCGCGAACTTCGTGCGCCCGTCGCCGTCGGCGCAGAGGGCCGGGGCTCGGTGATCCGCGCCGCCGCCGGGATTGGCGCGGTGGGCTGGGACTACCCGCAGACGGGCGTGGTCGCGACCGTTCGGATGGAGAAGCCGCACGAGGGCGTGGCGCACGAATATTTCCTGCCGGGCGGACCGTTCGCGATCCTGCCGTTGACCGACAATCGGGCGAGCCTGGTTTGGACCGAGAGCCGGTCCCGAGGCGCGGCGCTGAAGACGGCCCGGCCGGAGATTTTTCACACCCACCTGATGCGACGGTTTGGCGATTTCCTGGGCGACGTGACCGTTGAAGGCCCAGTCTTCACCTATCCGCTCAGCCTGCAACTCGCCGAACGGTTCGTCGCACCCCGGGTGGCCTTGCTGGGCGACGCGGCGCACGGCGTGCACCCGATCGCGGGGCAGGGCCTGAACCTGGGATTGAAGGGCGCGGCCGCGCTTGCGGAGGTGCTGGTCGAGGCCATGCGTCTGGGAGAAGACATCGGCTCGGAGGTCGTGCTGGAGCGCTACGCCGCCTGGCGTCGCTTCGACACCCTGACCCTTTCGGCGGGAATGGACGCCTTCGTGCGCCTGTTCTCCAACGACAATCCAGTTCTACGGATGGCGCGCGGCGTCGGGATGGCGGCAGTGAACCGAATCGGTCCGGCGAGGCGGTTCTTCATGACCGAAGCCGGCGGCGCGGTCGGGGACTTGCCGCGGCTACTGAAGGGCGAGGCTCTCTAGAGCTGGGGAACAAAAGGGGCAGATCAGGGTCGCCTTGATGTTTCTGGCGTTTGCTACGGCGCTGCCGGCGTCGGCCGCGCCCTATCGCCCGCCGCGAACCGTAACCGGGCACCCGACCTGCAAGGCCTCTGGACTAACCTCTCGCTGACCCGGCTCGAGCGCCCGCCGGAAGCGTCGACGCTCAATCATCCCGGATGCAGACGCACCGTCGGTCGAGCGCACCATCGCCTACAGGGTGGCCCATCCTTCCAATGACATAGTGGGGAACCATGAGTCGGAGTGGCGTCCACATGGCCCGCGTCGGCGGGCAGGTCCGCTCGTCTTGGATCGTCAGCCCCGCTGACGGCAAGCTGCCCTATACCGCCGAGGGGAAAAAGCGGGTCGCCAAAGTGAAGGCGTCCGTCCAGTCGTTGGACAATCCGGAAGCGCGAGACACCATGGAGCGTTGCCTGATGCCGAGCTTCGCCGCGATCGGGCCGCCAATCCTCAATTCGCCCTACGCCGCCAACTACCAGATCGTGCAGACGCCCAACCAAGTCATCATCTCTGCGGAGGTGAACCACGTGGTGCGGATCGTGCGGCTGAACGCTACCCACGCGCCCGCGGCCGTGCGCTCCTGGGAGGGAGACTCCATCGGCCATTGGGCGAAGGACACCCTGGTCGTCGAGACAACCAACGTCCTACCAGGCGCCGCGTCGCGGATGCCATCGCTCTACAGCTCGCCGGACGCCAGGATCAAAGAACGCTTCACTCGCGTCTCAGCCACCGAGCTCCGCCACGAGTTCGCGATCGATGATCCCGCGATCTACACTCAGGTCTGGCGCGGCCAGGAGCCGTTCGTGGCGACCAAAGGGCCGATCTACGAGTTCGCCTGCCATGAGGGGAATTACGGTCTTGCCGGTATCCTGGCGGGGGCGCGGCACATTGAGGCTGAGGCTCGCTAGTTCTCGTTCTGCAGCGTGAACGTCGAGGCCATGACGCACTTGGGCGTGTCGTTATGGATGGCGATGGTGGCCGGCTGGCCGACGCCGGGCAGAAAGAAGTAGCGGCCAGACCTTGTGACTACCGTCAGGGCGGCTGGACTGGTGAACTGGCAGACCTTGTCGTGGAACAGGCCCTTGCCCCCGTCCTGTCTCACGTCCGAGCAGCTGGCGTCGCCTGCGGCTCGGCTGACGATGACACCGTCGTAGTTGAAAGTCTTATTCGCCACCCATCGCTTGGCGTGGAACTCCGCCTCAGTCAGGGCCGGGCAGGGCGGGCCCTGGATGTCCCAGGCTCTGGCTGTCGCAATATGGGCGCTGCGGTCGTGGACATATACGAAGGTGAGTACGGCGACCGCCAGGGTTGAGACGATCGCTACGCCGACGATGTGAGCAATTCCGTAGCGGCGGCCGTCAGCGAGGTCGACGGACGCGGGAGCCCCGGGCCTAGTCGCCATCGGCCAGCTCGCGCGCCTCTTCGGGCAGCATGATCGGCACGCCGTCTCGGATCGGGTAGGCGAGGCGGGCCGAGCGGCTAATCAGCTCGCCCTTAGCGCGGTCGTATTCCAGGACCCCGTGGGTTACCGGACAGACCAGGATTTCCAGCAGCCGGGGGTCGACCTCGACGTCAGGGCCAGGGGTGGTCGTTAGGGGAACAGCAGGGTCGCTCATGGCTGGCAGTCCTACTGCACCGAGTGGCCTTCGTCATCGCCGTCGTCGACGCCATCTATTTCGAGCAAGGTCGACAGGGTCTCGAAGCGACCGGCCAGGTCGGGGGCTTCCAGCAGAGCCTGTTTCTCGGCTGGCTCGAAGGGCAGGCCCATGGCGAGGCTGTTGACCAGCGCTTCCAGCGGGGCCGTGTGGGCGGTCTCCC
>JAYUBY010000430.1:0-3439 GCA_043740635.1 Alphaproteobacteria bacterium
AGCAACTCGGCGCGAAGCTGCGGACGCTACTACGGCCTACTGTCCTTTAGGCGCCTAGTCTAGCCGCCGCATCGTCATCACCGCGATGTCGGCTTGCCCAGACCCGTCAGGCTGATGAAGGCGCGCCGCGTGCAGCGCCAGGCCGTCGCGCGCCGGTTCGACAAAGGACTCTGCTTCCCAGTCGATCAGTCCAGCGGTGTCGAGATCGAACACACGAGGCCCTGGGTCCGGAGATCGAGATCCACATGGCCACCCAGTTCTCGGGCGAGATTGTGCTTAAGCAGCCTCGCGCCGAAGCCCTCGCGCTGCGCGTTCGCCACCGGCGGGCCGCCGCTCTCTGTCCAACGGAACAGCAGTTCCCGATCGCCGAGATCGCCTTCCACGCGCCAACGCAGTTCAAGGCGACCGTGATCGGTAGAGAGCGCCCCGTACTTGACGGCGTTGGTCGCAAGCTCCTGGAAGGCCATGGCCATCGCCAGAGCGCACTTGGCCTTCAGCCAGACGGAAGGCCCGTCGGTGATGACCCGATCGCTTGCTGCCGGACGATAGGGCTGCAACGCCTGCTCAACGATCTCCGACAGGTTCGCGCGCTCCCAGCTTTCACGGGTCAACACGTCGTGCGCCCGGGCCAAACCTCGGAGCCGTTCGTCGAGACTGCGACGCGCCGCGACCGTATCCGGCGCTGCCCGCAGGGTCTGCCCGGCGATGGATTGAACGGTCGCCAGGGTGTTCTTCACCCGGTGATTCAGCTCGTTGATCAGCAGCCGCTGGTGTTCCAGTAGGGTTCGCCGCTCGGTGACATCGCGCACAACGCGAACGCCGTAAACAGGCTTGTCATCCGCGCCCGTTACGGCCGAGGCGGACACTTCCACCCAAACGGTATGGCCATCCTTGTGGCGGTAACGTTTCTCAAGACTGTACGTCGGCTGGTCCCCCGCCATCTGCCTAAAGAACAGCTCGCGATCGGCCGCCAAGTCCTCTTCTTCAGTGATGTCCCAGATCGTCAGTCTCGACAATTCTTCAGCCGTGTACCCGGTGATGGTGCTGAAATGGGCGTTTGTCCGGAGATAACGGCCCTCGCGATCGACCTCCCCGATAGCCGCGAACGCATTCTCCTGCGTGGCGCGCAACCGCTGGGCGCCTTGCCGAATCTCCGTTTCAGCCGCGACCCGATCCGATATGTCCCGCAGGAACGCCGTGAAGCCGACCTTCCCATCGACCTGCGTCGGGCTGATCGCCAGTTCGATCGGAAGGCGCTCACCTTTGCGGTTGATCGCCGCCACTTCCACTCGCCGGCCCAGGACGGGCCCTTCGCCGGTGGCGAGGTAGTGGGCCATGCCCCGGCGGTGGGCTTCGCGGAGCTCCGGCGGGATGATCAATGTGCTCAGGTCGCGCCCGAGCGCCTCGTCCCGGCGATAGCCAAATGTGGCCTCGGCGGAGGGGCTCCATTCGACCACCCGACTCTCCTGGTCGATGCTCACGATCGCATCGAGCGACGCCTGCAGGATCGCTTTCTTGAAGGCGTCAAGCTGACTCAATTGGCGCTCTCAAAGCCCGACATAAGGTGACACCCGCAGCCGGCCCATTCCCGCGAACTGAGGGCAGGCCGTCGTCCTCTGCAGCGCGGCGAGCATCAGACCGCACCGCTTCAATCATTGCCGACGCCTCTTACCTCACGCGGTGCGCCGAGTGCGCCCAGCCGATCTCTTACCCGACTTAATCCAAGGTGACAGCACCCGCCGCTGCCGGCGGACCCCTCTCAGGTGCGTCCCATCCCAGGTCCGGACTGAGTTAAACAACTGACAATCCCACATCCACATTGCCGCGGGTGGCGTTGGAATAGGGGCAGACTTCATGCGCCGCCTGAACGAGCCGTTCCGCCGCTTCGCGTTCGATGCCGGGCAGGCTGACCGTCAGGTCCGCGGTGATTCCGTAGCCCCCCTCCGACCGGGGCCCAAAGCCGATCTCGGCGCTAACCGTTGCATCGACCGGGACCTTGACGCCGACATTGGCCGAAACCGCCTTCATCGCGCCCAGGAAGCAGGCCGAGTACCCTGCCGCAAAGAGCTTCTCCGGATTGGCGCCGAAGCCGCCGGGGCCGCCCATTTCCTTCGGCACGACGAGCCTGACATCGACCGAGCCGTCATCGGAACGGGCTGAGCCGTCGCGCCCGCCGGTCGCGGTGGGGCTGGTCTTGTAGATCACATTTACGGACATGACGTTCTCCTACAGGTCCCCGACAAGGAGGGACCTTCAACAGTGACAGCAGCCCGTGGGCAGCCGCCCTGCGGGGGCAGCCCACGGGCTGCTGTCGTTCGAAATTCGCGACCCCCTTCGCCAGTCCTCAGGCCAGATCGTAGCGGTCGGCGTTCATGACCGTGGTACAGGCCGCCGCGAAGTCCCGGACGAACTTCGCCTGGGCGTCGGCGCAGGCGTAGACCTCCGACAGGGCGCGAAGTTCCGCGTGATGACAGCACCGTCCTCACGATCCATGTTCGTTGAGCTGGGAGCAAACATATGAGTTCACGTCTCGCCATCCATCCCGCCCTTGGTCCTGGGCAGGTCGCCATCATCACCGGAGGCGCCAGCGGCATCGGGCTGGCCGCGGCCCGGCGGCTGAAGACCCTCGGCATGCAGGTGTTGATCGCTGATCTCCCCGGACCCCGGTTCGAAGACGTCCGCCGCGAGTTCCCAGGCGCGCTCGCCGCCGACGTCTCGAAATTTGCCGATATGCAGGGGTTGGCTGCAGCTGCGGCCGAGCTTGGCGATGTGACCGTGCTCATGAACAACGCTGGAACCGGTCGCGGAGCGCCCTCCTCCTGGGAGGATCTGGCGCAATGGCGTGCGCTTCTCGACACCAACCTCTGGGGGGTAATCCACGGCGTCCAGGCTTTTGCGCCCGCGATGATCTCGCGCGGCGAGCGCGCGCTGATCATCAACACCGGCTCGAAGCAGGGCATCACCCTGCCGCCGGGGAATCCGGCCTACAACGTGTCAAAGGCGGCCGTGAAGGCCTACACCGAGACCCTCGCCCATGAGCTGCGCGGCGTCGCATCCGGCGCGGTCACGGCCCACCTGCTGATCCCCGGCTTCACCTACACCGCGATGAGCCGCGCCGTAGAGAAGCCGGCGTCCGCGTGGACGCCGGAGCAGGTGGTCGAATTCATGCTCGCCGCGCTCGCGCAAGACGCGTTTTACATCCTTTGCCCGGACAATGAGGTGACCCGGGATACCGATGAGAAGCGCATTCTCTGGGCGGCGCGCGATATCATTGATAACCGCCCGGCCCTGTCGCGCTGGCATGCGGACTACGCGGCCGAGTTTGCCCAATACATGTTGAGCTAGCTGTCGTTACCAAGAAGGTTGTTCACACGCTGCCATGGTGTGAGGCCTTTGATGCCGGCGTGGGGTCTGGTGAGGTTGTAGCTGTCGGTCCAGG
>JAYUBY010000431.1:0-9326 GCA_043740635.1 Alphaproteobacteria bacterium
TGGCCATCCATGCTGGCCTCCTGCCCAGCAGGGAGTTTGAATCAGAACTCAGCTGATTTGGGAATCCAACGATTCAACCCAATGACCACCCGCTCTAGGAGCCTGACTCCGTAAGCCCTGACGGACGACGAAGGAAGCTGGTGCGGGCGCGGTGCAATCTGGTCGCCCTGCTTCGGGTCGGTTTTGGGGGCTTGGGCGGGTATTTGGCCGGCGAGCGGCATGATCGGGGCCTGCAGCCGCGATTTCAAGCCGGGGCGAGGCGGTTGCCGGCCAGTTTCAGGAGATTGTGGACGGTGCGGATCATTGCCCATTCGCTGGAGACCTTGGCGCGGCCTCGCAGCAGGAACTGGCGGAAGCCGCGGGCCTGCTAGATCTGGCCGAAGACCGGCTCGACAGTCTGTTTGCGCAGGCGGTAGGGACTGTCTAAGCCGTCCTTGCGCAGCTTGGCGCGCATTTTCTCGACGCGGGAGGTCCCTGGGCTGGGCGCGGCGTCGACGGCCAGCTGCCGCTCTCGACCGGTGACGATGACGGCGTTGATCTTCTGCTTGTCCAGGGCCTGCAGATTGGCGTCGGAGCAGTAGCCGGCGTCGGCGAAAAACTGCGCGGGGTTACGACCGGTGTTGGCGCGGATGGCCTTGACCATCGGCGCAAGCTGGCCGCTATCGGCCGAGCAGTCGCTGAGCCCGTGGGCGACGATGATCTGCGCCTTAGCGTCGACCGCGGCCTGGGCGTTGTAGCCCTGCAGGAAGCCGTCGGGACCCTTCATGATCCGGCCTTCCGGGTCGGTGAAGTTGCGCTGCGCCTTGGGCTGCGGCGTCGGGTCTGCCTCAGCCGCTGCTTGCGCCGCGGGTCTGGTCTTGGGCTCGGCTGGCCGACCCTTGCGCTTGCGCTGTTCCTTCAGCAGCGCCCGCTCGGCAGCCGCCTTGGCTTCCTGGATCTTGGCGATCCGCCGGGTCTTGTCGGCCACCCAGTCGGGCATCTCATCCCCACGCGCCTCGCCCAGCGCGGCGTCCTCCGCCGCGTCGGTCCGCTCAGCGCTCACCAGCCAGGCCTCGACCTCGGCCTTCAGTTGCGCCTCGGTCTTCAGCATCCGCTCATAGCTCATCGCCTTTCGGTAGCTCATCGCCTTGTGCCTGGAGACGTTGGCTTTGATCGTCGTGCCGTCCAGCGCCACGTGGCCCAGATCGGCCATCCCGGCCTGCTGGCATAGCCGCAGCACCTGCACGAACAACCCGCCCAGCGCCAACAGATGCCGCCGCCGGAACTTGGCGATCGTCCGATGATCCGGACGGTTCATCGCCGTCACCGCCAGGAAGTCCAACCGCTCCTCGCAGGCCCGCGCCATCCGCCGCGACGAATAGACCCCCTGGGCATAGGCGTAGAGCAGCAGCGCGGTCATCATCACCGGATCGAACGGCGGATAGCCGCGCAGTTCGCTGTAGACCCCCGTGATCTCAGTCAGGTCCAGATCCTCGCGCACCAGGTCGCGCACGAAATGCGCCACGTGGCCCGCGGGCACGAAATCGCTCACCGAGGGCGGCAGCAGCTGGGCCTGATCAACAGGCCAAGGACAGAAGGTCTTGCTCATCCGATGAGTGAATCACCGTCAAGCTACCTCGTCGAGCACAATGCCCCGCCAATGTTACGGGGACACACTCCTAGGTGGCGCTCACGTTGTCGAACAGGCCGCTATTGTAGTCGCGAATGGCGTCGAGGATCTCCTGCCGGGTGTTCATGACGAACGGGCCGTGGGCGAAGACCGGCTCGTTGATCGGCTCGCCGTGGCCGAACAGGACGACTGAACCCCTGTGCGCCTCGATTTCGATCATGTCGCCCTCGAGGTCGAAGCGTGCGAGATTCCAGGCAGGTATTGTGGTCCCGCTGACCCGTACTTCGCCGGAGACAACGTAGAGGAAGACATTGCGCCCGCTGAGCGAACCGAATCCGGCTTTGCCCTGGGGCTTGAGCTCTATCGTGGTCATAAAGACGCCGGTCAGCGACGGGATCGGTCCTACGTGGCCGCTCCAATTGCCGGAGATGAGATTGACCGTTGCGCGGCCTCGATCGACGGCAATGGCGGGGATTTGATCACCCTGAAGGCCGACATAACGTGGCGGGCTCATTTTTAGACGGCTTGGCAGGTTGACCCACAACTGCAGCAGCTCAAGAGGGCCGCCGGACCGCAGAAAGCCTTCTGGAGACACTTCGGCGTGGACGAGACCGGAACCAGCCGTCATCCATTGAACGCCGCCGGCCCGGATGATGCTCTCATGACCCGCGCTATCGCGGTGAGCCAGCTCGCCCTCCAGGATGAAGGTCACTGTTTCAAAGCCGCGATGCGGGTGCGGCCCGAACGGCAGGCCGGCATTGTTGGGCCCGAAAGTTTGTGGGCCGTGGTGGTTGAGGAACAGGAAAGGATCAACCTGTTCGAGCTCGAGCGCCGGCACCGGCCGGCGTGTCACGAGATCGCCAATGTCATCGCGCTGGGCGGAGTGCAGGGATTCAAGCGTCTTGGCGGTCATGACGCCCTTATAGGAGCTTTCGCCAGCGAGCGAAGATGGACCTTGCGAGTGTGAACCGAAGATAACAGCGGCCTCAGACCCGGTTCAGGGCGCAAGGCGCTCTATCACATTCATCAGCGGCGCCGAGCTCTCGGATCCGCGGGAAACAAGGACTGGAGAAAGATATGAAGGTCGCCGCAATTTCTGGCGTCGTGATCGCCGCCCTGGCGGCCACCGCGGTTGCCACGCCCAGCTTCGCGCAGCCTTACGGCTATGCCAATGACTGCCGCCAAGAACAGCGCAGCAACGCCACCGCCGGTACAATCCTCGGCGGGATCGCCGGTGCGGTGCTGGGGTCAAACCTCGCCGCCCACCACGGCGGCCGCTCGGGCGGCGCTGCTATCGGCGGCGTAGCCGGGGCGTTGATCGGCAACAGCATCGGGCGCGGTTCGCCGCAGTCCTGCGGTGACCAAGGCTACAGCAGCGGCTATCGCGCGCCAGTTTACAGCAGCAACTACTACGCCGCGCCGGTCTATGCCCAGCCGGCCTACGGCTATGAGGTCGGGGGATATGACGACCGCTATAGCTACGAGCGTCCGCGCTACGACCGCGATCGCGATCAATATCGCGACCGCGGATACGACCGGGATCGCGACGGCGACTGGCATTCGAATTTCCGCTAGTCGATCCGAACGCAGCCAATTCGCGGCCGCATCCAATTTATTGGATGCGGCCGTCGCCGTCTCTAGGCGGCTTGCAGACACCTGCGAAGTTAGCTCATGAAGGCGTCATGGAGCCGCTCTTCTTCGACCTGCGCGCGACGCACAATTCGCATCGCTGGTACCTGCCGTTGACGCCGGACGTCTGCGTCGGCCGCCCCGACGAGATGTTCATGTTCGGCGGCGTGGGCCTAGCGTCTGCCATCGCTGCCATGGAGCGTACGACCGGCCGTCCGTTAATCTGGGCGACGGCGCAATACCTGTCGTACGCGAAGCCGCCGAGCGTCGTCGACCTCGACGTCTGGATCCCGACGGCCGGAAAATACAACAGCCAAGCCCGGGTCATCAGCCATGTGGGCGACAAGGAGATTTTGACGGTCAATGCCGCCCTGGGCGCGCGGCCGAGCGAGATCTCCGAGCAGTGGCTCGCTATGCCCGACGTCCCGCCGCCCGAGGACTGCGATCCCGGCGAACACTGGCGCCAAGCCGGCTACGGCCTGCATAGCCGCATGGACATCCGGGTCGCCAAGGGGCGCTATGGGTTCGATCGAGCCGGTGCCTCAGAGCCGGATGGCAGGCTGCTTCTGTGGATCAAGCCGCGCGAAAACTTCGCTATCAACGCGGGCATGCTAGCCGTCATCGCAGACCACGTGCCGTCAGGTATCGGCAACGCGCTTGGCAAGAACGCCGGGGGAAATAGCCTGGACAACACCCTGCGCATCCGCCGGATCGTGCCAACGGAGTGGGTGCTTTGCGACATCCGCATCCTGGGCGTCCACGGCGGGTTCGGTCATGGCGCGATGTATCTGTTCGCCCAGGACGGCGAACTAATGGCGACCGCCAGTCAATCGCTGATTGTGCGAATTCGGGAGGACGTCGAGGATCGTTGAGGCTACTTCAAGGCAATCGCGAATGCCTTGGCGATCATCGGGGCGTCGGCGATCACGTGCGGCGCGATTGCGTGATAGCCGATGGCGTGCACCCAGGCATTGCCTGTGCGAAGCGTCACGAAGCTCTTGAACATTCCCGGACCGGTGTAGGTCAGGAAGACGAACATCAACGAAAGCGCCGCATCGCGTGGGCTGTCGAAGCGCGACCAGCCTTCGACCAGATGCATTGCCGCATAGGTGAGGCCGCCAAGTATGACTGACGCGGTCGTTGAACCTGTCAGCTTTAAATAGCGCGGCAGCAATATCGCGTAGATCAGCACCATCGTCGGCAGCACGGTGCCGACGAAGAACAATACGAATGACAACGGAGCGGCCAGGAGGAATTGCCGCGGGCTCATCGCGAAGACGCCGGGAAAGGTCGCCAGCTCGACCAAAGATTCGACTACCAGCACCGCGCCCAGGACGGTGAGGTCGTTGCGGCGGTCCGTTGAGCGAAGGTTGAGCGCCAGGTTCGAGTACCGCCGACGAAACCACAGGTATGGGATCGCTGCAAAGACTACGAAATTATAGGACGCCCAAGTGGCAATCTCGCCGCGCGAGGCGAGCTGGCTGCAGCCGACGAGGGTGCCGGCGACATGGAAGCTGAAAGATCGATAGCCCAGGGCAGGGCCGAGCACCCAGCCTCCGACCTGGCCGAGCATGGCGTAACTCAGCAGCAGGGCCGTCTCACGTCCAGCCAGTGCGCGTTCCGGCGCCCTTGCGGCGACATCTGGTGGGGTCCGCCGGCGAGTTAGCCACCAAACCATGGCCATCAGGATAAAGACCTCGATCAGCCCTAGGGTCGGGAACGCTACCTGCTGAGCGAACGGCAGGCCTGCAAGCGCTGGTCGATCGAAGGGTAGGTGGCCCTGGGCGAGCCAAAGAACGGCTGCGATCAAGGCGAACCACACGAGGCAGGCGATCCAGATCAGCGGATCGGACGCAGGCCTCGTGCCACTCTGTTGCAAAGTCATAATCGCCCCCGCGCGGAAGGGGAACAGCTAACCGTTCAGGATCGTCTCTTGGCAATCAACAGCCCTGTATGGCGGTTATTAGGTGGCCTTGGCCCCAGAGGTCAGTTGCGCGTCGGGATGATCACCGGCAGGGTCTCGTAGCCCTTTACGAAGGACGAATAGACCCGCTTGGGTTCACCCGTAACTTCGATGGTCGGAAAGCGCTTTAGGATCTCTTCCCAGATCACCTTCAGCTGAAGCTCGGCCAAACGGTTGCCGACGCAGCGGTGGATGCCGAAACCGAAGGAGATGTGGTTCCGAGGCCGCTCGCGGTCGATGATGTAGTCGTTTGGCCGGTCGATAACCTCGGCGTCGCGGTTGCCCGAGACGTACCACATGATGACCTTGTCGCCCTTCCTGATCAGCTTGCCCTGGAATTCGAAATCCTGAAGCGCGCGGCGTCGCATGTGGGCCAGCGGCGTCTGCCAGCGAATAGTCTCGGAGACCATGGACGGGATCAAACCCGGATTGGCGCGGAGCTTGGCATATTGATCGGGGTTTTGGTTCAGCGCCAGGATCGAGCCGGAGATGGTGTTCCGCGTCGTGTCGTTTCCGCCGACGGTCAGGAGCACGATGTTCCCGAAGAACTCGCGTGGCTCCATATTCCGGGTGGCCTCACCGTGCGCCAGCATGGAGACAAGGTCGCCGGTTGGATCGGTGTTCACCCGCTCGTTCCAGAGCTTGGTGAAATAGGCGTGGTACTCGACGAAGATCGCCATCTTCTGCTCGATGGAGTCGACAAGGCCTTGCCCCGGCGCGGCTGTCACCACATCGGACCAGTAAATCAACTGCCGGCGGTCTTCCTGCGGCATGCCGAAAAGGGTCGCCAGCGTCATGCCGGTGAGCTCCTTGGAAACCTTATCGACCCAATCGAACTCCTGGCCGATCGGTAGGTTGTCGAGGATCGTCGCGGCGCGTTCGCGGATCAAAGGCTCCATAACCTGCAGGCTGGTCGGTGAAACCGCGGGGCTGACAGTTTTGCGCTGAACGTCGTGGCGAGGCGGGTCCATGGCAATGAACATCGGCAACGGGCCATCGCCCGCCGTCTGCTCGGCGATGGTAATGCCGCCCTCCGACGAGAACACCTGGTGATTGGTGTCGATCGCCATGATGTCGTTGTACTTGGTGATCGACCAATAGGGGCCAAACTCGTGCTCTTCGGTGTAGTGGACCGGGTCCTCTTTCCGCAGGCGGTCGAAGATCGGCCACATGGTGTCAGCCTGGAAGAGCGCTGGCTGGGCCGGATCGAGCTTCTCCAACGGCGTGGCGTAGATCGCGTCACGGGCCCTAGCGAGCTCCGAAAGATTGCCGTCCGCCATGATACGTCCTCCGCATTTTAGCATTGTATAGATCGCAAGGTGACGCCTGCGTCAACTTCGTTGACGCCTGGAGGGCTACGATGCGGCGTGACAAAAGCACCTGATGTCTGTCGTCATCCACATCACCGATCCCGACGACCCACGGCTTGCGGACTATCGCGCTGTCCGCGAGCGCGACCTGGTCGGACGGCACGGGACTTTCATCGCAGAGGGCGTGGTGGTGCTGGAAAAGCTGATCCGGGCCGGGCGCCATCCGCTCCTTTCGGTGCTGGTCGCCGAGAAGCGCGTTCAAACCCTTAGGCCGCTCATCGACCAACTGACAGATAATGTTGAAGTCTATGCCGCGAGCCAGGCAGTGATGGACACGGTCGTCGGTTTTCCGATCCACCGGGGTGTTCTGGGCGCCGGCGCACGAGCCGAGCTAGACTTGGAAGCTCTACTGGTTGGACTGCCCGAGCGTGCGCTGGTGGTAGGTCTGGTCGGGATTTCAAACCATGACAACATGGGAGGGCTTCTGCGCAACGCTGCGGCTTTCGGCGCCGATGCGGTGCTGTTGGATTCGGACTGCTGTGACCCGCTCTACCGAAAGGCGATCCGGGTTTCGGTGGGAGCAGCGCTGACGCTTCCGTTCGCACGGATTGGCAAGGCCGAGGCCATGGCTGCTCGTCTGCGGGACGAAAGGTTTGATGTCGTTGCCCTGTCGCCTCGCGGCGAGGTCGAGCTGGCCGAGTTCGAACCTGGCCAGCGCACGGCGGTATTGTTCGGCGCGGAGGGTCCAGGTCTTCCCCCGACTCTAATGGCCCAGGTGCAAACCGTTCGGATCGAAATGGCCGCCGGCTTCGACTCCCTAAACGTGGCGACTAGCTGCGGAATTGTATTGCACCACATAGTTGCAAATCGCGCGCGATAGCGCCGCTCTAGATGCCATTTCTTAACTCCCATCAGCGACTTTCGGCGGCTTGGAACAAGAACCCTCGCTGGGGAAAGTATGGCCGACGAAAGTCGACTGAGCATACCGGAAGGCCTGGAGCAGTCGGGTCCGGTCTTCGATCGCGCCCGACGGCTCGCGAAGACCCTTTTCGGGGCCGTCGACGCGCAGATCGTGCTGATCAGCAACGGCGAGCCTTGGCGCAGCCACGATCCGGATGGACGTCTGCCTAAGGACGCACCGGCAGCGCATATAGCGGTGCAAGAAGATCGCTTAATTTGGATCGCCGACGCTACCAAAGACCCGCGCTTTTGCGATCGGGCGAACGTCAAAGGTCCGGCTCATGTAAGGTTCTACGCCGCCGCCCCGCTGCACTTGGAGGACGGAGCGATCCCGGGCGTTCTCGCGCTCGTCGGGACGACCCCTCGCGCCTTCGATCAGGAGTTTGCCGATCGCCTGCAGGACCTGGCGGATTTCGTCGCTGACGAATGGGCGCGCGTCCAGGCCAAGCTGGCCCGCGAGGCGGCTCGGCGCGAGAGCGATGTCGCCCAGAAGATCGTGGCTCAAATTATTCAGACCGCGCCACTGTCCCTGTTGATGACGGATAGCGAGATGCGCGTCCTGTCCGCCAGTTCGCGCTGGTTCGAGACCCGCCAGATGGAGGGCCAAGAGGTCGTCGGCCGCTCGCTCTACGACCTTTTCCCCAGCACTCATGAGAAGTGGCGGTCCGTCTACGATCAGTGCATGGCCGGTGAGACCGTGCGCGCCGATAGGGTCGAGCTCCTGCGCCCCGACGGTTCAGTCATTTGGTTACAAGTGGAATTGACGCCTTGGCGTGATGGAGCCGGTGAAATCGGCGGGCTGGTCATCAGCTCCCATGACGTCACCAGCATGGTCGAAGCCCTGGAACGGACGGAGCGCTCTGAGGAACGACTCCGACTAGCGATGGAAATCGCCAACATGCATGTGTGGGAGTTGGATTTCCGCCGCCAGGAACTGATCAAGGTGGGTACCGAAGGCACGGAGCAGGATTTCTTCACCGAGCCCACGACATACGAGCAACTCACCCGCGACATCTGGTCGACCATCGACGAACGCGACCTGCCAGTGACCATGGCTGCCTGGGAAAGCCACGCGAACGAGGGCGTCCCATACCGCCCTGAATATCGAACACGTCGGACCGACGGCAAGGAGGTCTGGGTCCAAGGGGCCGTGCGCTACTTGACCGATGAGCAAGGCCAGCCCCTGCGGATGATCGGCGCGATGCAGAACATCACGGAACGCAAGGCGTCGCAGCGCGCCTTGGTCCAGGCTAAGGAGGAGGCGGAGTCCGCCACCCGCGCCAAGAGCGCGTTCCTGGCCACGATGAGCCACGAAATCCGCACGCCCCTGAACGGCGTGCTGGGCATGGCGCAGGCCATGGCGATGGGCGAGGTCACAGACCAGCAACGCGAACGGCTGAAGGTAATCCGGCAATCCGGCGAGAGCTTGCTGGCGATCCTGAACGACGTCTTGGATCTCTCGAAGATTGAAGCTGGCAAGCTGGAGCTGGAGCAGGCCGAATTCGACATCAGCGAATTGGCGCGAGGCGCGCACGGCGCATTCGCATCGACAGCCCAGGCGAAGGGCTTGGCCTTCGACTTGAAGGTGGAGCGCGGCGCTCGCGGAGTCTATCGCGGAGACAGCGTCCGAGTTCGACAAATCCTCTACAACCTCGTCTCCAACGCCCTAAAGTTCACCGAAACCGGCGGCGTAGACGTGGTGGTGGGCCGTAAGGCCGGGCAGCTGTCGATCAGTGTCGCCGACAGCGGGATCGGCATCGCGCCGGATCAGCTCGTGAGCCTCTTCCAGAAGTTCGAACAGGCTGATGCGTCGACGACCCGGCGCTATGGCGGTACCGGCCTTGGGCTCGCGATC
>JAYUBY010000432.1:0-6426 GCA_043740635.1 Alphaproteobacteria bacterium
CCACCGCCAGTCCCGCGCCCTCGCCCAGCGCAACCGAAATCTTCCGCTGCGCGCGCAGCCGCTCGAAGCGCCGCCGAGTTCGGTCGATGACTTCAGCCAGGTCGAAGGCCGCGCTGTGGGCGTCGAGCGCGCCGGATTCGAGCCGGGTCATGTGCAAGAGGTTGGTCACGAAGGCGTTCAGCCGCTCGGCCTCCTCCTGGATCGTGGTGGTCAGGTCGTGGCGTGTCTGGGCGTCAAATTTGTCGCCGAATTGCTGCAGCGAAGTGGCCGAAGCCAGGACTGCAGCCAGCGGCGTGCGAAGATCGTGGGAAATCGATGACAGAAGCGCATTGCGAAGGTCTTCGGTTCGCGCACGGGCCTCGGCCCCGGCCTTGCCCACCGCCAACTGCGCCCGTGCGGTCGCTGCAGCCCCCGCGTCGGCCAGGATCTGCAGCAGGTCCTCTTCCTCCAGCCCTGGGGCAGGATCAGCACGCCAGCCTGCCACACCCCCGCCGTTCAGACGGCGCACGCGCCAGCCCGCCGCCTCGATGGAGCGGGGCTCGGAGCCCGCTTCTTGAGCCAAGGCTCGCGCGGCGCTCATAACCATAGGCGTGGGCTCCGCCCCGCCGGCAGTGCAGAGCACCTCGCCTTCAAGAACAAAAGCCTGGCCCTGCGCCGCCGCCGCCAGATAGTCGGCCAACCTCGCGCGGATAAACGTCGCGTCGTCAGACGCCGAAAACTCCCGCGTGCCCTCGAACAGCACCGCGGTCGTCCGCGCCCGGATGTCTGTTCGCTTCGTCTCGTCCCTGAGGCGCCCCGTCAGGTTGCCCATCAGGAAGGCCACCACCGGGAAGGTCAGCAGCACGAGCACGTCCTCGGCGCGGTAGGCCGCCACGCTGAAGTTCGGCGCCGCCACATAGAGGTTGTAGATCAGGAACGAGACGATCGCCGCCGCATAGCCGGGCCCAGAGCCTACCAGGTATGAGGTCACCAGAACCCCGACCAAGAACGCCCCACCAATTCGGTTAGACGCGGTCAGCTCATAGAGCAGCTGGGCCGCGCTCCACGCCACCAACACGACGCCAAACGCCACGGCGTAACGCCCCGGTGCGTTCAGCCGGACGATCCAGGAGGGCGACATGGGGATACGTCGGGGCAAGGCGGCGGCTCGCGAAACGGGGTTCGGAATTAGTCGCCCGTCATTCGGCGGCAAACGCCACGCCTGGCAAGGCCAGACTACGCAAGCCTGATGTTTCGCGCCAACTCGGGGGCGCTCATGACGACGTCAGATCTCCGCCGCCCACTCCAGAAACTCTGGTCGCTCGAGCAGGCGCTCACAATACTGTCCTGCAACGCCGACGTCGCCGTAGTTCGACAGCTTCACACCATAGGTCCGGAACCGCGACGCTACTGGCGTAAAGAACGCATCGGCGATCCCATATTCAGTCCCGCCCAGAAAGGGCCCGCCGAACCGCGTCAAAAGCCCGGTCCAGATCGCTGCAATCCGCCGGATGTCCTTGCTCGTCGCCGCCGACAGCGTCGCCAAATGTGGCTCAGCGGCCAAATCCATCGGGCACTCCGCGCGCAACGACTGGAACCCCGAATGCATTTCCGACGCCGCTGCCCGTGCGCACGCCCGCGCCACCGGATCGGCCGGCCACAACCCGGCGTTCGGAAACTTTTCGGCCAAGTACTCGCAGATCGCCAGCGAGTCCGTGATCAACAGCTCCCCATCCTTCAGCGCCGGCACCAACCCCGACGGGGAGTGGACCAGTATTTCAGCCTCACTCTTCAGCGCGCCCTGACGCAGCTGGATCAGGATCTCCTCGAACTCAGCCCCAGCCTTCTTCAACACCAGCCACGGCCGCATCGACCACGTCGACCAAGCTTTAGTGCCAATGACGAGTTCCATGGGGATGCTCCTTACGAACCCGCGCCCGCGATAGCGCGGTTCCTCCCACGAAGGAAATTCTCCCCGTGTGGAGTATCGCGCGTCCATGAAGTTCAGAAGGCGATTGCAGGAGACCCAGCCCAGCACAGTAGCGCGCCGTCGCCACTGGTGTACGCTCGCGCCGGGGATCTATCGGGGGAACGAGATGTACCGGCGGATATTGCTCGCCTACGACGGCACCGAGGAAGGCGTCCTGGCGCTTCGAGAAGGCGCGCTTCTCGCGAAACAATGCTGTGCGCAGGTCGTCCTCTTGGCCGTCGTGCCAGACACTTCCGGGACCCGTCTAGCCGAGGGCGTTTATGGCGGCGCCGTCGCCCAACAGATCGACACTTATCGGGATCTACTGGGCCGCGCCGTCACGTGGCTGGAAGCGCGCGGCTACAATCCCATCGCCAAGCTCGTCGTCGGCGAGCCCGCGCCGACCATCGGCGCGGTGGCCAAGGAAATCGACGCCGACCTGGTCGTCGTTAGCCACCATCACCAGACCTTTCTTTCCCGCTGGTGGTCCGGTTCGACCGACACCTATCTCAGCGACCACTTGGGCTGCACCCTCCTGATCGCGCGCAACCCCGTCACCGAAGATGCCTTCAGCGCCGCGACCCAGGAGGTGGTCGAATCCTGAGGGAATGGGCGCGCGGGGAAAGGGTCGTCATCCTCCCCCTATCCACCTCCACTCGCCCCGTCTAACTTAATCCTAAATCGCCGACCGACACGTGCGCGGCAAGATAAAATTCAGGGGACGAGACAACGACATGACCGACGCCACCGCCGGCCGCGCGACCGGCGCCAAACCCGTCTACTCCGCCAACTACAAGCGCTTGGTGCTCTTCTTATTGGTCGCCGCTTACACGCTGAACTTCATCGACCGCACGATCATCGCCACGCTCGGTCAGCCGATTAAAGATACCCTGCACATCACCGACACCCAGCTCGGCCTCCTGGGCGGTCTCTATTTCGCGCTACTCTACACCCTGCTGGGCATCCCGATCGCGCGGTTTGCGGAGCGGTTTTCCAGGGTCAACATTATCACGACAGCGATCATCATTTGGTCGGGCTTCACAGCGCTCTGCGGAACGGCGGGAAGTTTTCTGATGCTGGGCGCGTATCGCTTCGGAGTAGGGATCGGCGAGGCCGGCCTGTCGCCGCCGGCGCACTCACTGATCAGCGACTATTTTGAACCCAAGAAACGGGCGTCGGCTCTCTCGGTCTACAGCTTTGGCATTCCGCTCGGCACGATGATCGGAGCAGTGGCCGGGGGAACGATCGCCAAGACCTTTGGCTGGCACATGGCCTTCATGGTTGTGGGTCTGCCCGGGGTGGCGGTTGCGATCGCGCTAAAAGCGCTGGTGAAGGAGCCGCCCCGCGGTCACTCCGAGCCTGAGACGCATCCACTGGTCGTAGACGACACCGCGGCCGACCTGCCTGAAGTTGCGCCGCCGCTCAGCTTTTTCGGCGAGATCGGCGAGATGTGGCGAGTCTTCAAAATCCTATTTCTGAAGTGGCCAGTGTTCAACATGGTGATGGGGATCACGCTGGTCTCCTTCGGTGGATATGGCGGGGGCCAGTTCGCGCCGCCCTATTTCCTACGCGCCTTCCACCTGGACTATCAGCAGGTGGGACTAATCGTGGGCTTGGTGGCGGGCCTAGGCCAGGGGATCGGCACTCTGATCGGCGGGCCGATCACGGATGTAATGTCGAAGCGCCTGGGCGCACGATGGTATGCGCTGGTGCCGGCGATCGGGGTCGCCTTGGCATTCCCGTTCCACGTCGGCGTCTATACGGCGCCCAGCTGGCAGACCGCGGCAATGTTCATGCTGCTGCCGGGGGTGCTGGCCTACGTTTACCTCGGCCCGACATTTGGCGTCGTGCAGAACATGGCGCCGACCCACCAGCGAGCCACGGCGACGGCCTTGCTGTTCTTCTTCCTCAACCTGATCGCTCTGGGCGGCGGGCCGCCCTTCACCGGTTGGGTAATCGACCACTTCTCGGCCTTCCACTATGCCCACCCGACGGCGGGCTCGATCTGGGACGCAATCAGCGGGTTCCACGGCGCGCATCCAGCGGATTTCCAGGCGGCGTGCCCAGGCGGGAAGGGGCCCAAGACTGCGAGCGACGCTGCCAAGGCGGCCTGTAGCGGAGCGTTGGTGCTGGGGACCCGTCACGGGGTAATTGTCGCCTACGCTTTTGGCCTCTGGGGCGCTTTCCACTATCTGTTGGGCTCGTTCGGCTTGAAGGAAGCGCTCGCCAAAGCGCGGTCGGATCGCGGGGAGCAGGACTAGCTGCCCCTTAACTTATCCCTCGGTCAGCTGTAGGCTTCTCTTTTATTGTTTTTGTTCAGGTTTTTATCTAAATATTTGACATGCAAGAGGGTCGACCTCATACCCGAGGCATGATCCCACGCTACGCCCGCAAAGACGCCGCCGACATCTGGACGCCTCGTACGCGCTTCAAGATTATGTTTGAGATTGAAGCCCATGCGGCCGACGCCATGGCCGATCTTGGGGTGATCCCCAAGGAGGCCGCACGCGTCATCTGGGAGAAGGGGCGCGACGCGATTTGGGATGCTGACCGCATCGACGAGATCGAGCGGGAGGTGAAGCACGACGTCATCGCCTTCCTCACTCACGTCACCGAGATTGTCGGTCCGGAAGCGCGGTTCCTGCACCAGGGGATGACCTCGTCCGATGTGAACGACACCACGCTGGCCGTGCAGCTCAGCCGCGCCACCGACCTGCTGATCGAAGACGTTGACCTAGTCCTAGCGGCGCTGAAGCGCCGCGCCTACGAGCACCGCTACACCCCCACCGTCGGCCGCAGCCACGCTATCCACGCTGAGCCCACGACTTTTGGTCTGAAGCTCGCCGGCCACTACGCCGAGTTTGTCCGAGCCAAAGAACGGCTGGCAATGGCGAAGTTTGAGATCGCCACCTGCGCGATTTCGGGCGCCGTCGGCACCTTCGCCAACGTCGACCCACGAGTTGAAGAATATGTGGCGGAGAAGCTGGGCCTAGCCGTCGAGCCAGTCTCAACCCAGGTGATCCCCCGCGACCGCCACGCGGCCTATTTCGCAGCTCTTGGTGTCGTCGCCTCTTCCATCGAGCGGCTGGCCACCGAGATCCGTCACCTGCAGCGCACTGAGGTGCTGGAGGCTGAGGAGCCGTTCGAGGTGGGCCAAAAAGGCTCGTCGGCCATGCCCCACAAGCGCAACCCGATTCTGACCGAAAACCTAACGGGCTTGGCGCGCCTCGTGCGCTCCGCCGTCGTGCCTGCGATGGAAAACGTCACCCTTTGGCACGAACGCGACATCAGCCATTCCTCTGTCGAGCGCGGCATCGCGCCGGACGCCACCGTGCACCTTGACTTCGCCCTTCGCCGCCTAGCGTCGGTGATGGAACGCCTGGTGATTTACCCCGAGAACATGGCCAAGAACCTCGAGCGCCTGGGCGGTCTGGTCCACTCTCAGCGGATTCTTTTGGCGCTGACCCAAAAGGGCATGTCGCGCGAGGCGTCCTATGCGGCCGTTCAGCGCAACGCCATGCGCGTCTGGCGCGGCGAGGGCAATTTCCTGGACTTCCTGAAGTCCGACCCCGAGGTCACGCTGTCAGATGCCGAGCTCTCAGAACTCTTCGACCTGGGCTATCACTTCAAAAACGTCGACCGGATCTTTGCCCGTGTCTTCGGCGACGAAGCAAACGCTATCGCGAACGCCGCGCAGTAGGCGTTACTTGCCTTCGCGGACGCCCTCGCGCGCCTGAGCCATCAACTCGGCCATCTTCATGCGCACTTCGCCTTCCGAGATGCTGACGCCCGCACCCTTCAGGTCCTCGAAGACCTTGCGCAGAACATCGTCGTCGCCCGGCTGATCAACTTCCGATTTGACGATAACCTGGGCGTACTCGATCACATGCTTGTCGGTGAGGCCCATCAACCCAGCCGCCCACTCGCCCAAAGCGCGGTTGCGGCGGGCCTGGGCCTTGAACTCCTGCTCTTGATCGAGCGCGAAGCGCTTCTCGAAGCCGCGTTCACGGTCGTCAAAGGTGGTCATGGGGTCCCTGGGCAAAGCAGCTTAACGGCGACCACATATCCCGCCCGGCCCCCCGTCGCAATCGAAAGGCAGGGCGTCAGCGAGGTTTGCGCCCGTGCGTCTCATCCGCTAATTTCCCGCCGCCTCATATGAAGCGAGACGCCGAGTCGGATCCGCGCGCGAGGGATTGAGCTGCGCGCGTTTTTCGTTGCCCCGACCGGTAGAGCCCTCGCCCGCGGAGAAGGCGCGACGATGACCCGCCGTAAGAAGATCTACGAGGGCAAGGCCAAGATCCTCTATGAGGGTCCCGAGCCTGGCACTCTGATCCAGTACTTTAAGGACGACACCACGGCTTTCGACGCCACCAAGAAGGCGGTGCTGGAAGGCAAGGGCGTCATCAACAACCGCATCAGCGAGCACATCATGATTAAGCTCGCTTCGATCGGGGTGCAAAACCACTTCATCCGCAGGC
>JAYUBY010000433.1:0-1692 GCA_043740635.1 Alphaproteobacteria bacterium
CAGGCCCGCGATCAGCATGTAGATCGTGTAGTTCTTCGCCTCGCGCTCAAGGGCCGTACCATCGTCATCGGCGGGGATGCGCCGCTGCTCGCGGATCAACCAGAGGCGATAGACCTGGCTGGCGAGCTGCAGGTCCAGCTACAGGCCGATCCTGCGCCACGAATGGAAAGGCCAGGCGGTGGCGACCATGTAGACAGTGACGACCGTCTCGGCCGCCAGGCTGTTCGACACCTGCTGGAAGAGGGTGCGTAGGCTCTCGGCGCAGACAGGAGCGATGCGAAGGCGTTCCGACCCTTCCGGACCTGGATGGGCCTCTGTCGTCACCCGATCAGGCCCAGCTGGCGGGCCTTGATGATCGCCTGCACGCCGCTGTCGACCTCCAGGAGGTGGAAGATCTCGGTCAGGTGAGCTCGGACTGTGCGCGGGGCGATGTTCATCCGCCGCTCGATCGCCTTATTGGAATGACCGTCCGCCAGCAGCGTTAGGACCTCCAGCTGGCGCATGGTGATCGCCTTGGCTGCCGCGAAGTCGACGGGGGCTTCGAAAGCGACGCCGCCGGCCAATACCATTTCGAGCATTTCTAAGATGCGCTCGGGCGACCAGGTCTTGGACATGAAACCGACGCCCCGCAATCACGGCTGCGCAGCCGCGCCGCACCATCTTCCCGCCCGGAGATCATCACGCGGCTCACAAGGGGCGCCATCTGTGCAATGATCCGGGCTGCGTCAAAGCCGTCCGTGTCTGGTAGTTGGATGTCGATGATCGCCAGAGCGGGCCGCTCTCCACCGGCCAACAGGCTCAAAGCCTCGGCGCCAGTGTTCGCCGTTCGCAGTGTCCAGTCGGGACGATGATGCCGAAGCATCGCGGCGAACCCATCCCGGAACAAGGGATGGTCGTCTACGAGCAAAGCCAGCACCATGCGTGAACCCCAGAACAACCCCAAGGAGCAAGCAGCCCGCGATAAGCCTAAATAGGCAATGGCCTAAATGGGCATGTCAAATGACGCCGTTCTTCCAATTCAATCGGAGGTCAGATCTCCAGTCGATAGACCTTGGCGGCGGTTCCCGCGAACAGCGTGGCCTTCTCGTCGGCGGAATAGCCCTTGGCGATGCGCTTGAAGGCGTTCCAAAGGGTTGGGTAGTCACAAGCGCCCATGTCCACGGGGAAGTTGCTCTCGAACATGCAACGCTCCGCTCCGAAGGCCTCGATGACAGTTTCGATATAGGGAGCCCATTCGGCGGCGAGCTGTTCTGACGGCGCGCGGGGCTGCGCCAGGAACGAGGGGAAGTTGCAGAAGGCCATGGCCAGGCCGCCGAGCTTCACAACGACCTTCGGCGACTTGGCGAGTTCGCGGATGTTGTCGCGCCAGATCGGGAAGCGCTCGGCGAGCTTACCATTATAGCTCGCCAGGCCCAGCGGCGTGCCGACGTGGTCAAGGATGATCGTCTGGTCCGGAAACGCCCGCGCGAGGTCGATCACGTCGGGAAGCTGCGGTTCCAGGAGCCAGGCGTCAAAGGTCAGTCCGAGAGGAGCCAGGCGCGCGAAGCCCTTGCGGAAGTCCGATGAAAGATAGAGGCCGGCCTCTACGCGATTGAGCGGGCCCAGCACGTCCTTGTCGGCTTCGAACGAGGCGGAGTTGCGGATGCCGCGGAAGCGGCCACCGCCGGCTGCGATGTGGGCCTCAAGCACCGG
>JAYUBY010000434.1:0-1937 GCA_043740635.1 Alphaproteobacteria bacterium
GGAGCGCAGATCGGCGTGTACGCAAAAGTCGAATACGCGCGTCCAGCGTTATTGGCCGCCGCCGCCTGAAGTCGGCGGTCGCCATTTTGCAATGTGTCCGCAATCCACCCCCCACCACTGAATCTGTCGGTGTCGGCTATCGGGCCGTCGGCAAACACCTGTTTTCCGACAGCACCCCCCTGACCAACTGACTCGGCGCCACAAGGCCCGGCAAAATGCGTGACAAACCCTGTCGGAATGGCCTACTGTACGGAAACGTCGAGCGAGGGGTTTTCCGCACATGTTGGTCGGCTATATGCGGGTCTCAACGGACGGCGACCGTCAGGTGCTAGATCTGCAGCGCGACGCTCTGCTGCATGCCGGCGTCGATGAGCGCCACCTGTTCGAAGACCATGCCAGCGGTAGCCGCGGTGACCGCGCGGGTTTGGCCAAGGCGCTGGCCTTTGTCCGACCAGGCGATTGCCTCGTGGTTTGGAAGCTTGACCGCCTCGGTCGCTCGTTGCCGCATCTGCTTGCGACGGTGAACGGCCTCAAAAATCGCCAGGTCGCCTTCCGCTCGTTGACTGAACAGATGGACACGACCACGCCGCAAGGTGAGTTCCTGTTCCATGTGTTCGGCGCCTTGGCGCAATTCGAGCGCTCGTTGACCCAGGAGCGCGTCAATGCTGGTCTGGCCGCAGCTCGGCGACGAGGGCGCCGCGGCGGACGGCCTGTAGCAATCGACCCGGAGAAATTGATCGCCATCGTCGCCGCGCTTGATAGCGGCGCCGCAAAGGCCGCCGTCTGTCGGACCTTCGGCGTCAAGCGGAGCACCCTGATCGATTCTCTCGCCCGTATCGGTTGGCCCTCGGGTTCAGCGGTCCATGGAGACGGTCGTGACGAGACGCCAGCAATTGACGGAGGTCCAACTCGCCGCGCTGTATGACGCGCCCGCCGAACAGCGCGAGCTCGTTCGTCATTATACACTGTCGGAGGCCGATCTGGCCGCCGTCGGGCGTTGCCGCGGCGACCACAACCGGCTCGGCTTTGCCCTGATGCTCAGTTACCTGCGCCACCCCGGGCGACCAATTCGGCCCGGCGAGCGACCGCCAGGCGCCCTGGTGACGTTCGTAGCTGAGCAGATTGACGTCCTACCCGAAGCCTTGGACGAGTATCTGCGCTTCGACCAAAATCGGCGGCGCCATTCTACTGAGCTTCAGGAGCGACTTCGGCTCCGCCCTTACGGGAGGATGCCGGCCGCCGAGCTGGCGCGTTGGCTTCTTCCGCATGCGATTGAAAATGACCGGCTGGTTCATTTGTCGAAGCTGGTTGTGGAGGCCTGCAGGCAACGCGGAATCATCCTCCCGCCGCCCCGAACGCTGGAACGCCTGTGCATCGACGTCCGATATGAGGCGCGCCGCGAGGTCCGTCGGCGCCTTACCGATGGGCTCACGCTCGACCAGCGTCGTCAGCTCGACGAGCTGACGCAGCGCCGGGAGGAAACCAGTCAGACCTGGCTCGCCTGGCTAAGACAGATGCCCGAGGCGGCCAAGCCGGCTGCGATGCTCGGCCTGATCGAACGGTTGAAACACCTTCGCGAGGTCGGCCTCGATCAGGCCCACGGGCACCTTGTGCACCAGTCGCGCCTGGCCCAGCTCGCCCGTGAAGCCGCGCGTACGACGGCACAACATATTGCAGGCTATGAACGCCAGCGCCGTCAGGCCTCGCTTGTCGCGGTTACGCTCGATCTGAGCGCCAGCCTCACGGATCAAGCGATCGATCTTTTCGATCGACTGGTCGGCGCGATGTTCCGCAAGGCTGAGGCGCGCCATGCCCGCGCCTTTCGGGCTGATGGAAGGGCGATCAACGAAAAGGTCCGCCTCTATGCCCAGGTCGGCGCCGTGCTGATCGCCGCCCGCGAAAATGGGCGGGATGCGTTCGAGGCGATCGGCACGGTC
>JAYUBY010000435.1:0-3122 GCA_043740635.1 Alphaproteobacteria bacterium
TCGCAGCCTATGAGGAAATCGCCCGCGCCAAAGGCTTCCTAATGGTCGCGGCAAGCCCGCTGACCCGTTCATCGCATCACGCAGGCGAAGACTTCGCCCGACTTCAGGCGGCGCGAAATGCGCGGGACGCCGCGGTGGCTTGAAGCACCACGTCACCAAGCATTTGCCCTATACGCCCGACCAGCTGTTCGCTCTGGTAGGAGACGTGATGACCTATCCGGAATTCGTTCCCTGGATCACGGCGATGCGCACCTGGAACGCTCGAACGCTCGAAGAAGGCGTAGAGACCGTTGATGCGGAAGCCGGTGTTGGATTTTCGTTTCTCAAAGATCGATTCTCGACCCGGGTGCGTCGGGACGCACGGAACCATCTGATCGAGGTTAATTTGCTTTCGGGGCCGTTCAAGCACCTAGCGAACCGCTGGCAGTTCGTTGAAGCCGGGGCCGACGGGACGTGCGTCGAGTTTGACATCAATTTCCAATTCAAGTCGCGGCTGCTGGAAACCCTGCTCACAGCCAATTTCGCCCATGCAGTCGACCGGCTGATGGCCTGCTTTGAGGCGAGGGCGCAGGCGCTTTACGGCTAGACCTAAGGGGGCGAACCGGGGCGTAGTGAACGCGGCGGTTACGACGCTTGTTAGGGTGTCCGCAACACGCCGAGCGCAATGCTCCCACGCTACGCCCGGCCTCTGATTGCCGCGGGAGAGGACCAGTCTGAATGTTTTGGAAGGCCTATTTCTGGGGGTTTCTCGTTCTGGCCATCTTTGCCGGGCTGGGCGCCGCGCTGCGGCCGCACAACCTGAACATGGTGGACTGGATCGACCTGGCGGCCTTCACGCCAGTCGCGGCTGGGGCAGTCCTTGTCCGGGCCTACAATCGGTGGGTTCTGCCGCCGTGGGTCTGGAAAGGCCTGCTGTTCGTCACTGTCTTCGGGAAATCCATCGAAGTGGGCATCGAAGTCCCTAAGCTCGTCGCCAAGGCTGTCGACTTGAATGCCCGCGTCAGCCTGATGGTCGCCGAAGTGACGATCATCATCGCCGTCGCCACGGCGGCGTTCCTAACCGCACCGCCGCTCATCGCGCTCTATCTCAACGGCTATCCCGACGGAGATGGCGCCCGGATCCGCCTGCCCGGTCCCAACCGCCGCCGCCGCGCCCAAGCCAAGGCCTGAGCGTTAGGCATCTTTAGGCCATCCGATCGCGAAGCATTTGCAGGGCCGATTGCACAGCTGCCAGCTGGATCCCTACGCGGTCATCGATCTCGAAGAATTCCTGACGGTGCATCAAGCCATGATTAGCCCGAGCCGTGGCGATATGGACCGTGCCCACCGGCTTCATCGGCGTGCCGCCGCCCGGACCTGCGACCCCGGTGATGGCAACGGCCAGGTGAGCGTTGGAATTCTCAAGGGCGCCTTCTGCCATCATCCGCGCTACTGGCTCGGAGACCGCACCCAGATCGGCGATCAGGTCGCCGGGAATCCCCAGCAATTCCTGCTTGGCGCGGTTGGAATAGGTGACGAAGCCGCGCTCGAAGACATCGGACGCTCCCGCCACCTGGCAAATGGCGCCCGCTACCAGGCCTCCCGTACAGCTCTCAGCAGTCACGATGCGCAGAGAACGTTCCCGGGCCTCGTCAACGAGAAGGCGGGCCAAGGTCACGATCTCAAGCGAAAACATCGGCGAGCCTCTCAGTTGGTCGGAAGGTTGCTGGACCAGAGCATCGGACAGGTTCCTCATTCAAGGCGATTCGCGGCTAAGGAGGCTCGCCTGTGACGACACTTGCTTCCCAAGCCTCTGCTCGCGGCCAAGTTCCGCGCGCGCTGTTTCCGATGACCGTCTTTGCGAGCGCGGCCCTGGTGTTCTTGGTCGAGCCGATGGTGGCCAAACTTGTATTACCCCGGCTGGGCGGGAGCCCGTCAGTCTGGAACACCAGCCTGGCTTTCTTTCAGATCGCGCTGTTGGCCGGCTACGGCTACGCCCACGCCCTGCAGCGTCTGCGCTCGCTTCGGGACCAGATGATTGTCCACGCCGCAGCCCTCCTTTTAGCAGCGATCGCGCTCCCGTTACGGATCAACGAATTGGTGGGGCCGCCTTCCTCAAACCACCCAACGCTCTGGCTCCTAGGTGTGCTCGCAGTGTCGATCGGCGCGCCTTTCGCCGTGCTTTCGGCGACGGCGCCGCTGGTCCAGGCCTGGTATGCGCAGACAGTCGGCGGAGACCAGGACAAGGAACCCTACGTTCTCTACGCGGCCAGCAATCTGGGCAGCTTGCTGGCGCTTTTGGCCTATCCGTTGGTTGTTGAGCCGAACCTCACCCTGCACGCCCAGCGTTGGGGTTGGAGCGGCGGATATGGCGTCTTCATTCTGATAATCGCCACATTGGCCGTAGCGGTCCTGCGCTCCGGCGGGCTTGCGCCGCCGGTCCGTCAGCACGCGGCCGACACCCCGCCGATCGCCTGGCGTGAGCGCCTAACTTGGATCGTGCTGGCAGCCATTCCGTCCAGTCTGATGCTCGGCGTGACAACCTACGTCACAACGGATGTGGCCTCCGCGCCGTTCCTATGGGTGCTGCCGCTAGCGCTCTACCTCCTGACCTTCATAATCGCGTTCCAGGCGAAACCCGCGATTTCGAAGGATCTCACCTTGATCCTGCAGGCCGCGGCGGTGGCGGCTTGCGCGGCATTGCTACCGTTCCAGGCGAACGCCTTTGCGGTCTTGCTGCCGCTGCACCTTGGGGCGTTCTTCCTTACTGCCTTGATGTGCCACCAGGCTCTTGTCGCTCGCAGGCCAGATCCGGCTCACCTGACCGAGTTCTATTTCTGGATGTCGTTGGGTGGCGTGGTCGGCGGATCGTTCAATGCTTTTCTCGCGCCGGTGATCTTCGACAACGTCTGGGAATATCCGTTGGTCCTGGTCTTGTCCTGCCTTGCAAGGCCCTGGGGTGATCGGAAGGTTCCCAGGATCATCTGGATAACACTCGTCCTGGGCGTCACTGCCAGCGTCGCGGTTCCGGTCCTCAACAACATCGTCGAGCCACACGTCTATGCGCGCCCCGTCATAGGAGGGATTACGCAGCTAGATCTCTTCGTACTCGGTGTGCGGCTCGCGCTGTGCGTGGGCGTTGT
>JAYUBY010000436.1:0-1564 GCA_043740635.1 Alphaproteobacteria bacterium
AGAGTTGCTATCTGGCAAGGAGCGAGAGTGATGGGGCTAAAAGGATGGCGCGTCGTAGCCAGCGCCTTGGCAGGCGTGCTTGCGTTTGCCGGCGCCGCGCGCGCTGAAGACGCGCCTGCCGAGAAGCCACCGCCGGCGCTGTCGCTGAACGCGTTGGAGACTCTCGACTTCTGGGAGAACACAGAAGGCGGGCTGAAAACCGGCGGCACGGTGCTCAGCAAGCTGCGCGTCTCGGCCACTTGGAACGCGAAGCAGCTCGGCGCCCCCGGCTTCAAGGCACATGTGCAGATATTCGCCACCAACGGGCGTCCGTTCAGCGGCGACTTCGTGGGCGACACCCAGACCCTGAGCAACATCGAGGCCCCGACGTCGGTGCGGCTTTTCGAGGTCTGGGCTGACCAGTCGTTCGGCGACAAGGGCTCGGTGCGCGTCGGCCTGTTGGACGTCAACCACGACTTCGACATCAACACGCCCGTCGGCCTGTTCATCGCCTCGTCAGACGCCATCGCTCCGGAGCTCTCCAAAAGCGGCCGCAACGGTCCTTCGATCTTCCCGGTTTCCTCGTTTGGCGTGCGTGGCATCTGGACGCCGAGCAAGCGCTTCACCTTCCGTGCGGCCGCCTTGGACGGCGTGTCGGGCGACCCGGCGCATCCGGGCGCGTTCGTGATCGCGAGGCTGCGCGCTTCCGACGGCCTGCTGTTGCTGGGCCAGACCGACTGGAACATCAGTGATCAGGCCCAGGTCTCGATCGGCGCGTGGGGCTACACCGCGCCGACGCAGAGGATCGATCCGGCGCGGCCGGGACGAGAGCGTCAGGCCGGCGTCTACGCCTTCGTCGATGGGCCGATCTCGAAGTCGCTGAGCGCCTGGGTTCGCGTCGGTTATGCCAACCCGGCGGTCGACCAGGTGTCGAGCTTTGTCGGCTCGGGCGTGGTGTGGAATGTCCCGTGGCGCAAGGGCGACCAAGCCGGCCTCGCTATCGCCAGGGCCGGCGTAAGCGGACCAGCGCAGCGCGCCCTAGGCCTGCCGAACGCGGAGACCTCGATCGAGGCCACCTACCTCCTCAAGGTCAGCGATCTGTTGTCGCTGCAACCCGACGTGCAATACATCGTCCACCCCGCGTCGGCGCCGAATCTGCCCAACGCGTTGGTGATCGGACTTCGGATCACCCTCACCGGCCAGTACCCGGCGGGGACCACAGACACTGAAGACTGAGGATAGGGGTGCGTCAGGCGGACGTTCCGAACGTCCTCCAAGGGTGCTGTCAGGTTAAGCTCGAATACTGTCGCCAGATGCCCTTCCGGAGCGTTAGCAGTTCAGCTAGGCCATTGATTTTGCGGCCGTTTCCGGATCGCGCGTTCCCGGGAAAAGAGCTGAAAATCGCGTCTACTTGGCTAACTTGACAGCACCCCTCGCCCTGGTCTGGGCGACCGGGTTCTGGGTTCCGTCGGGACCCGGCGCGCGGCAGACCAGCGCCGACGTGAGCGAGCGTGCCGAAGCGGCGGCCCGGATTTCCATTCTCGGTGGGGCTGGGTCGGGCAAGTCGACTCTGGCGCGCAAGCTA
>JAYUBY010000437.1:0-5847 GCA_043740635.1 Alphaproteobacteria bacterium
GCGCAGCCCAGACCTTGCGGGAGGATGAGATGGCCTACTGGCTGGTGAAATCGGAGCCCAATAAGTACGCGTTCTCCGATCTGCAGCGCGACGGCAAGACCGTCTGGGATGGCGTGCGCAACAACGCAGCAGCCCTGCACCTGAAGGCCATGAAGGTGGGCGACCAGGTGCTCTACTACCACTCCCAAGAAGGCCTGGCGGTGGTGGGCGTCGCCAAGGTCACAGGCGAGGCTTTCCTCGACCCCAGCGATCCGGCGGGCCGCTTTGTGGCCGTGGAACTGGCTCCGGTGCGGCCGCTGCCCAAGCCGGTAACCCTGGCCCAGATGAAGGCCGACCCGGCCCTCGCCAAGCTTGAGATGATCCGGCAGGGCCGCTTATCCGTTTCCCCGGTTCGGCCCGATGAGTGGGCAGTGATCCTGAAGATGGCGGGCGAGTAGCCCGGCTCTAGAGCCGCACCTTCAGCGACTGGCCGTTCTTGACCACCACGCGGCGCATGATGGCCATGTCGCGCGCAGCGCCGGGGACGGCCGGATGGGCGATGGTGATCACGAACCAGGGGCCGTCGGGCAAGTCGGTGAAAATGAAGTGGTTGGCCGCGTCGCATTTCGCCCGGCGAACGAACGCCGAATAGTCCTGGCTGCGCTCGGGCGGCGTGCGACCGCGAACCTCATCTGCCGGTAAGGCGGAGTAGTCGGCTGAATTGTAGAGGATCATCATCCGCCGGCGCACCCAGGGTGTTTCCGGCGTCAGGACAACTGAGACGTCGCCACACGTGAACGACTTGCCCGCGGCTGCGAAGGTGAGCTGCCCGTCGATCCGGCCTTTGCCGACAGCCTTCGACCAGGTGAAATCTGCGGTCTTGAACGCGGCGTTGGCGGCCGTGACAGGCTGCGGCGCCGGCGGGCCCCCATCGGTCGCGCAGGCAGAAATTAGGATCATAGAAGCAAGCGCGCAGGCGAATGGGGCAAGACGCATCGTCGACCTCAAAGTGGAATTTCGCGACATTTGCACGCCCTCACCCGGCGCGAAAGCATGCAGAACACCTTACGCGCACCTGTACGTGAGGCCGCAGGCCTAGCCGCCGCGCATTAGTCGCCGACGCGCCGTTCCCTCCGTCCACTGAGTTTCCTGAGCGCGCTGCAGGCGTATGGCGGCCTTTGCCGCGGCCTGCACCACCTCTAGGCTGCGCTTGGGGCCGGTATGGGCGACGATGCTCTCAAGATTGACCGCAAGAACCCGGCTGCGTTGGGCTTGTTCACTCAACGAAAGTGTCGCTTCGAGCGCTAAGCCGGTCGCACCGATAGCCGGAGCCACAGCGCCGGCAAGGCCCACGAGCCCGTCAAGCCAACTCGGCGGTTCCCCTTGCATCGCCAGCATGCTGATGGCGGCGACCACATAGCTCAGCAGTACGACCAGGAAGACCACGAAGCTGATGTTCTCCCACTGGTGTACTCGGTGGGCGACCCGGCCATTGATGAGGGATTGGGCTCGGTGATAGGCGGCCTGACCCACGATCAGCTCGTCCATCGCCCAGTTGCCCCAGGCCTTCACACGAACCGCGTCGTAGGCGCCAGTGGGCACTCCCGCCATCCGGCGGACATGCCTTGCGAGACGACCACTGCTGAAATTCATGCCGTGCCGGATAGCATTGACGCCCAGGACCCACGCGACGCGCTCAAGCCGAAGATCTTCTGCCCGCCGACGCAGTTCACCCCAGCGTTGATGCCGCCGCCCGCGCTCAGTCGCGAGCCAAACGCCAAAGGCTCCCACGGCAATCAGGAGTTCGATGGTCATCATCGTCAGTTTTGTTTGCGGCCAGAGCGACGGCGCCGAACCAACAAACGTGGCGACGATGGCGACACCCAGCAGCAGAATCTGATGCGAGCGATGCACGGCGCCGAGGTAGTTGGCCGCCGTGTCGGTTCGCTCATAGGCCTCTGTCAGGCGCTGAAATCCAGGCTCGGCCAGAAGATCCGCTGGCGCTGGCCGCGCCTTGAAGGCCGGGGCCGTTCCTCCCAAAGTACGGCGGAACGCAGCGTACGCGCGCCACCAGCGGATGAAGAGCACCGGCTTGGGCGTCTCAATCGCCGGCTCCTGGCTGGGCGCCTCGCCGGATAGTCCGAGATCTGCAAGCGCCTCGTGCAGCGCCGCGGGCGTCGCCTTGCGCACCAGGGGCGCCCGACTGAAGCGCAGCTCCTCCAGGAATTCAAGGAAGCCGAAGTCCTCGTCCAGATGCTCGGGACGGATCAGCCGCATCGCATCGGGTTCGCCGGGTTTGATCCACAGCACCGGCATGTTGTGCTCGAGCGCCAGCCGAACTGCGTCGGCCGTCCCGCCCGCACCGCGGGCGTGCTCCCCCGTCCAAACAACCACGAGCAAGTCAGCCGAGCCAATCAACCACCGCGTCTGGGCTAGGTGCGCATTACGACCCAGGGCTTCGCTCGACTTCCCATCCAGCCAGGTCGCCGATTCCGCCAAGTCCACTGAACCGTCAGACATCCCATCGAGGTATGGAAAGACTGCATGAACCGGACCCAGGTCCGCCGCTCGCCACGCGGTCGCGGCGAGCAGGTCTGCTCCCGCCGCTAGGCCGGTGATCAGGCGTGCGTGACGAGCGCCGGCCCGAACGAGCATCGCGAAGGCCGCCTTAAGGCCCTCGGCGACCTCGGCCGTATCACCAAGATCTTCTTTGCGATTGTGTCCCGCGAAGGCGACCTGGGTGAACTGCAGCTTCAGCCGCCGTCGCTCAGCCCCCTTGCCGGCGGCTCGGGCTTGGCTGCCAGGAGGTGTCAACGCAGCGTCGTCATCTGGAGGTCAGCATCCCCGCACAGCTCAGAAGTTGCGTTTCAGACTGTTCAGAATGGCACTTCTTCGACGGGCTTAGTCTCATGACTTTTGTGCTTTCGCGGCGCCGGCTTGTCGATGGTAACTGCGTCGGGCGCGCCAACTGCAGGCTGAGCCGCCGCCGTATCGACCGGAACCAGTGGCGCCGCCGGCGCTTGCGCAGGCGCTGGTGAAGCTGGCATCACAACCATCGCCCGGGACTCGGCCGCCTTACCTCCGTGGAGCCACTTAACGGCAGTCATTCCTACGCCAACTGCAATCACCGCGACCAGCGTCAGAGCAACATATAGGCCCGCGCGGCGCGGCTTAACCGTGTCGGCGGCGATGATGTCAGCGGCTTTAGCTTCGTCTGCTTCGTCGTCTAGGGCCGCTGCCCTGGGTGACGCTGCGACCTCGACAGGTTCATGAGTTGGCGTCGTAAGCATCGCCAAGACGGATCGGTTGGAGGAGGAAGCTGGAGGCGGAGCCGCCGCGATCTCTTCCGCCGTTAGCGCGAGGATTGGGGCCGGCTCGGCTAAGGTGTCCATCGCGCGGATCGCACTCTCAAGGCGCTGGGCCAGCTGATGGATCGCGATCTCCCAGTCGGAGAAGAGGTCGATCCACTGGCGAGTCGCGAACTCATAGGAAAATGCATCGTTCGGCGTGACGTCTTCGACGCGCAGCGGAACCACCATGAGCTTGTTCTGGCTCGCCAGCGCCAGCTCCTTGCTCATCTCCTCTGAATTGTTCGAATTGGCGGTAAAGACCAGCAACATGATCTTCGATTCACGGATCGCCCGCACGATCGCGATCTGGAAGTTTTCTCCCGGAAGAATATCCCGCGGGGAAATCCAGCACTTGAACCCACGGCTCTCGAGCGCCGAGCACAATGTCATAGCGACGCCGCGGTCTTCAGAGGCAAAACTGATGAAGATCTTCGCGCTCATTTGCCCCCCGGCCGAGGCGCCTTTGAACTCGCCTAGGGTAAGTATCCGTTAGCGTTCGCAACGAGCAAGCGCCTTCTAGCTACGAGCGAACCTCGTTTGGAAAACGTGATGTGGGAGGTCAGGCGGCCTCGATCGTCATCTGGGTCTGGATGACCAGCGCCATCAGCTTGCCGTCCTCGCTGGTGATCTTCGTCTGCCAGACGCTCGAGCGGCGGCCGACATGAAGCGGGGTAGCTTCACCCATGACAATCGAGCCAACGGGCGCTCCCCGAAAGAAATTGGTCTTGCTATCCAGCGTCGTGGTCCGCGTCCCTGGAGCCAGATTAAGCACTCCGCCGATGGCGCCCAAAGCGTCGGCGAAGGCCATGTAGGCGCCGCCGTGCAGAATGCCGCCCGCCGTGCAAAGGTCCTGGCGCACCTTCAGCCTGCCGACGACGCGGGTCTTCTCCCTTTCGACAATCTCCACGCCCATCAAATCGGAGAAGGGCATGCCGGTGGTCGGCGTTTCTGACATTCAGATCTCCGCTTGAGGTTGCGTTTGTTCAACGCCCTCGCCATCTCAAACCTTCTGCAAGGCCTTTCCAGTATCCCTCGCCTTGCTTCAGGTCGGCTCAAGGCGTAACGAACCGCTCCCTCAAGACTAGGAGATTTGCGATGGGTTACCGGGTGGCCGTCGTCGGCGCCACGGGCAATGTGGGCCGCGAAATGTTGAACATCCTCGAGGAAGTGGACTTCCCCGTGGACAAGATTCACGCGATCGCCTCCCGCAAATCCATCGGCGTGGAAGTCAGTTTCGGCGACAGGATCGTCCGCTGCGAGGACATCGAACAGTTCGATTTCTCAAGCGTCGACATCGTTTTGATGAGCGTCTCTGGAACCTTCTCGAAGGAGTGGGCCCCGCGCATCGGCGCCGCGGGTCCGATCGTCATCGATAACTCATCGGCTTGGCGCATGGACCCGGACGTTCCTTTGGTCGTGCCGGAGGTCAACCCCGATGACGTCGAGTGGGCGGATCGCAAGAACATCATCGCCAACCCGAATTGCTCGACCGCACAACTGGTCGTGGCTCTAAAGCCGCTTCATGACCGAGCCCGTATCAAGCGGGTCGTGGTCTCGACCTACCAGTCGGTCTCCGGAGCCGGCAAGGAAGGCATGGATGAACTGTTCAACCAGACGAAGAACGTCTTCGTCTTGGGCGCCACGCCGCCTTCGAAGTTCCCCAAGCAGATAGCTTTCAATGTGATCCCCTTCATCGGTGCGTTCCAGGACGACGGCTACACCGACGAAGAGCAGAAGATGTGGAACGAGACCCACAAGATGATCGACCCGGCGATCAAGCTGACGGTCACCTGCGTGCGTGTGCCCGTCATGGTCGGCCACTCCGAGAGCGTGAACATTGAATTTTATGAACCGCTCGACGAGGACGAAGCTCGCGACATCCTGCGCGAAAGCCCCGGCCTGATCGTAATCGATAAGCGGGATTCCACCGGCTACATGACGCCGAAGGAAGCCCAGGGCGAATTTCCAGTTTTCGTGAGCCGCATCCGCAACGACCCGACCGTCGAGAACGGCCTGAACCTGTGGGTGGTCGCGGACAATCTGCGAAAAGGCGCCGCCCTCAATGCCGTGCAGATCGCCGAGCTCCTTCATGAGCGCGGCCTGATCCGCCAGAAAGCCCTCGCCTGACGCCATGACTTCGACCGCGCCGGGCGGCGAGTCTCGCCCGGCGCTCGGGGCGGCGACCGTATGCTATCTCATCTGGGGGTTCGTCCCGCTTGTCTTCCAGGCTATGGGGCGGCTGGGAATTTCCCCTTGGGAAATCCTTGCTAACCGCACCGTCTGGGCGGTGCCGATTGCCTTGCTGTTCGTGCTGACCGCGCGTCAGGCCCCCGAGGTTATGCGCGCGCTCAGGACCCCGCGGACGCTGGCTTGGCTGGCGCTGTCATCGGTGCTTATTGCCGGCAACTGGGGCATCTACATTTGGGCGGTAAATTCCGGCCGGGTGCTGGAGACCGCACTTGGCTACTACATCAATCCGCTCCTCGGCATGGCCGCCGGCGCCCTGATCTTCAACGAG
>JAYUBY010000438.1:0-3158 GCA_043740635.1 Alphaproteobacteria bacterium
CCCAAATCTTCGTGCGCTGGATCGATATCGACGGCCCGGCCGCTCAAGTGACTCGCGCCACTGAAAATGTCGCCGACGCTCGGTGGTCGCCGGACGGCAAGTCCATAGCCTTTTCCATGTTCGTAGCGGAAAAGCCGAAGTGGACGATCAGCATGCCGGCGGAGCCCAAGGGAGCCAAGTGGACGGCCCCGCCGCGCATCGTGGAGTCACTGCATTATCGCCAGGACCAGGTGGGGTATCTCGATGACGGCCACACTCACCTGTTCGTAGTCTCCGCCGACGGCGGGGCCATCCGTCAGCTCACCAGCGGAAAATGGAGCATAGGCGCGGGCGAACTCCGGGGCTCGGTGCCGCTCGACTGGACACCTGACAGCAGGTCGGTCGTCGTTCAGGCAAGCCGCGACTTCAACGCCGATCTAATCTACCAGCGCTCGCAGCTTCTGGTCGTGGACGTCGCGACGGCCGCGGCCCGCGAGCTAGTTGGCAAGCCCGGTGAATGGAGCCGCCCCACGGTCTCGCCAGATGGCAAGAGCGTGGCCTTCACGGGTTATCCCGCTTCGGATAAAACCAACTCCGTTGCCGACCTCTATGTCGTCCCGATTGGCGGCGGCGAGATGCGAAAGATTTCCGGCGACTTCGACCGGGATCCCGTAAACCTGCGGTGGGCCAGCGACGGCTCAGGCGTCTATTTCGACGCCGACGACCATGGCGCGCGCAACGTTCAATTCGCCGCGATCAAGGGCGGTGTGCGCCCTGTGACAATGGGCGTGCACATCCTGACGATGGATTCAGTCTCCAAGGACATGGTGGCCGCGGGCACCGTGAGTGATCCCGAGCACCCCGCCGAAGTGGTGCGCTACGACCTTCGCAGAGCCGGCGAGCCGGCGCGGCTCACCAGTGTCAACGCCGCCTTCCTCACCGGCAAGCAGCTCGGCAAGACCCAAGAGATCACTTGGATTTCCTCCGGCGGCGTCAAGGTGCAGGGCTGGTACATAAACCCGCCCGAATTCGACCCTGCCAAGAAGTACCCGCTGGTCCTGGAGATCCACGGCGGGCCCTACGGCAACTACAATGTCGGCTTCAACTACATGTGGCAGAACTTCGCCGCGAACGGGTTCGTCGTTCTCTACCTCAACCCGCGCGGAAGCACCGGATATGGCCACGCCTTTTCCGACGGTATCGACCACAACTACCCGGGCCCGGACTACGACGACCTGATGTCCGGTGTGGACACGATTTTGGCAAAGGGCTTCGTCGACACTACTCACATGTACGTCTCGGGCTGCAGCGGCGGCGGGGTCTTGTCGAGCTGGGTCATCGGTCACACGAACCGCTTCGCCGCCGCCGCCGTTCGCTGCCCGGTTATCGACTGGCTGAGCATGACGGGCCACACCGACGTGCCGCTCTTTACCTACAGCTTCTTCCGAAAGCCCTTTTGGGAAGACCCGACAGAGTGGCTTTCGCATTCGTCCTTGATGCAGGTGGGCAAGGTGACCACTCCCACCTTGCTGATGACTGGCGTTCTCGACCGTCGCACGCCCATGCCCCAAACCGAGGAATATTTCTCCGCGCTCAAAGAACGCGGTGTACCAACGACGCTGTTGCAGTTCGAAGGGGAATTCCACGGCACGGGGTCCAAGCCCTCGAACTGGATTCGCACCCAGCTCTATATGATGAGCTGGTTCAAGCGGTACCATCGCGAAGCAGACGGCAAAATCGTCACCACCGCCGCACTCGACACCCCCTAGGAGCGCTCATGCCCATCCCTTCGCTTCGTGGCCAGCGGGTCGTCGTCATCGGCGGCAGCTCCGGCATTGGTTATGCCGTGGCGGAAGCCGCACTCGCCGACGGAGCCGAGGTCATTATCGGCTCGAGCAAGTCCACCAATGTCGAAGCCGCCGTGGCCAAGCTGGGGACTGGCGCGTCTGGGGCTGCGGCAAACATGCGGGCTGAAGCCGAAGTCCAGGCGTTCTTCTCAGGTGTCGGCGCTTTCGACCATCTCGCCTACACCGCCGGCGATTGGGACCGGGCCCCGGCCGGCCCCATCGGCGAGTTGGACTTTGCCGCCGCAGCATCAGGCATGGAGGTGCGTTTCTGGGGCGCGCTGAGGGCCGTCAAATACGCCCTCCCGCACCTATCGCCGAAGGGCTCCATCACGTTCACTGACGGCGTCAGGACCCACAAGCCTGGTAAAGGCATGCCACTCTCCTCGGCCTTCGGCGGAGCTATCGAGCATCTGGCGAAGGGGCTCGCCGTCGACCTCGCGCCAGTAAGGGTCAATGCGGTCTGCCCAGGCATCGTCCTCACCGACGTCTGGAACAACGTACCTGCAGAGCGTCTGGCGAAAATGACCGTGGGCTTGCCGCTGCCTCAGGCCGGCGATCCCGCTGACGTGGCTCAAGCCTACGTCTACCTGATGAAAGGCGGCTACACGACGGGTCAGATTCTGATCGTCGATGGCGGACTGATGCTCGTTTGAGCCATGGGCGACCACCGATCCACTTCAACTTTCCGTTGGGGGTTGATTGGTTCGGCCCCTCCGCCTAACCCTAGCAGTCGGGGACTTCGAGAAGAGGACCGCGCCTGCCCACTTGAGACGGGAACGCGCGGATAGACGACGGGATGACGCTGATGAAGCGCCTCGTAGGCCGAGCCGCCGTGCTCGCCTGCTCCGCCGCCATCGCCGCTTCAGCGGCCGCGTCTGCGCGCGCTGAGGGTCTGCAAGCCCTTTCGACCGACGACGCCCGCGCCTATGTCGCCGCCTTCGAAGCTGCCGACCGTGGCGATTTCATCGACGCCCAGATGCAGGCCGGAGCGGTCAACGACAGCTCACTTCTGGGCTATTTGAGCTTCCGCCAACTCATGCACCCCACCGCCCATGTGGCCGCCTTCGACGAGCTCTCCAGCTGGCTCGCTAAGTTCAGCGACCTGCCGGTGGCCAACCGGATCTTCGCGCTCGCATCCAAGCGCAAGACTGATCCTGCCGCCGGCGCCGCGCCTCGCCCGCTTCTCACGCTGTCAGACGGTCCGTCGCTCGCCAATCCGGCGATCTCGGAAAAGGCCCGAAGGGGCCGTGAAGCCTATTTCTCCGGCGACAGCCGTCGTGCGCTAACCCTGGCCTCCGCGTCCGGCGACCGTTGGATCGCAGGCCTCGCCGC
>JAYUBY010000439.1:0-5883 GCA_043740635.1 Alphaproteobacteria bacterium
GGCGCATCGGCAGCCTGCTCGACCGCTTCAGCCCCGCAGAATGCTCAAACTACATCAGGCATGCCGGGTATGCGTATGCCTAAACCGAACAGACTCTAGGGCGCGCGAGCATGGCCCGGCAAGGTGCGGCTTAGACCTTGTCGAGCTGGTCGACCTTGGCGGTGATCCAGGTCACCAAGTCCCATGCGTTGCGGATCGAGCTGACCAACAGAGCGACCAGACTGATGGCGAGCACCAGGGCAGCCCAGTCAGGCATGAGCCAGACGGCCACAGCGGCGGCGGCCACTAGGAAGGCCACGGTCGGCGCCACGCCATAGGTCCAGATGTCGGTCCAGTGCGCCGGCTGGATCACCTTGCGACACCCAGTATGATCACGACGCGTCCTGAACTGATCAGACCGGCCAGGGCCGAAGCGCCGATCAGGCCGCCAGTTAGGACGACAGGAAGGCTTGGCGCGGTTGCAATTGCGCTCAGAACGAGCACCGCCGACAAATTGAAGACGATGGGCGAGATATAGATGCTTGCACCGCGTAGCCGGTCTCGCGCGTCTCCGCCACGAAGCAAGTTGACGACGATGAACACCAGGCCGATCAGGCCACCGCTTGCGCCGCCGACGAGGAGGTAAAAACTCTCCCACTGCTCAAACATGGCGCGAGCTTAGCGGGCGCAAGCGTCGCCGTTCACCTTATTTCTGAACGAGAGGTTAAAGCTGATCGACCTATCAGCCGGGGCTTCGCGTTAGAGAGTTCCGATAGATGTCGAGTTTCCTGATCAACTCCATCCATGCGCCGCCGGCCGCCGCCGTACAGCAGATCGAAACGCCGCGGCCGCCCAGGTCACAGTCCGACCAAAAGGCGGCCAACCCAGTGCCTTCCGCACGCGGTCCCGCCGTCATGGTAAGCGGCGCGCTTGCCAAGGTTCCCGACCGGCACGGCCATCAGGCCCAGTCGGACAGCCAACCCCGGGCGCCCCAAGCCACCGGCCAACGCATAAACCACGTGATTTAGAACGGCCCGAGCGGCTTTCGGCGATCCGGCGGACCATTTCTATGTCCGCAGCGAGCCGGCGTCTTCATCGGAGGGTGGCGCGTTGGTGAGGAAGCGCTGTTTCCGATATTCTCCAGGTTCGCAAGGCCGAGCCGTTAGCCGCCGGTGACCTTGATGTCATTGTCGCCGGAGTTGCGGTCGATGCGCTTATTGTAGGGATCGACGCCGGCGAAAAGCGGCTTCTTCGAAACCGTGACACTGTACGTCTGCGTCCCAGTGCGGATCGGTTGGCGCTGCATCGACAAAACGTCCTTGGCTGAGAAGTCCTTCTTGCCGGGCTCTGCAGTGAAGACGCCGACGTCGACGGTCTCGCCGGTCAGCGGTGCCTCAGTCTCATTGCCCTTGCCGTCGGCGTAGAGCTTCTTGGCTTCGACTGTGAGCGTTACGTCCCAGCGGCCATCGGGACGCTTCTTCGCGACCGCGGTTTTGGTCTTGAAGTCGTAGAGGGTGATCTTCTCGAAGAGGTCGGTGATCAGCTGCTGTTTGTCAGCCGGCGCCTCGGTGCGGAAGTCGTTAACCAGCTCTAGCGCCGTCGGATAGGGCGCGGGCTTGAAGGCGTAGTCGTGCAGGAACTTGCGGAGCGCGCGGTTGACCGCGTCTTCGCCGATCTCGTCCTGCAACCGGTACATGACCAGAGAGCCTTTGCGGTAGTGGATGTAGGGCTGGTTTTCCACACGCTCCAGGGGTTGTTCCTCGGCCGGGTCACCGCCGCGGGCTTTCAGGTAGCTGTCCAGTTCGTACTTCAGGAATTTCCGGATCATGTCCGGCCCGTACATATGCTTCATAACCATGAGGGCAGAGTACTGGGCGAGCGTTTCGACGATCATCGTCCCGCCTTGTTCATTTGCGCCGACCACCTGGTGACCCCACCACTGGTGACCGAGTTCGTGGGCGCCGACGTATGTCACCATGTCGATGCGCGACGGGTCGCTACTTGCATCGGAGATGAACACCAGACCTTCGGACCAGGGAACGGTGTTGGCAAAGGACTGGGCGAAGTTCCCAGCAGGCGCTGGGAATTCCACGAAACGCAGCTGGCGGAACTGGTAGGGGCTGAAATTGGCGCCGAAATAGGCCAGGCCCGCGTCTGCCGTCTTGATCATCCGGTCGACGTTCCAAGCATGATCTGGGTGATAGTAGACGCTGACCGCCACGCCGCGCTCATTGACGGTCTTCACCGCATAGCGCGCCGACTGCATGGAGAAGAAGTGTAGGATTGGCGCCTCGGTGACAAAGCGCGCGGTGCGCCTACCGGCTGAAACAACTGAGGATACCTGATAGCCGGGTGCGATCGGGATCTGATCGGCGTCGGTGGTCAGCGTGATGTCCGATGTCACCCAATCCGAGTCGCGGCGGATTTCGCTGAATCGGGCTGCGGCAGGATCACCGAGCTTCGGAATCCTCAACTCAGCCGCCAGGCCGTATTTGCGGCGCTTCGAGCGGTCCTGCAGCAGGCCCTGGCGATCCATGCCAATCTCAGGGGCGATCTCGAAGTTGTTGATGAAGGTCCCATTGTCGACGACGGCAGTCAGCGGTGCGCCGTTCTTGAAACCCCGCTGCTCGCGCATAGTCTCGAACGTCATGGTTCGGCTCTCGCCGGGCTGCATCGGAACGTCGAATTCCAGGATTCGGTAGTTGAAGCGGCTATAGGCGGCCTTGTCGTGCGCGCCTTCGACCGCGAGATTGCGTACCTTCAGGTCGCGGTCGAGGAAATGGACGTGCACCTCGCTGAGCGGCGCGCCAGTGCGGTTTTGGATCAAGTAACTGCCCTTAGTCGTGACCTTCGGGGTGTGCGGATAGAGGTCGACGGTGAGCTTGACTGCAGTGATGGTCGGTTGGGGCGTCTCGTGGAACTTCCACAGCGTCTTTTCCGCGTCTGCCATAAACCGCTCGTCGTCGAGGTGGTTTCTGTAGGGGTTCCAGACGTTAGTGTTGAGGAAAATATAGCCGCCAGTCGCTGCGAAGGTGATGAGCGCCGTGGCCAGGATCAGCCCTGCTGGCCCCTTCAGGCGGTGCGGCAAGCGGCGTAGGCGCGGCATGAAGCGGGCTTCGGCACCCCGCCGCCAAAGGCCGTAGGCCAATACCAGCAGGACCACGGCGAAGGCGGTCCAGTAGAGCCGGAACCAATAGGCGCCGATCCAGAAATGGCCCTGGCCGTTGATGTCCGAGAGCGGCACGCCTGGCCCGTTGCCGTACTGGTAGAGATTGTGCTCGAAGCCGAGGTTGCTGAACACGATGGTGGAGATCAGCCACAGCGTCGTCAGTCCCCACCCAATGAACTTATGGGGGCTGAGCGCCTGGATGAAGATGGCGAGGACCGCGATCAGGATGACGTCGATCGACTGTGGGATCAGCCACCAGAGCAGGTACTCACCCAGATCGAAGTGGAAGTAGCCTTTGATCGCCTGGATGATCATGGCGACGACGACGCTGACTGCGAAGGTCGAGATCAGCACCAGCGAAATCGCCAGCGTCTTGGGCGCGATGAATGCCCAGTCGGGCGCGGCCGTGGCGTCGATGATCTCGGCTGTGCGCCGCTCCCGCTCACGCCAGACCAGCTCGCCGGCATAGTAGATGGCGATGATGACGCTCATGGCCGAAAAGATCCCGCCCAGCGCAGAGATCATCACGCGGGTCACCGGATAGGTCCGTCCGCCGTAGATACTGATCTCTGTGACCAGCCACAGGTTGACAATCGACAGGAGCGCTGAGAGCGCCAGCAGCACGAAATAGGCGGGGCTCTTGAACACCTGGCCCATATCGAGCCGGGTACGGGCCCACAGCTGAGCGCGCGCGGTGGCGGCATTAAACACGGGCTTGGGAAGGAGGCCGGCGGTTGACCTTGGTGGCGCCTCCGCCTCGCCTAGCGCCAGCTTCGCGGCCTTACGCTGGTCGCGGGAGCCCTTGCCGGTTTCGAAGCGGAATAGCCGGTAAGCAAGGGCGAGGAAGCCAATGCTGATCGCCAGCCACAAGAGCTTGTTCCACAGAATGTAACCCTCGATCGCGGGGACCAGACTGTTTCGCTCACTTGCGGTCCAGTAGCGCGTAGCCAGGCTGAAGGCCGAAATTCCGTTGGGCTCCCATAGGGCCGCGGTGGTTTCCATTCCCTGGCGGTTGAGCACCAGGCTGAAGATCGAACGCAGGATGATGAAGCCCACAACACCCACGTAAGCCCACATCATCGAGCGGGTGACGGTGGCCAGGGTGAAGAAGATCGCCGAACTCAAGAACAGGATCGGCAGCGCCAGAATGAAATAGGCGAAGAGGTAGGCGCTGGGCATGAGTGGCCCCAACGTCTCCTTGTCGACCCAGGGCATCAGCGAACCAAGGAAGAAGCCAAACGGCACGGCGATAAAGCTGAGCGCGGCGGCGAAATAGGCCCCGGTGAAGCGGCCGAACAGGTAGTCGAACTTCGTGACGCGCGTGGAATAGATTAGGGGCCCAAAGCCGGTGTCGTCATCGCGCACGACGACATTGGCTACGAAGGCCGTCGTCACGAACATGTAAATGACTGCGAAGATCAGGCTCGATTGCGCGATGACCCAGGGCGCGTTCTTATGGACGTTGGAGGTGTTGCCGAGTTGGATGTTGTCGGACGCGACCGCTCCAAACGCCAGCAGCACGAAAAGGATCACCGCCGCCCAGAAGATCGGCTGGCGGGTCTGGTAGCGGAATTCGAAGCCCGCAATCTTGAAGAACATCACGCCGCCTTGCGCGACGAGGCGAGTGTGGAAAAGTAGACGTCCTCCAGCCCGCCAACGACTGGAGAGAACCCCTCGCCTGGGTCGGCGTCAGCGGCGATATGGATCACAGTGCGGCCGGCGAAGAGGCGGGTGGAGATCACCTGATAGCGGACGCGCGCGGCGTCGAGATCAGCCTTGTCGATCGTCTTCATCCAGATGCGGCCTTTGAGGCCCGCCATGAGGTCGGCTGGCGCGCCTTGGCGTACGATACGGCCGTCGACAATGATCGCCATTGCCGGGCAGAGGTCAGCCACGTCCTCGACGATATGGGTCGAAAGGATCACCACGACGTTCTCGCCGATCTCGGCCAGGAGGTTCAGGAAGCGGTTGCGTTCCTCGGGGTCGAGGCCGGCGGTAGGTTCATCGACGATGATCAGGCTGGGATCGCCAATCAGCGCCTGGGCGATGCCGAAGCGCTGACGCATGCCACCGGAGAAACCGGCCAGCGCTTTCTTGCGGACGCTCCAGAGGTTGGTCTGGTTCAGCAGGCTCTCGACGGTTTCACGGCGGGCGTTAGGCTCGGCGACCCCCTTCAACACCGCCATGTGGTCGAGCATGTCGATGGCCGAGACCCGCGGATAGACGCCGAAGTCCTGTGGCAGGTAGCCCAGCGTTCGACGCAGCGCCTCCGGCTGATTGATCACGTCTATGTCGCCGAATTGGATCTCACCGGAGGTCGGCGTCTGCAGGGTGGCGATCGAGCGCATGAGCGTCGATTTGCCTGCGCCGTTGGGGCCAAGCAGACCGAACATCCCTTTCTCAACTTTCAGATCGACCGCATCGAGCGCACGTACGCCGTTGGCATAAACGTGCGTCAGGTTCCTGATCGAAAGCACAAGGTGTCCCTCCAGATGATCATGCACGCTGACCCGGTTTCCCTATGGGTGGCAAGTGAGAGAACTGTAACCCGTCGCGACGCCCAGCCGGCTGATTGCCGAACGGGCGATTGCTCGGCGACAAGATCGGCGCGGACCATGCGCCTGTGCCTGCGCCCAACTAGTGTCCCGACGCAGTGATTATGACTCGTTGATCGAGGGCGTGGGATAGGATTCGGCCATCTTCACTCGGGCCTGATCTGTAGAGAACATCCAGCG
>JAYUBY010000440.1:0-11859 GCA_043740635.1 Alphaproteobacteria bacterium
GCTTGTTGTTTTTGAGAAATGGTCATGAGGTTATTTTTATCACAAATTTATAATAATTTCAGTCAAAAGAAAGGGAGCATGACTTTCGTGTTTTGGGGAAAAACACGTAGTTTCATGCTCCGAGAGGAGGAAGGATGGGGTTATGGGGGGTAACCCTGATTAAAATTGGTCACAAAACCATTACATAATGACCAAAAGCCATAACCGAACCTGTTCTCCTCGAAATTGATCATGTGATCAAGGGTCTGTCCGCAATTGGACAGGCTTGGTCAAATGACCCGGGGAGAGGAACACGAAAGTGTCTTTTGAACATGCGATTACGCATTTCTTTCGGTCGCCTCAACCTATGAGCATCATAACATGATTACCACTATTGTCAAGAGATTTTTGCAAATGTTTCTTTGAAGAGATATTCACAGAATCTGTTGTTATATGCCTTTCGAGTAATGAGATAAGTGAATAATGAAAGTATTGTTTGTTAAGACAAGATTTAAGATGTGACGAGTGGGGGGGAATATCAGAGAATAATTGTTTTATCAGATTCCTTTACTTTAGTAAAGGGAAGATCGGGAAAAACTGTGATTTCTTTAGGCTCATCATATGGCTATTTTTCCCTTGAATTTTTGTCTTCGCCCGAGAGGACAAAAATTTTCTGAAAATGCTTACCCCGGGCGCGGTGGCGATCCAGGTGGAGCTGATCCACGACACCCGGATCATCCGGCTTAAGGGCGGTCACATCCCAGCCAACGTGCGGCCGTTCATGGGTGATTCCATCGGCCATTGGGAGGGATCAACCTTGGTGGTTGAAACCACCAACTTCCCGCAGAGCGACGCTTTCATGGGCTCGTGGAAAAACTTGAAGGTGATCGAGCGCTTCACCCGAGTCTCGCCCACGCGGGTCAACTACCAGTTCCAGGTCGAAGATCCCGATACCTGGGACAAGCCCTGGGGCGGTGAGTACAATTTTGCGCCGCTGAAAGGGATCGTCTACGAGTACGCCTGCCACGAAGGCAACTATGCGCTCCCCGCAATCCTGGCGGGCGCACGCCGCCAGGAACAGGAAGCGGCGAAGGCCAAGTCCGGCGCAAACTGACAGGTCAATTGGACGGGCGCCGGATCCCGGCTCCCGAGACCTCCGCAGGACGACATCTGACGGAACACAATCGCGGCTTGAGGACGTTACCGTCCTCTAGCGCTTTGGACTGCGGCGATGCGCGCGATCTAGCGTCGAACTCATCGGCGGTTAATCGAAACTTGTGATGATGGCCCTGTGTAGGGGATCGTCATGATCTGGAGCTTCTTCGACCGAGGCCTCGACGAGATGGCCGCCGGCGCTCGCGCCACCATCGGCGCGCGCATCGCCGCATCGATCGGCGTCGCCCTGATTTCGCTCGCCTTGCTTCCTTGGACCGCCTGCGCCGCGTGGTGCGCCTGGGTGGTCAGCCAAGACGTCTTAAGCTGGTTCGTCACCGCCGATCAGGCGCGGGGTCGCCCGGCCAGCATGAGCAAACGCCTGCAGCACGTGTTCTGCCTGATCACCGGCGTGGTGGGGTGGGTGCTGCTCGGCGTTCTGTTCTGGCGCACGGGCTCAGCGGCCGGGGCTATCTGCGGGGTGATGATATGGCTGGCCGTCATGGGTTTTGCCCAAGTCTACGCCTACCAGTCTCGAGCGGGCTATGTGTTGGCGGGCTTTATCCCGGCGGCCGGCATGTTGATCACCCCGCTGGCTATACCCAATCACGCCATTTCCACGCCTTGGCCGGTTTGGCTGATTATGTTGGTGAGCGTCGTTTTCGCCGTCTCGGGCGCCCAGCAGACCGTTGCCGCCCGCCGCCGCTACGAACGTGCGTTGAAGGACCTGCGTGAGAGCGAACTCAGCTATCGCCTGTTGGCCGACAACGTAACCGACGTGATCGCTCTGGCATCGGCGGAGAACGAACGGATCTACGTCTCGCCGTCGGTTGATCGCGTCCTGGGCTTTGGGCCCGGTGAGCTTCTGGTCACGCCCAACTATCGGCACCTTCACCAGGACGATGCCGGGGAGGTGGAGGCCTTCATTGACGGCACAACGGAGGCCACTGGACCGCGAACGCTCGAGTATCGCGTGTTCTCCAAGGATGGGTCCGTGATCTGGGCCGAGACCACGTTCTCGCGATTGAACGATGGCACCGGACGGATCCTCAGCGTCTCGCGCGACGTCACGCACCGCAAGACGCTGGAAGCGGAACTCAAGGACGCGCTGGCTCGGTCCGAAGCGGCCGCTGCCGCCAAGACCGACTTCCTCGCCAACATGACGCATGAGCTGCGCACGCCATTGACAGCTATCCTCGGTTTTGCGGGCGTCCTGCGGCGCTCGAAGTCTTTGTCCGAGCTTGACGCACACCACGCGGGGCTGATCTTCGACGCTAGCCAGACGCTGCTGGGCGTGGTCGGCGACGTGCTCGACTTCTCAAAGATCGAGGCTGGCGCCTTCGAACTGGATCCCGAGCCATTCGATCCCGTGGCGACCGCGCGCTCGGCCGCAGCGATCATCGCCGAACAGGCCGCCGTCAAAGGCCTGACGCTGACCTCGCGGATCGAGGAAGGTGCGCCGGCCCTGGTTGGCGATGCGCCGCGCTTGCGCCAGGTGCTCCTCAACTTCCTCTCCAACGCTATTAAGTTCACCCGCAAGGGAAGCCTCGAGCTGGTGCTCACCCATCAGCTCGAAGGCCACGAGTTGGAGGCCGAGAAGTGTCGTCTACGTGTTGAGGTCCGCGACAGCGGCATCGGCATCGATGAGGAGCAGATCGGTTCACTCTTCAAGCGCTTCACACAGGCCGACGCTTCGGTTTCGCGCCAGTTCGGCGGGACAGGACTTGGCTTGGCGATTTCCAAACAGATCATCGACGCTATGGGCGGCCAGATCGGAGCCGCGAGCGTGGTGGGAGAAGGCTCGACCTTCTGGTTCGAGGTCGATCTGCCGCTGGCCAAAGAATGGACGGCAAGCGCTGAGCCCGACCAGAGCTCCGCCGCATTGGATCGCCCAATCCGCGCGCTGGTGGTCGAGGACAACGCTGTCAATCGCGAGCTGATTACGACCCTGCTCAGCCCCTTTGACATTGAGATCGACACCGCCTGCGACGGCGCCGAGGCTGTGGAGGCGGTCGGGTGCCAACGCTACGATGTGATCTTGATGGACATGCAGATGCCGGTGATGGACGGCCTCACCGCAACGCGTCGTATCCGTTCCCTCAGCGACCCTGAAGTCGCCGCTACACCGATCATCGCGATGACCGCCAACGTCCTGCCGCAACATATCGCCCGCTGCAGGGAAGCGGGTATGGATGACCACCTGGGCAAGCCGATCGATTTATCGCGGCTTTTGGAGGCCCTCGACCACTGGACCACACCGCGGGTAGACGAGAACGAACAGGCCCAAGCTCTTGCGGAACCAGCGGAGAGCACCTCCTCATAGCCGCGGCCAGGATTGTCTTCCCTGCGATCTTCCCGCATCACCCAGTACGCGGGGATTCTACCTCGCAGGCGTGGAGGCTAGAGCCGAATGTTTTCGCATATCATGGTCGGGACCAGTGACTTGGGCAGAGCCAAGACGTTCTATGACGCTACGCTCGGCGCTCTTGGGGTCAAACCGGGCGTCGTCGACCGGCACCGCGTTTTTTGGCGAACGCCGACCGGAACGTTTGCCGCAACGCTCCCGATCAATGGTGAGCCGGTCACCTTCGCCAATGGTGGCACAGTCGGGTTCGCCTGCGCCTCTTCAGAACAGGCTGATGCTTGGCATGCGGCGGGCCTCGCGAACGGCGGGACCAATTGCGAGGACCCACCTGGGGTGCGCGAAGGCCCTACGGCTAAGCTCTATCTCGCATATCTACGCGACCCCGACGGAAACAAGCTCTGTGGCCTCTATCGGATTCCATGAACCACGGCCGATCTTGCAAACCCGGCCGATGACAGGCCAATTGCCCCCTAAGAAGAGGCGTTAAGGGGAGAAGAAGCGATGTCCGGGTATCGAGCCAATGGCGGCGGTGTCTATCAGACGGGAATCACACGCCGCGGCCTCATCGCGACTTCGGCAGGTCTTGGCGCGGCCGCGTTTGCGGGCTCGGCTTTCGCCGCCGCGCGGCGTCTGGCGCCGAGCGACCGGGTCAATATCGCGGTCATTGGCGCTGGCGGCCAAGGCTCGTCCAACATGTCCAAGCTGACCAGCCAGAACATCGTTTGCACGACCGACGTCGACTACGACCACGTCCTGGACTCCTTGAAGGACAAGACCGGCGGGATCGCACCCGCCAAGCAGGCCCTGAAGGACGCCTACGACAAGGCCACCCGCTACACCGACTACCGCAAGATGTTCGACGCCCAGAAGGACATCGACGCTGTCCTAATCGCCACCCCTGACCACCACCACGCGGTGGCCGCCCGCCACGCCATGGAGCGCGGCCTCCACGTCTTCGTCCAAAAGCCGCTCACCTACACAATCGAGGAGAGCCGCAAGCTCGCAGCGCTGGCCAAGGCCAACCCAAATATGGTCACCCAAATGGGCAACCAGGGTCACTCCGGCGACGATGGCCGCCGCGTCATCGAACTGATTCGCGGCGGTGTGATCGGCAAGGTCAATGAAGTCCACGTTTGGACCAACCGGCCGGTTTGGCCGCAGGGCGTTTCGAGGCCGGCTGCCCAGCCGACCCCCGCCAGCCTCGACTGGCCTACCTGGCTCGGTCCGGCCGACATCGACTGGGGTTATAACCCCGACTATGCCCACTTCAACTGGCGGGGCTGGACGCCCTTCGGCTCAGGCGCGTTGGGCGACATGGGCGCCCACTTGGTCGACTTCCCGTTCTGGGCGCTGGACCCAGGCCTGCCCACCAAGGTCGAGACGCGCCACTCGCGCTGGGCCGGCAACAAGAGCCTTTGGGACACCAAGCGTCCCGCCGAGATCACCAGCTATCCGCTGGCCAGCATCAGCCGTTACGAGTTCGGCCAGGCGAAAGGCGGTCCGCTGCACATGACCTGGTACGACGGCGGCCTGTTGCCGCCGACCCCGCCAGGCTTCCCGACGAGCATGTCCATGAGCGGCGATGGCGGCGTCCTGTTCGTTGGCTCACAAGGCATGCTGATGCACGAGACTTACGGCGAAAAACCCGTGCTTATCGGCGGGGGCCTCGACGAAAAGGCCAACAAGATCCCGATTTCCCTGCCGCGTATCAAGGGCGGTATCAATGGCCACGAGATGAACTGGATCCGCGCCATCCGCGGCGAGGAGAAGATTTCCTGTCCGTTCGAATACGCCACTCGGCTGAACGAGACGATGAACCTAGGAGTCGTAGCTTTGAGGACAGACCACGTCATCGAATACGACGCCGTCGCCGGCCGCGTGACCAATGTTGCCGAGGCTAACCAGTATCTCAGCCGCCAATACCGAAAGGGATGGGAACTTTGAGCCGCACCGGACTGGCGGGAGGTCTAAGTGGCCTGACCCTTTTCCTCGCGACCAGCGTGTTGGCGCAGGCCGTGCCCTCGCCCACGCCAGGCGCCAAACCCCAGGATACCGAGCAGTGGACGCCTGTCCCGCCGGTGGTCTCGCCCGGCGCGACGTCAGAGGCGCCGCCCTCTGACGCGATCGTCCTCTTCGACGGGAAAAACCTGGGAGAATGGGTCAATACCCGGGACAAGGCGCCTGCCGGCTGGAGCGTGGCGAACGGGGTCATGACCGTCGAGAAGAAGGCCGGCAATATTGAGACCAGGCGTGGCTTCCGAAACTACCAGTTGCACATCGAATGGAGGATTCCGAAGGACGTTACCGGGACCGGCCAGGGGCGCGGCAACTCTGGCGTCTTCCTGGCCTCCACCGGTCCCGCCGACGCCGGCTACGAACTGCAGATCCTCGACAGCTACAAGAACGAGACCTACGTGAACGGCCAGGCGGGCAGCCTCTACAAGCAGTTCGCCCCCCTGGTGAACGCGAGCCGAAAACCTGGTGAATGGCAGAGCTACGACGTGATCTGGATCGCGCCCACCTTCGCCGCCGACGGCAAGGTCACCTCGCCCGCGCGGGTGACCGTGCTGCACAACGGGGTGCTGATCCAGAACAACGCCGTGCTCACGGGTGAGACCCTCTACATCGGCAAGCCGTACTACCGGCCCTATGCGTCCGCTCCGATCAAGCTGCAGGCCCACGGCGATCCGAGCCCCCCTTTGAGCTTCCGCAACATCTGGGTGCGTGAACTTACGGCGGGCTCAACGCCTTAGGTCGATAGTGCAGGAATAGGTTGAGCGTCAGCCGCCCAGTCCGCGGACTGGGGTCGAAAGCGAACGCCTCGCTGAGGCTGGCTGAGTGCAGATTACGACCCCGGTAAACAATCATCCGGTTGAACACCGGCTCGTATTCGGCCGTCCTTTCGAAGATATCAGTGTCGCCATTGATGTAGCCGTGGGGCGGTCCTGAGGCCATCACCTCTGACTTCAATGTCTGCTCATAGACGTCGAACCGATCTTCAGTGATCGTCTCGAACCCTGTCCGCCGATGACGATAGAAACTCGTGCCGCCCTGCTCGGCAGGTGCGAGATAGAGCAGAAGGGCGAGGTTCCCCGGATTGGTGGAGTCGATATGCGGCAACCGCTGCCGGACCCCCAGGTCCGCCGGCGGCGTCGTGACGAGAGAGAACTCCCAGCCACCGCTCGGCACCTCCTGATCACCCAGGTCGAAGACGGCGCGCAAGGCGTGGTCCAAATAGGCTTGGGCCGCTTGCACGAACGACATCGGAACCGGCGCCCTAACGCCCGGATAGAAGGTGCGCTCAGCTGCCGGAAACGGCGCGATCGATGCGGCGTGATCGATGAGGGCGTGTGGGTCCTCGACAAAATTCTCGATTACCATCACTGGCGACCGCTCCGCTCCCACGTGCTCCACACGGGAGGCGATCTGACTATGTCGGCGAAAAACCAGGGTCATTTGGGACCGTTGTTAGCGCAGGCAGGCGCGGTCGCCAAAGCCGCTGCGTGCACAGCCGTTTGCGTCATAACGCCGTTCCGCCGTAGGTACGGTCACGCCCTCGCGCCAGCGCCGGGCGGCAACACCGTGCCACCCGAGGGATGCCCGTGCCGAAGACCCACCGCGCCGCCAATGCTGCAACTGCTTTTGCCCTCGTCCTGGCGCTGACCCCTGGCGCCGGAGCCTGGTCGCAGCCGGCCGCGACGCCCGCAGCCGTCCCGTCGTTCCCGCTGGGACCTGGCTATGCAGGCGTGTCGGGCTCCCACGCGGAGAACGACCGGCTCAGCGCGCTCTGCGGCGCCAACCGCAATGCCAAGGACGGCTATATCCCGAAGCCGCTGATGGGCGACCAGACGCGGGCTGCGCAGGTGAAGTCCAAGCAGGCGTTCAGCGTTGAGGTCTTGGCCAGCCTGGACCGCTCGGTGGGCATGGCCTTCCTACCGGACGGTTCCCTGCTGGTCTCCCAGCGCGCTGGTGGATTGCGCATCGTCAGCGCCAAGGGCCAAGTCTCCGCGCCGCTGAGGGGGAGCCCGGACATCTCCGGGGTCATGGGCACCAGCAACACCGGCCCGGTCCTCGATCGCGACTTCGCCAAGAGCCGCATCCTCTACTACGGATATACCGCAGCTCCGCCAGCGAAGGGCGAACCCTTTGCCGGCCGCATCGTCAAAGCGCGGCTTTCGGTGGACGGCTCCGCCCTGGAGGACGCCAAAACCATCTTTGAACAGCCCAACATGGCGCCACGCCGTATCGTCCAGGCGCATGACGGCACCCTGCTGATCGCTTCGGCGGAGGTGGCCTCCGGCGGACCCAACCCACAGTCGCTGACAGATCCGCGCGGCAAGATTCTGCGTATTGCCACTGACGGATCGATCCCCAAGAACAACCCGTTCCTGAAGACCCCTGGCGCCAATCCGGCCCTCTACGCCATCGGTTTCCGCGACATCCAGGGCGCGGCGCTCAATCCGCAGACCGGCGACCTCTGGGTGGGCGAGAACGAACCCATGGGTGGCGACGAGCTGAACCGGATCAAGCCCGGCGGCAACTACGGCTTTCCGATCATCAGCTACGGCCGCGAGAACTCCGGGGCGATGATCGACGACGGCAAGACCGTACAGGATGGGATGGAACAGCCTGTCTATTTCTGGACGCCATCGATCGCCCCCTCCGGCCTGACCTTCTACGACGGCAAGGCCTTCCCCGCTTGGAAGAACAGCGTCTTCGTGGGCGCTATGTCTGGCCGCCAGTTGGTCCGCCTGGAGTTGAAGAACGGACGCGTGGTCGGTGAGGAAAAACTCCTCATGGACCGCTGCAAGCGCACCAAGGACGTCCGCCAGGGCCCTGACGGGCTGATTTACGTCATCACCGACGAAAGCCCGAGCGAGATTCTTCGCTTGGCCCCGGCCAAGAAATAGGCCTCGACGGAGCTTCCGCCTCCGGCCGACGAGCGCGTGGTGGCGGGGGGGAACCCTAGGCGCGACATCGCTTCTCGCCTCTCGCTTCGCCAGAAACCGAGGCAAGCATGCTGTAGGTGCTGGGAAGTGGAACCGTGTCTTAAGCCTCGTCATGTAAGCCGGGGATGGAGCAGCGGATCCCCGCTCCATCAACCGCGCGAGCTGAACCCCGATGGCGACGGCGACTTCCCACATTGGGCCCAATCGCCGCCTCGCGAAGCCTTCTCCGCTGTTGGTGGGCTTGGTCGTGCTGGTTGTGGCGAGTATCTCGTTTGCGACGCTCTGCCCGATCAGCCTGCGGCCTCACCTGGCGAGCGCGAACCAAGAGCGGTTTGGGGCTTACTTCGTTCTGGGCGTTCTCATCGCTTTGGCGGCAGGTCGCCGCTGGTTGGCGGCGACAACGATTGTCTTGGTCTTGGCCTTCGGACTCGAAGCTGCACAGCTCCTCGTGCCGGGCCGCGACGCGGTGGTGTCAGACGCCCTGGTAAAGGCGCTTGGCGGTGTTCTTGGTTCAGCCGCAGGCCAGTTCATCTTCCCGCTCAAGCGCCTTGTCGGTCGCGAATCACATCCAGTGGGTGCGCTGGTGGAGGCGACACCTATCGGCGCGCAGACGCATTGAACTTTCCAAAGGTTTAGGCGGCGCGGTCTGCGCGCGCCTCTTGTCTTTCGCCCGGCTTGCCTCTACCGCCGCAGTACAGTTTTCCGGGGGGCACAACAGCAGATGAAACTGAGGCGCTGACGGTTTTCCCTAAATCGAACGACCAGCTAAGCTCGACGGAACGAAGCGCCGGCGGGCGCGCTGGATTGAGCGATGAAATCCCTTCCCAACATCCTGACGTCCATGCGCCTGGCTATGGCGCTGTTCATGTTCCTGGCGTTGGCCGCTTCGGCAGGCGCGGTGCCGGGGCTCTCCGACCACTTGACGCCGGAGACACAATTCACCCTTCAGCGATGGGCTGTCTATGCCTTCATCATCGCTGCGGTGACCGACTTCTTCGACGGATGGCTGGCCAGGAAACTGCATGCGGAGAGCATCTGGGGCGCGATCCTCGATCCGATCGGCGATAAGGTTCTGGTCTGCGGCGCGGTGCTGGGTCTGATGGCGTTGGGGCCCCAGCCGATGGTGCTGCTGCCGGCGGGCTTGATCCTCTTCAGGGAATTTACCGTAAGTGCGCTACGTGAGGTCGGGGCTGGCAAGGGTATCAAGTTGCCCGTCACCCTTCTGGCCAAGTGGAAGACAACGCTGCAGATGACCGCGCTCGCCATGGAGCTGGTAGTCGCCGCCTGGGGTGCCTTCCCATTCCTGCCGCAAGAGCCGGGCGTGGCTGGCCCCTTCGCGTTCGCCGCCCACACACTCTTCTGGCTGGCGACCCTAGTCACCCTGGTAACTGGGGCGCAGTACTGGGAACAAATGCGCAAGGCGCTCCAGGGGTAGGACATCGCCGCAGGTGTCGTCCCGGTCAGTGCGTAGCGCTTGTCTGATTTTGAATGCGACGTTCTCAGGATAGTCGCCGACCGGGACCGTTAGGGCCCAGTCTTGGCGTGCCGCGAAACCGCACGACAGCAACCGGTTGTCAGGGGAGCGGCCCGCTAATACTTAAGTGTAATCTTAAGTGTTTCGAGGTGGGTCATGGCCCTAATTCTCTACTATCACCCACTGTCTTCCTTCTGCTGGAAGGTGCTGATTGCGCTCTATGAGGCCGAGGTGCCGTTCACGCCGCGGCTGATTTCCAACCTCAGCGATCCGGCCGAGCGCGAGGCGTTCCAGGCCGTCTGGCCATTAGCTAAATTCCCAGTGCTGCACGACGACGCTCGCGGCGAGACTGTGCCGGAGTCCTCCATCGTCGTCGAATACCTGGCCCGGCGATACCCGTCCGCGGCGGCCCTGGTTCCGGCCGAACCGGAAGGTGGCCGCCAGGTTCGCCTGCTCGACCGGCTGATCGACAATTATATCCATCTGCCGTTCCAGCAGATCGTGGGCGAACGCCTTCGACCCGACGACAAGCACGATCCCTTCGGCGCCGATCAGGCTCGTGCCAATGTGCGCCAGGGCTATGACGCGCTCTCGGGGATGATCGTCGGCCCATGGGCTTTGGGCGAGACCTTCTCGCTCGCTGATTGCGCCGCGCTGCCCGCCCTGTTCTACGCCGATTATGCCGTCTCGCTCGCCGGTTGGCCGGAACTCGCTGCCTACCTCGAACGACTGAAAGTACGGCCCAGCGTCGTGCGCGTGCTGGCCGAGGCCCAGCCCTACTTCCAGTACTTCCCGCTGAAGGACGGTTGATGACCTCGGCCGCCTCCCAACTCGACCTGACCTTTCACGCCCTCGCCGACCCGGCGCGGCGCACGATGGTCGAGCGCCTTAGTCGCGGTCCGGCTTCGGTGAGCGAACTTGCCCAACCCCTCGCCATGTCCCTGCCGGCCGTCGTCCAGCACCTGGCCGTCCTGCAGACTTGCGGCCTGGTCGCCTCGGAAAAGGTCGGCCGCGTCCGCACCTGTCGCCTGGAGCCTGACGCCATGAACCTCGCTGAACAATGGATCAACCAGCGCCGCACCGACTGGGAGTTGCGCCTCGATCGTCTGGGCGAGCATCTGAAACAGTTTCCCGGCGGAGAACCGAATTGAGCGAACGCAATGTGGCACACGGGGCGTTCACCATCGAGCGTACCTATCCGAATGTTACACCCAGACGGGTGTTCGAAGCCTTCGCCACCGAGGTTGGGAAGTCCAAGTGGTTCTCGGGAACGAACGAACGGTGGGAGAGCGTCGAGCGGGTGTTCGACTTCCGCGTCGGTGGCCATGAACGCCTGGTCGGCAAGTGGCCGAGCGGCTTGGACACCCACTTTGACGCCACCTATTGGGACATAGTGCCGGGTGAGCGGATCGTCTAAGCCTATACAATGCATCTCGACGACCGGAAGATTTCGGTTTCGTTGGCGACGTTGGAATTCAAGGCGACTGACGAAGGGGCGCGGTTCGTCATGACCGAGCAGGGCGCCTTTCTCGACGGCTATGACGACGCCGGGAGTCGCGAGCACGGCACCAACGATCTGATCGATCGGTTGAGTGCGACGCTGGTGCCTGCCTAGCAGCCTGTCCGAGTAGTCGCCTCGACGAGGGAGTCGAAGGCTGATTCACACGGTTCATGAGCAAGACATGGCGTTCGTGGGACGTGGACCAGAGCTGGCTGTTGCCGCCCTCGGTGCACGAGTTTGTGCCCGTGGGTCACCCGGCGCACTTTGTGCGGGACACGGTTCGCGAGGTGCTGGACCTGTCGGCGATTGTCGGGACCTACGACGTTGATCGTGGGCAGCCGCCGTATCACCCGGGCATGATGGTGGCCCTGCTGCTCTACGGCTACAGCCGCGGGGTCTACTCGTCGCGCCGGCTGGCGCAGGCCTGCGAGGAGCGGGT
>JAYUBY010000441.1:0-7335 GCA_043740635.1 Alphaproteobacteria bacterium
GCTGCTGGTTGGGATCACCCTCATCATCCCGATCGGCGGGGCGGACATGCCGGTCGTGGTTTCGATGCTCAATAGCTATTCCGGGTGGGCGGCTGCCGCGCTCGGTTTCACGCTCGAGAACACCACTCTGATCATCACCGGCGCTCTCGTGGGCTCGTCGGGCGCGATCCTCAGCTATATCATGTGCAAAGCGATGAACCGGGGCTTCATCTCGGTGATCCTGGGAGGCTTCGGCGCCACGGACGCCGCAGCTTCGGCCGGCGGCAAGGTCGAGACGCGGCAGGTGAAGCAGGGCTCAGCGGATGATGCCGCCTTCATCATGAAAAACGCCAGCAAGGTCATCATCGTCCCGGGCTTCGGGATGGCAGTCAGTCAGGCGCAGCACGCGCTGCGCGAAATGGCCGACAGACTGAAAGCGGAAGGCGTCGAGGTGAAGTACGCCATCCACCCTGTCGCCGGCCGGATGCCCGGCCACATGAACGTGCTGCTGGCCGAGGCCAATGTGCCCTACGACGAAGTCTTCGAGTTGGAGGACATCAACGCCGAGTTCCCAACCGCCGACGTGGCCTTCGTCATCGGCGCCAATGACGTGACAAATCCGGCGGCTAAGACCGATACCACCTCGCCGATCTACGGCATGCCAATCCTCGATGTAGAGAAAGCGCGTACAGTGCTGTTTGTGAAGCGCGGAATGTCGTCAGGCTACGCCGGTGTCGAGAACGAACTCTTCTTCCGCGACAATACCATGATGCTATTTGGCGATGCCAAGAAGATGGTCGAAGGCATCTTGAAGAGCCTCTGACTAGGGCGCCTGTCGCCTCGCTGTCGTAAATCTCGGTTTTATTGCAATCCCGCGGCAGGCCTGACCTCGACGCGTAACATAGGCCTGACCATATGGGAGGGCATCCCCTGCTTTGGAGACGCCTCATGAAATACAATCAGCTCGGCCGCACGGGCCTCTTCGTCTCCGAAATCTGCCTGGGGACCATGACCTTCGGCGGTTCCGAGAATGCCGGGATGTGGAAGGCGATCGGGGCCCTGCAGCAGGGTGAGGTGGACGCGATCGTCGGGCGTGCGCTCGAGGCCGGTGTCAATTTCTTCGATACGGCCGACGTCTATTCCCTCGGCGAGTCCGAGAAGCTGTTCGGCCAAGCGCTGAAGAGCCTGGGGACCAAGCGCAAGGACGTGGTCATCGCCACCAAGGTGTTCGGCGAAATGGGACCGCGTCCCAACGATCGCGGCGCTTCGCGGGGCCACATCATGGACTCGGTGCAAGGTAGCCTGGAGCGCCTGCAGACCGACCACATCGATCTCTACCAGATCCATGGAAACGACACGGTGACCCCGATCGACGAGACCCTCCGGGCGCTCGACGACCTCGTGAGCCAGGGCCTTGTCCGGTACGTCGGCGTCTCCAACTGGTCGGCATGGAAGATCGCTAAGGCCGTGGGGCTGAGCGAAGCCAAAGGCTACGCGCGGTTCGAGACGCTGCAGGCCTACTATTCCATCGCCGGCCGTGACCTGGAGCGCGAGTTGGTCCCCATGCTGACGGCCGAACAGCTCGGCCTGATGGTCTGGTCGCCGTTGGCCGGGGGCTTGCTCTCCGGCAAGTTCGGACCGGGTTCGAACAATCCAGAGGGCTCGCGCCGCACCACCTTCGACTTCCCGCCCGTGGACAAGGATCGCGCCTGGAAGTGCATCGAGGTGATGCGCGAGGTCGGCGAGGCCCATAGCGTATCAGTGGCGCGCGTGGCGCTGGCTTGGATCCTCCAGAAGGCGCACGTGATGAGCATCATCATCGGCGCCAAAACCTTGGAACAGCTGGACGACAATCTGGCGGCCGCCGAACTGACCCTGACCAATGAGGAGATGAAGCGTCTAGACGAGGTGTCTGAACTTCCCAGCGAATACCCCGGCTGGATGTTCGCTCGCCAAGGCGGAAATCGCCGGCCGAAGCCCTTCGTCAAGCCGAGCTGAGAGGAGCCGCGCACCATCTATGTCCGCCGCCCAGATCCGCACACCTGCCAGGCCTTCACCGCGTGGCGAGATGATCGACGTCGGCGGACGGCGGTTGCGCATGGTCCGCGCCGGCCACCCCGGCTCACGCCCGACCATCGTACTGGAGCATGGCGCTTTTGGTTGTGCGTCGGACTGGGCCGTGGTGCAGGAACGCCTGGCCGCCAAGGGTCTGGCCAGCGTCGCCTATGATCGCGCTGGCCTGGGATACTCCGAGCCGGGACCGAAGCCGCGAGACGGTAACGCCATCGTTGCTGACCTGGCGGCGCTTCTGCTTGAGTTGGGCGAGCGCGAGCCGGTGGTGCTCGCCGGCCACTCGATGGGCGGGCTGATGGTGCGGCTCTTTGCTCTGACACATCCCGACCAGGTGCTGGGCGTGGTGCTGGTCGACGCCGTTACACCCGATGTCATCACCTCGCCCATCGGCGAGAAGGGTGTCTACGCCTTTAGCCGCATCTTAGGCTGGGTGAGCCAGGGCGCGCGCTACGGGATGATGCGGCCGGTGGCGGTGGTGGCAGGTGATCGTATCGGCCTGCCGCCGGAAGCATCGGCTGAGAAGCGACGCATTCATGGCTCAGCTTTGCACGCCCACTGGGCATCTGAAGAGGTTCAGCAATGGCGGGCGACCTCCGATCAGGCCCGAGCAGGGGAGTTCCCACCAGCCATGCCGATCGCGGTGATTACCGCGGGCGCCGAGAATACCATCACCGCGCTTAAGGACGTCCAGTCGGTCCCAGCCTTGGCCTCGCAGAACGGCTATATCGAGCACGTGGCCGGCGCCGGCCACGCGAACCTGTTGGGTCGCCGCTTCGCCGATCCGATCGTGCGGGGCGTCGAGCATGTACTTGCGAGCGTGCATCGCTGAGGCCTCAAGTTGGCTCGCGCTCGATCGCGCCGCAGGCCGCGAGCAGGCGGTCGTAGGTTAGAGACGTCGCTCCGATCGCTTCGAAGGAACCGTCATCTCTGACGGTTCCTGGCTTCGTCGCACCGGGCCGCGCGCGGACCTCCATCATCCGCTCTGCGGTGATCTCGAAGCGGCCATCCCAGACGCCGGTCTCGCCAGCCAGTAGGCTGAGGGGAGCCAGGCCCCCCCGCGCGACTTCTCCAGCCTCGCGAAGGAAGCAGGCGTGGGTAGTGTCGGCCTCTATACGGGCGCCAGCGAGGGTGGCGACGAAGGGCGTGATTGCCGTCAGACGCTCCGCGAGCCGTTCAACCCGGTCGCGAGCTGGCGGCCGGCGAGCTCCCGCGGCGCACACGCAAGCGGCGGACACGAAACGTCTCAGCGCATCAGGGGCCGTGTTGCGCAGCTCTGATCGGTCGATCTCGAAGCCGCCGCTAGCGTCTGGTCGTACCGCTAGCGCAAAGGCCTTTGCCGATGCGCGGGGCGAGGTGGCAGATGTCAACGCGCCGCGAGCGATCACCCGACGGGCGCGTGGCCTGGCATAACCCTCGTCATCGTTGGCCGGGTCGTCGATCCAGCGTTCTCCGCGTGCGCGCAGCCATTCACGGAGGTCCGCGCGGCGAACCCCCAGCATGGGGCGCAGGAGGAAGACACCGCGGCCCTCGGGCCAAGAGGGTGACGGCGCCCACTCCCAGGGCTCAGGCGTCGATGAGCCCTGCGCTCGCATCAGCGCCGCCTCCAAGGCGTCGTCAGCCGTGTGGCCCATCAGGATCACCCGGGCTCCGAACTCGCTCGCGGCCTCCGCTAGCAAGGCATGGCGGGCGGCGCGGGCTGCGGCTGGGAGACCGGTCGCGGGCTTGTCGCCGGTCCATGCAAGCGCCCGAAACGGGAGTCCAAGCCTATGCGCAATCGATGCGCAGGTGTTGGTCCAGTCGGCGCTCAGCGGACGGAGCTGATGGTCGACGGTCAGGACGACGAGGCGGCGTCCAATGAGTCGCGACCACTCTGCTGCGATCAGGAGCAGCGCCAGTGAGTCGCCGCCGCCGGACAGGGCCACGGCGATGGGGCGCGGGCTGTCGCTGAGGAGCCTGCGATTGAGACCTTCGCCGACCACACCTTCGAGGTCGGGCGCGACGAGGGCCATCGCCGTGCCTAGGTGCACTTCGCCTGGAGGCGGATCGTGGCGGCGCGAGTAGTCACCGCCGCCGGCGCCTTCGGGTATTTGTGGCTAAGCTCGTTCAACGTCTGGCAGGCGTCGGCAGGCTTCTTCAACTGCACCAAGGATCGGCCGAGCTCGACCAGAGCGTCGGGCGCCCAAGACGTCTGCGGCCATCCACGGATCGAGCCAATGAAGGCGCCGGCGGCCTTCACATAGTCGCCGCGCACCGCCAGGGTTTTACCCCGCCAGTAGCGCGCCTCAGGCGTCCGCGGAGTGTCTGGATAGGTCGTAACGTAGTCGTTGAATGCGGTCTCGGCGGAGTCGTAGTCGCCACTCAGCATCAACTGGCGGGCCTTTGTGAAGGCCGCGTTCGCGGCGGCGGCGGAGGCTTTTGGATCGGCGGCGGGCTGAGGCTCAGGCGGTGGGGGTGGCCCTGCCTGCGACGCGGCCGCCGCCTGAGCCTCCTCGGTCTTCTTTTCGTCCGCTGTCAGCCGGTCGCCCAACGACTTGATCTGGGTGCGGAGGGCCGCGTTTTCTCGCCGGGTTTGATCCAATTCGTGCGCCGTCGTTTCAAGCGAGCCGTTCAGCTTAGTCAGCGTCCCTTCAAGGTCGGCGATCTTGGTCGCAAGTTCGGCCAAGCGCGCGTCAGTGTCGGCAGGCTCGACCACCACCGGTGCTCCGGTTTTTTGCGCTTTGAAGACAATGTCGCGCAGCTCGCGGACGACCTTCTCCATTCGGTCAAGGCGCTTGGCGTCCCGCGCGTCGAGAGGGTCGTCCATCGGCGTCTGAGCGAAGGCCATTCCGGGGAAGGACGGGACGGAAATCAGAATGACCGCCGCCGCCGCACCCAGGAGCCGCCAGCGCAGGCCTGCGCGGCGTTCATCCATCATTGCATCCGTGCGCCGCTGACGATGGCCGTATGCGAATTACGGTTATGGCTCTCGGCCGCCTCACCCGTGCCCGGATCGATCGGCTTTTCCTTGCCGTATGAGACGGTCGTGATGCGGCCGGCCACGACGCCGTGAGCGACCAGGTACTCCCGCACCGCGTTGGCGCGCCGGGCGCCGAGGGCGAGGTTGTAGTCCTGGGTGCCACGTTCGTCGCAGTTGCCTTCGATGCGGACCTGAACGGCTGGGTAGCGCTTAAGCCAGGCGGCCTGAGCATCCAGCAGCGGCGTGGCGTCGCTGCGGACCGAGTACATGTCGTAGTCGAAGTAGACGCGGTCCCCGACGTTGATCGTGAAATCTCGCTCGGAGCCCGGCAACGGCGCCTGGCTGACCGGTTCGGCCTGCGGCGCAGGCGCCGGGCCGCGCGGGAGCTCAGCCGGGCGAGGAGCTGGCGTCGGCTGGGCGATCGGATAGGCGGGCTTCGGATGCGAGGCGCATGCGGCGAGTGATACGGCGGCGGCGGCGATGAGCGTCAATCGCAGGGCGCTCCCCGGGTTGCGGATCGTGACCATGGAAAGCGTCTCCTTCGAAAGGCGCGCCGACGGCGCAGGTGCAGAATCTAACGTCAGGCTGCAGCGTGCAAGCCTAGTTAAGCAAGGGCGACCAGGCCGGGTCTGATCCCGAGCCAGGGTAGGGCATAGGTTGGATAATCCGTCCGGTGACATCCACGCTCCAGAGTTTCGTTCCGCCGCCGGCGCCTTGGCGGCTGAACAGCAGCACTCGACCGTTTGGGGCCCAGGCAGGGCCCTCATCTAAGTAACTGGAAGTCAGGATCCGCTCGTCGGTTCCGTCAGGCTTCATCACTCCGATATGGAACTGGTTGCCGGTCTGCTTCGTAAAGGCGATGAATTCCCCGGTCGGGCTCCAGACCGGAGTGGTGTAGCGGCCCTGAGCAAAGCTGATCCGACGGGGGTTCGAGCCGTCGGCGCCCATGATGTAGAGCTGCGGCGAGCCGGATCGGTCGGAGTTGAAGGAGATCATCGAGCCGTCCGGCGAGAATGAAGGCGACGTGTCGATGGCTGGATCGACGGTCAGCCGGGCAGTCGCCCGGTTCTTCAGGTCCATGACGAAGATGTCGCTGTTGCCGCCGCGCTCCACAGAGAACGCGACCTTGCCACCGTCCGGCGAGAAGCGCGGTGCGAACACCATCCCCTTGAAGTCGCCGAGGCTCTCCTTGCGGGTCGTTTCGAGGTTGAGCAGGTAGATCTTCGAGCCCTCGGGCCGAAGCTCCATGTAGGTGATCTCCTGGCTGTTCGAGGAGAACCTGGGGGTCATGATCACCGCCGAGCCGTCCGTCAGATAGCTGGGATTGGCGCCGTCCTGGTCCATGATCGCCAAGCGTTTGATCTTGGAGCCTCGCCCGCCGCTCTCGGCGACAAAGACGACGCGGGTGTCGAAATAACCCTTCTCACCCGTCAGCCGCTCATAGACGGCATCGGAGATTTTGTGGGCCAGGCGCCGCCAGTTCTCAGGGCTCGAAGCGAACTGCAGACCGCCGCTGCCCGTCCCATGATTGGCAAAGCCCAGCTCGTGCTCTGCGAACACGTCATAGAGGTGGAACCCGACCTCCAAGCGCCCGCTGACAACGTTGGCCTGGCCGACGATCAGCGCCTGGGCCTTGATTTGTTGCCAGGCCGGGAAGCGCGGCTGTACAGCGATGGTCAGGTCGCGCTCGACGAAGCTTGCCGGATCCAGCGGTCTGAACAGGCCTGAGCGCTGCAGATTGGCGCTGATCACGCCAGCGATGTCGGTCCCAATCTGTCCGCCACCGAAGGCCGGGAGTGCGATGGGCAGCGGCTGCACGTCGCCGCGATTGACGTTGACCTCGATGTCCGCGTGGGCGACCGGTGCGAAGAGGGCCGCAGCGGGTAGAGCGGTGAGGGCCGTCAGGAGGGTCCGCTTGGTGAAGTTCGTCATCTAGGAACAAGCCTCGCGCGCATTGAAATTGACCGCGATCCTCTCGCCGTAGAATTCCCTGGGCAGGGTGCGGAAGGGCGCGGCGGCGTAGACCGCGCTGACTGCCCGCTCCGAAGCGGTGCGGGCGACCGGGGTCGTGGGGCCTTTGATCTGAGCAGAAACGTCGCCGACGACTTGGCCACCGGCGCCGAGGGTGAACGTCACGCGAAGCTGCACATCGCGGCCACCCTCAACCTCGCAATTGGGGTTCCAGCGCCGCTGCAGCTCATCGGTGAGACCGCTCATGGCGGTGGCGGACAAGCCGGACCCGAGCGCCGGCCGTGCCTGCAGCGCAGTTTCCGGCCGCGCCGGACCCTTGGGCGCCGACGACGGCTTCGGCTTAGTCATCTTCGAGA
>JAYUBY010000442.1:0-3826 GCA_043740635.1 Alphaproteobacteria bacterium
CCGGCCCTGGAGCGCCAGATGGCCCTGATGGCAAGCCTGCGGTCCAAGGCGGTGCACGACGCCGGCGTCTGGCGGCTGCCGGACGGCGAGGCCTATTACGCCCAGGCCCTACAGGCGCGGACGACCAGCACCATGAGCCCGGCTGAGGTCCACAAGTTAGGCCTCGACATCACCGCCCAGCTTTCTGCTCGCGCTGACACCCTGTTTAAGAAGATCAACCTAAGCCAGGGCACGGTCGGTCAGCGCTATGCCGAACTCTATAAGGATCCGAAATACCTCTATCCGAACACTGACGTCGGCAAGGCGAAGGAGATCGCCGACCTCAACCTGCTGGTCCAGCGGATGCAGGCGCGGCTGCCGGAATATTTCGGGACCCTTCCGAAGACTCCGCTGGAAATCCGCCGCATCCCCGCATCGACGGAGGCCGGCGCCTCGACCCACTATACCAACGGCAGCCTGGATGGGACCCGGCCGGGCATCTATTGGCTGAACCTGCGCGACACCGGCGAGGCGCCCTTCTGGGACATGCCGACCACGACCTTTCACGAGGGCATTCCCGGCCACCACCTGCAGCTCACCCTGCAGCAAGCCGCGGAGCTGCCGATGATCCGCAAGGCGGGCGGCTTTGGCGCCTACATCGAGGGCTGGGCTCTCTATTCGGAGCAGCTCGCCGACGAGATGGGTTTCTACAAGGGCGAGCCGGCATGGGAGCTCGGCTACATCCACGACGCGCTTCTACGCTCGGGCCGGCTCGTCACCGACACGGGTCTTCACGCTATGCGCTGGAGCCGGGAGAAGGCGGTCGAGACACTCAGCGGCATCGAGGGCGATCCGCCCGCCTATTCCGGCCAGGAGATTGAACGTTACGCGGTCAATCCGGGCCAAGCCTGCAGTTACATGGTGGGCAAGGTCACCATCCTGCGGCTACGCGAAAAGGCCAAGGCTGCGCTCGGTCCGAAGTTCGACATCCGCCAATTCCACGACACGGTATTGGCGGCGGGGTCCATGCCGTTGACCGTGCTGGAACACGTGGTCGACAGCTACATCGCCGCGCACAAGGCCTGATCCGACTGGACGAGCCTATCGATCTTTGGGGGGACGAGCCGTGAGTCAATTCCACCGTCGCAACTTCTTGGCTGCGGGGGCGTCGCTGACGCTGGCCGGGGTGGGCGGGGCTCACGCCGGCGTCGAGAGCGCCGAGGCGGAGCTGAACAGAGCGTTCGACGACTTCTTCAATCAGGCCCTGGACAACAGCCCCGAGCAGGCCACCTCGCTCGGCCTCGACAAGGGCGCTCGCGCCGCAGAGAGATTCCGGCTCCACAAGGGGTCTTTGGCAGAGCTTGAGCGGCGCAAAGCAGAGACCGCCACCCAGCTCGCGCGCTTACGCCGCATCGAGCGTAAGGCGCTTACGGGCATGGTCGCGGTGAACTACGACTGCGTGCTCTACAACCTCGAGGCCGCCGACCGGGGCAATAGGCGCTTCGCCTATCCCACGGGCAATTCGCCCTACGTGATCAGCCAGATCAGCGGGGCTTACCAGGGAACCCCCGATTTCCTCGACAGCCAGCACACCATCACGACGCGCGAGGACTGCGAGGCTTATCTGTCGCGCCTGGGCGAGTTCGCCCGTGTGATGGACGAGGAGTGCGAGCGCGTCCGCCACGACGTGGCCCTAGGTGTCATTCCGCCGGACTTCTGCATCAACGGTGCGCTCAGCCAGATGAAGACGCTGCACGCGCCCGCCGACAAATCGACCCTGGTGTCCTCGCTGGCCAATCGCGCCAAAGCCAAGGGGATCGACGGCGACTGGTCTGGACAAGCGAGCGCCGTCTACGAGCAAAATGTGCTGCCGGCGCTGGACCGTCAGATGGCGCTGATGGAGAGCTTGAAGGGCAAGGCTTCACATGACGCAGGCGTCTGGCGTCTACCTGACGGCGAGGCCTATTACGCGCTCGCCCTGCAGACCCGCACCACCACGACCATGACGCCCGCCGAGGTGCACAAACTCGGGCTGGACGTGACCGTCGAGCTCACCGCGCGCGCCGACGGCCTATTGAAGAAACTTGGCATGAGTCAGGGCACGGTTGCCCAGCGCTATTCTGCTCTCTTCAAGGATCCCAAGTACCTCTATCCCAACACCGATCCGGGCAAGGCCAAAGAGATCGCCGACCTCAATGCCCTGGTTCAAACCATGCAAGCGCGGTTGCCGGAGTACTTCGGGTCCCTGCCGAAGACGCCACTGGAGATACGCCGCATCCCAGCTGCGACGGAACAGGGTGCATCGACGCACTACACTGGCGGCAGTCTCGATGGGACGCGGCCGGGTATCTATTGGCTGAACCTGCGGGACACGGCAGAGACACCCTTTTGGGACATGCCGACGACCACCTTCCATGAGGGCGTTCCCGGCCACCACCTGCAGATCACTCTGCAGAGGCAGGCGGACCTCCCACTGATCCGCAAGGCCGGCGGTTTCGGCGCCTATGCCGAAGGATGGGCGCTCTATTCGGAACAGCTCGCGCAGGAGATGGGGATCTACAAAGACCACCCAGACTGGGAGCTGGGCTATATTCACGACGCCCTTCTGCGCTCGGGCCGCTTGGTCACTGATACAGGCCTGCACGCGCTGCGCTGGAGCCGGGAGAAGGCGAGCCAGGCTTTGGCCGACATCGACGGCGACCCCATCTCGTTGGCCCAGCAGGAGATCGAACGCTACTGCGTCACTCCCGGTCAGGCCTGCAGCTACATGGTGGGCAAGGTCACGATCCTGCGGCTGCGCGAGAAGGCCAAGGCTGCGCTCGGTCCGAAGTTCGATATCCGCCAATTCCACGACACAGTATTGGCGGCCGGGTCCATGCCATTGACCGTACTGGAACGCGTGGTCGACCACTATATTGCCTCACATCGGGCCTGAGTATTGCTTTCTGAGTGTTTGAAAATATGAATGAATTTGATCGTCGGGCCTTCCTTGCAACCACGGCAGGGGCAGCCTTGCTAAGCGCCGCGCCGGCTCTGGCTCAAGGCGCGTCCGAAGACACGAAGCTGCGATCCATGCTCGATCAGATGTTCGAGACCCAGGTTGATGAAAGCCCCAGGCGCGCCACTTCGCTGGGCTTGGACAAGGGCAAACGCGCAGCGCTCAAGTCGCAGCTCGACGACAATTCCCTGGAGGCCCGCGCCAAGCGACTGGAACGTACGCGAGCTCGCGCGAAGGAGCTCCACACCATTGACCGCGCCAAGCTCTCGGCGGCTTCAAAGGTCGACCTCGACGTCGTGCTATACGGCCAGGAGCAGTCGGTCCGGACCAGCGACAAGTGGAAGTTCGGCGACACCGGGGGCAACTTCCGGCCCTATGTCATCAGCCAGCAGTCAGGCTCCTATCAAGAGATCCCGGACTTCCTCGACAGTTCCCACAAGGTAGCCAACACCGAAGACGCGGAAGCCTATCTTTCCCGCCTCAGCGCCTTCAGCCGGGTCATGGACCAGGTTGGGCACGAACTGCGTCTGAGCTATCTCGTCGATTTCGGCATAGGCCACGCGCGGGTCCTGCTCGATTTGCTTGGCCAGCGCGACTCGTTCGATTTCATCAATGCGCAGCGAGAGTGGGGAGCCTTTGCCAGCCCGATCAACGCGCGGTGCGATTTTGCGCCAGAGGGCAATGCGATCGGGGTCGAAATTCACGACCGAGCCATCGCGTTTTCTTACCGAAGTTGGCGATTCTAATATGCCCAGAATGTCTCGGTAGCCCCCATCAGGGTCGTGCATTCGAATGGTCATCCGTTGACCGACGTCCTCTATTCCAGGTCGATCCGAAGATGTCGTGAGA
>JAYUBY010000443.1:0-1906 GCA_043740635.1 Alphaproteobacteria bacterium
TCTTCTCGGATCCCTCTTTTTGGAAGTTGCGCGCATATTGGCTGTTGGTCTGTTGATCCTTGTTGGTCGCCAGCTCTCGGGCCATGCCGGCCGGGTGGGGCACTGCCATGATCACCAGCTTGTTCACGAGATCCGGCCGGTTCAGAACCGTCTGCCAGCTGATCGCCGCACCCCAGTCGTGGCCGATCAGGATGGTCGAGGTCTGTCCCTCAGCCTTGATCACCGCGCCGATGTCGCCGATCAGGTTGGGCATGGCGTAAGCGGCCACTCCTTGAGGTTTGTCGGAAAGGTTGTAGCCCCGAGTGTCCATGGCCGCGACGCGGTAGCCGGCCGCCGACAGGGTCGCCATCAAAGGTTTCCAGGTCGCCCAGTAGTCGGGAAAGCCGTGGACAAGCACGACCAGCGGACCCTTGCCCTCGACAACATAGTGGATCTTCACCCCGCCGTTGTCGGCGTACTTGTCCTGAGGCTTGGCGGCCGACGCGCCTTGCGCCGCGAAGGCCAGGGTCATCGCTACGGCGACTGCGCCGGCCATGGTCAGATTTCGCATCATGGAAGCCTTCCGTTTCGACGACCATAACACCGCTTACGGCGTAAGCGACAAGAGCTCAAATGCTGTGTGCTAGACAGTGTGTGATACACAGTATATGACACACAGCATGCCTACTGAGCTTGAGATTTTCGAAGCCCTTCGCCTGGAGCTGCGCCGTGGATCGCTCATCTTAGCCGTGCTCGGCCAGCTGCGGCGCGAGCACTACGGCTACACTTTGCGAAAGGCGCTGGCGCAGGCCGGGGTCGAGATCGACGAAGGCGCGCTCTACCCGATGCTCAGGCGTCTGGAGACGCAGGGACTTCTCACGAGCGAGTGGCGCGAAGAAGAGAAACGCAACAAGCGCTTCTATCGCTTGTCCGAGGACGGCCGCCTCGTGCTGACCCGCCTCGCGGAAGCGTGGGCCGCGCTCAACGCGTCGATCACTGAAATTCTCAAAGGGGGATCATGATGGATCTCATCGAGCGCTATCTGGCCGCCGTCGGCCGCCAGCTACCGTCCCACCAGGCCGATGATATCAGGGCCGAGCTGCGAGACGGCTTGCTGTCCCGCGTGGAAGAGCAAGAGGCTTCCCGCGGTAGGCCGCTCACCGGCGACGAAGTCGGGGCGCTGCTGGTCGACTTCGGTCATCCCCTCGTCGTCGCCGGGCGGTACCGCAAGACCCAGCATTTGATCGGACCGGAGGTGTTCCCGTTCTGGTGGGCCGCCGTGAAGATTATGCTGTCGATCGTAGCAGGAGTTTACCTCGTGCTGATCGTTCTAGGTGGCCTGACCCAAAAGACGCCAGCCGAGTTCAATCGCGCAGTACCCTCGATTTGGTACGTCGGCGTCTACCTGTTCGGCATGATCACATTGGTCTGCATGTGCATTGAGCGGTTTGGCAAGACTGGAGCGCTGCTGAAATGGAAGCCCCGCAACTTGCCACCGGCTATGGGCAAGACCCGCTCACGCTTCGAATTGGCTGCGGAGATCACCTGGGATACGATCTTCATTGCCTAGTGGCTTGGAGCCTGGCGTTTTCGTGATTTCATGCCCGGCCCTGGCTTCCTGACGGTCGACCTAGCTCCGGTCTGGATGGTCTGGCGCTGGCCGATCATCGCCTATGCGTCCTTCGAGATCGTCGTGGACCTGATTGCGCTCATGCGCCCGGGGTGGGTACGTATCGACGGTGGCGCATCGATCGCCCGCTACCTCGTCGGTATCGGGATCTTGAGTCAGATCGTGCAGGCCGGACATTGGGTGGTCGTCGATGGGCTAAACCTGTCGCCGCCCACCCAGTCGGGCCTGCAGATCAACTTTGACGGCGGCATGCAGTTTGGCATTGGCGTCGCCATGGCGATCATGGCTTTGCAGATC
>JAYUBY010000444.1:0-23019 GCA_043740635.1 Alphaproteobacteria bacterium
CGCCAGATGGGTAACGCCGGACTGTGCCGCGCGGGCCAACAGCTCGGCGACATCTGAAGCGTCAGGCGTCGTGAGCCCAGGTGGCGTGATTTGTTCGTCGACGGAGCCCGGGCCGCTGACCCGGACGCCGAGCGTGCCCATGCTGGCGGCCTTGAAACCACTGGCGGCGAACATCTGGCGGCAGAAGGCGGCGACCGAGGTCTTGCCATTGGTGCCGGTGACCGCAACGCAAGTTGCGGGCTGCGCGCCCCAGAACGCGGCGGCGGCCAGGGCATAGGCCCGGCGTGGGTCAGACGCGATAACCAGGGGTGCGCTCATACCTTCGATTTCGCGGCCCGCTAGGACGGCGACCGCGCCTTGCTCCACCGCGCGCGGCGCGAAGCTCCGGCCGTCGACCTTGGCGCCCGGAAGAGCTGCGAAAAGCCAGCCCGGACGGACCTTTCGGCTGTCGGCGGTGACACCCTTGATTTGCGGATCGAAGCTCAGGTCGCGTTTGACGAGGTCGGAAAGACGCATGGGCATCAATGCTCCTCTCCCGCTTCTGCATTAGGATCGACCGGCGTGTAGGGGTTGGTCTCGGCGCGCTTCTGCACGCCCAGGAACGGCGCGATGCGCTCGATGATGTGGCCGACCGCGGGGGCCGCGACGATGCCGCCCGTGGGGTCGGCGCCGGTCTTGTCGCGTTGGGGTTCGTCGAGCAGGACCAGAACGAAATAGCGCGGGGCGCTCAGCACGCCATCGGTGGGGAAGGCCGCGGCGAAGGACGAGACTTGCCTAGTGCTGGAATAGTGCTTGATCGCAGGGTCCCACTTGTCGCCTGTCCCTGTCTTGCCGCCGATGTTCAAACCCGGGACGTTGGCCGACTTGCCGGAGCCACAGGGGCAGCTGACGTTGGACCGCATGATCTGCAACAGGGTGAGCGCGGTTTTTTCCGAGATCATCCGCGGGCCGTGGACGACGGTTCCGGGGGCCAGCTTCTTGATGGTCAGTGGCAGTAGCTCGCCGCCATTGGTCAGACCGGAATAGGCCCGGGCGACCGCAAGTGGGCTCACGTTAATGCCGTGTCCGAATGAGGTAGAGGCGATGGCGTCGTTGTCCCATACGCGCGGCGTTAGCGGCCGCGCCGTCTCGATCATCTCTGTCTTCGCCGCCTGCGTCAGGCCGAACCGGTTGAAATAGTCGTGGAGGCGCTCCGGTCCGATCTCTTCTCCCAGACGTGCCGTTCCGATGTTGGAGGAATGTTGGAAGACCTGCACCAGGGTCAGAATCGCGTGGGTGGCATGATAGTCGGTGATCGTGCGGTAGCCGAGTTGGAAGGGGTGAGTCGCATCGAAGGTTGACGACGGCGTGGCGACCCCACTGTCGAGGCCTGCCGCTACCGTGAATCCTTTGAAGGTCGAGCCCATCTCATAGATCGAGCCGGCCGCACGGTTTTGACGCGCATCTAGACTGTAGGCGCCGGGCTTGTTGGGATCGAAGGTGGGGAAGTTGGCCAGGCCCAGAATCTCGCCTGTGTGGACATTGGTGACGATGCCCACAGCGCCCTTCGGGTGGAACTGAGCCACCGCCTTATAGAGTTCATCCTCCAGGGCGGCCTGGATCCTTAGGTCGATCGAAAGCGGTACGGCGCCGTTGCTGGCCGCAGCTTCGCGGATCTGGTCGTTGAGCGCTGCTTCCGCTCCCGCCAGTCCCTGGCCACCGGTGTCGGCGAAGCCCACCAGATGGGCGGCTGTGGAGCCCAGCGGATAGACCCGCTTCTGCTCAGGCTCGAAGCTGACGCCGGGCAGGCCGAGATCGTGGATCTTGGCGCGAACGTCCGGTGTCAGGCCACCGATGACGAAGGTGCGCCGCCCACCGCGCAGAGCGCGTTCCAGCCGTTCCGGTGTCAGGTCCGGCAGGCTGGCGCTAAGCGCGTGGCGTGTCTCAGCGGTGTCCCAGATCTCGCGCGGATCGATGTACAGGCCGTAGTGCAGCAAGTCCGCCGCCAGCATCTGGCCGTTGCGGTCGACGATGTCGGCGCGCGCGGCGCCCATCGGTGGGGCGTAGGCGTCGCCCTCGCCGGCCTTGGAAAAGAGGGCCGCGTGGGTCGCGCCAATCGACAGAACCACGAAGCCTAGGGCGAAGATCGCCAGGACCACAAGAATGCGAATACGGGTGTCGTCTTCGGCCCGGCCAGCGGCGCGGGCGCGCTCGAACGCATGCTCGAAGCGCCACATCCAGCCTGAAAGTCGCCGCGAAAGCTGCCAGGCGCCAAATGTGGGTTGGCCAAGGCTCATCGCGTGGCAACTTGAGTGGGCGCGGCAAGCGGAGAGTCAGGCTGCGGGGGCGCGATGACGATCGGATCGGGCGTAGCCTCGACTGGCTTGGCCGGCGGCGCCAGCGGCTTGCGCGCAAGGTCCGGCAAAGCCTCGACGTCCGCCTGGCGCTTGAAAGCGACCGGCGCCAGGCCGAGGTAGGTTTCCGACAGACGCTCGATCCGCGCGGGCTGTTCGAGGTGGCTGACCTCGGCCTGCAGCAGGCGGATGCGGGCTTTCTCAGCCACGATCTGGCGCTCAACGCTCGCGATCTTGGCGCGCTCGCCGCCAGCGACGGTCTTGGCCAGATAGACACCTAGGATCAGGACGGTGAGCAAGCTCAGCGCGACGAGGTCCACCAGTCGGAACCCACGAACCCTGCGATTGAGCAAATTCATGCCGCAACCCTCCAAGCTGGCGCGTCCGTGCGCACAGCCGCTCTCAGTTTCGCCGAGCGCGCGCGAGGGTTCGCAGCCAGCTCCGCCGCCGACGGAGCGTGCGCGCCGGTGAACAGCATCTGAAAGCTCGGCGCCGACGTGGTTTCCACCGGCGGAGCGTGGCGCGAACCCGCTGGCGTTTTCCCCGCTCGCACCGCGAAGAAGGTCTTCACGATTCTGTCTTCCAGCGAATGGAACGTGACGACGCAGAGGCGCCCGTCGGTCTTCAGCGCGCGCTCGGCGGCGGCCAGGCCGGCTTCGAGTTCAGCCAACTCCTCGTTCACGGCGATGCGGATGGCCTGGAAGGACCGGGTCGCTGGATGGACCTTGGCGCCCCGGCGTCCGCCCAGTGTCTTCTCGATAAAGTCCGCCAGCTCGAGCGTCCGGGTGAAAGGCTGTTCTTCGCGTCGCCGCGCGATGGCGCGGGCGATCCGGCGGCTCTCGCGCTCCTCGCCGTAGACATAGAGAATGCGGGCGATCTCGGCGGGCTCAGCCTCGTTGACCAGATCGGCGGCCGTGGGGCCGTCGGCGGCCATGCGCATATCGAGGGGGCCGTCACGCATGAAAGAAAATCCGCGCTCGGCCTCATCGAGTTGCATGGAAGAGACGCCGATATCGAGCACCACGCCGTCGACCGCGGCGACGCCAGTCTCCTCATCGAGCTCGGAGAACCGCCGCTCCACAAGGCGGAAGCGGTCAGTCGGCAGGTTATCTGCGAAGCGACGGGCGCTGGGGTCGCGGTCGAAAGCAATGACGTCGGCGCCGCCACCCAGAAGCGCACGCGTGTAGCCACCCGCGCCAAACGTCCCGTCCACCAAGATCTTGCCGGCGCGGGGTTGCATCGCTTCCACGACCTCGTCGAGCAAGACGGGCATGTGCGGTGCGTTCATCCGGCTGCGCTCAGTTTGGCAGCGCGCTGTTGGGCGCGCAGATTGGCCAAGCCATCGCGGGCGATGTCGCGCTGGGTGGCGCGCTGCGCCTGAAAGGCTTCGCGGTTCCAAATCTGGAAGCGTTCGCCGAGACCAACGATCACGACCCAGTCGATGAGGCCGAACTGCTCACAGAGGATCTCAGGCAAGGTGATGCGGCCTGCGGTGTCATAGGACAGCTGGGCCATGCCCCCGAAGACCGAAACCTCAAGGGCGCTGCGGATCGGGTCGCCGAACTCCAGCTCCTCGATCACGCCGGCGTAACGATCGAACACGGATTTTCCGCCACCTTCGATGCAGTCAGCCTCGATGGAGGGAAAGCAGAAGACGCCGTCGAAAGGTCCTGCGGTCTGAGCGCGGAAATCCTGCGGCACGACGATGCGCCGCTTCCCATCCAGCTGTTTCTCGAAGGTCGAGAGAAACACCGCAAAGCCCCTGAATCGAGCCGCCCCACCAGCAGCTCCCCCCCTTGCTTCCCGACCGGTCGCCCCAACGCTTCGGTTTGGTTAGCAAAGTAAGAACGGGATAACATGGGCCCTAATGGGATACAATGACTCCAATTGACCATTTGTTAGAGAAACCAAGGCATCGCGCGCAAGTATGGCTAATTGAAAGTTGTTATCCACAGAACATACAGCGAACTACTGTGGCGGCTGTTAACGATTGAGCCGCCGACGAGGCATTTCATCCCATTTTCCGTTCGGCATGGCCGGGTTTGTCCCGGCCGCCAAGTATCTGAATAGCCGGGACAACCCCGGCCATGGCGCTCATTTGGGAAATTGGACCAGACGGCCTGTAAGCCGGGTTCTGTGCCGCCCAGGGCCGAAACCCCGGACATTGGCGATCATTCCTCTGGACCGCCCCTCACGGGACGGTTCTCGCGACCTACCCGGACCGCTCAGGCCTACGACAGCCCTACCCTCCGTCGCCGAGGCTGAGGAGGGCGCACGGTCCCTATTCGGTCTTGCTCCTGGCGGGGCTTGCCATGCCGTCCCTGTTACCAGGGACGCGGTGGGCTCTTACCCCACCCTTTCACCCTTACCTCTCCGGAGAGAGGAGGTTTGCTTTCTGTGGCGCTATCCCTGGGGTCGCCCCCGGCGGGCGTTACCCGCCGCCATGTCGTCGTGGAGCCCGGACTTTCCTCGACCTCTTTGTAGAGACCGCGATCGCCCGGCCGTCTGGTCCGCGCGGAACCTGAGGGTTTGGGCGTACAACGTCAAGACGATGCGCCGGGCCGTCGCGGGGCGTGGCGGCCCGGAGTTCTCGAACCACAGAGCTCAGCTGCGGATGTAGCGGTGGATGCGGTTCTCATGGTGGTTCAGCTTGCGAGCTTCCACGCGGGTCAGGTGACCGCCGTGCATCCGCGCCTTACGGGCGATATGGCGGTCGGCGACGAGTAGGCGGTTGGCCTTTTGCGGGCTGATCTTCCCGGCGCGTTCTTCGGCGCGGATCTCGTGGCGCTGGATCTGCACGCGAGCGAGGATTTCCTGTTTCGTGGGCTGAATGGGCTGGGCGTCAGCCGTGGCGGCCATGGCGCCGAGGCCGAAGACCCCTCAGGGTCAGAAACAGGGCGGTAAGCTTGAGGTTCATGACGTGGTTCCTTGGTTCTGTGCCGCTGGCGCGTCGGAGGACCGGCGCCAAGTGTCCCCAGGTTGAACCTGCCGCTTTGAACCGCATCTGAGGCGAAGGTTGTTCTCCGTTCAGCCTCGTGGCGAGATTGCGGCGCGCATTAGGGCCGCGACCGGATGATCGCCCAAGGCGACGACGACGCTGGTGCGTTCGGCCTCGGACTTGTTCTGGCCAAGATTGGTCGTCCCTTCCAGACGCTCGACCTTCAGCCGGACGCCGACGATGGCTCGCCTCATGGCCTCGAACCGGCCTGCCGACATCTTGGCCCGGGTCCAGAGCGGTTTGGGCGCAAGGCGAAATTCCTCCTGCGCGGACAGGTCGTCGAGCAAGGCGACCAAGCCCAAGTCATCCATCGCTGCGACCGGTCCCTCCGCCTCGACGCTCACATAGTTCCAGGTCGGAACCTGATCGGCGCTGCCGTAGCAATCGGGGCTGATATAGGCGTCGGGCCCAAGGCTCACGACGACGGCGCGAAATCCCGCCTCAAGCCCGCCAGCCAAGGCGTTGCTGCGCGAAAGGTGGAAGTCGAGGCATAGGCTGTCTGTGAGCTTGCGCACGACGACCGGCGCATGGGCGACCCGCAAACGCCCGTCTGCGAGGGCGGCGATGGTCGCAAATGGATGGGCCGCCAGATGGGCTAGCAGTAAAGCTTCATCCTCGGTCGCGAACGCCGCCGAAGGGTGCATCAGACGGCCGTCCGCAGCAAAGCGATCAGCTGGGCGCGCGTCTCGCCGTCCGCGATCCCATCAACCTTGGCCTGGCGCCAATGACGCTGAAAGGCAGTAACCACGGCCGTGGTGTCGGCGTCGAACTTACCTGAAGGCGGCAGGTCGTAGCCCAGCCGCGTGAACCCGGCTTGGAGGGCGAAGACCTCGACACCCTCCGCGCCCTCAGACAGCGGCAGACCCGGCGCTGCCGGCGCTTCAACCCAGAGGCTGTGGCCAGCCTCGGCGATTTGCTTCCAGGGGAAGAGCTCGCCGGGATCGTCCTTTCGGCCTGGAGCCACGTCAGAGTGGCCGACAATCTTGTCGTTTTGGATCTGCCAGCGGTTTCGTATGTCGGAGACCACTTCGATCACCGAAGCGATCTGGATGTCGGGGAACGGCCGGTAGCCGAATTCATGCCCTGGGTTGACGATCTCAATGCCGATGGAGACGCCATTGATGTTTCGCTCTCCCTTCCAGTAGGAGACGCCCGCATGCCAGGCGCGGCGCTCCTCTGGAACCAGCCGGAAGATGCGGCCATCCTCCTCGACCAAGTAGTGCGACGAGACCTTGGCTTCTGGATCTCGCAACCGATCGAGCGCCTCCGGGCCGCTGCGCATTCCGGTGTAGTGCAGAACCAGGATGTCCGGCGGCGAGGTGCGGGCATCGAAGTTCGGGCTTGGCGCCTCGATGATGTTCATTGGGCGCGGTTCCGAATGGCGAGCAGCAGTGGCATGACCTGGTTCCTGCGAAGGGCGATGATGAGCACGCCAGTAAGCGCCAGTGCCGAGCCAGCGGCCATGCGGGGCCCGAACGGATCGGCGAAGATCGCTACGCCAAGGGCAATCGTGGCCAGCGGCGTCATCAGCGTCAACGGAGAGATCAGGTTCGCTTCATAGCGACCGATCAACAGGTAGTAGACCGTATGGGCGCCCACCGAGACCACCAGGCCTGAATAGAGGGCGGCAAGGACGAAGGGCCAACCGACCGCGAGCCCCCGTTGAACCTGTCCCGGCTCGAGCCAGGCTGACAGGATCGCCAGCGGCCAGAAGGAGGCAAAGCCCACCCAGGCCTGGAACTGTAAAGGCTTCACGCCCTCGATCTGCTTCATCATCACTGCGCCCAGCGAGCCTGCAAAGGCTCCGGCCACCACGTAGAGCAATCCGGCTGAGATCGAGAACCCGTGAGGGTCGTACATCACCGCCAACGCCCCCAGAAAGGTGAGCATGATGCCAAGGCCGCGACGCCAATGGATCTTCTCACCCAGCATCCACACGGAGAGTAGAGTTGTGATTGGAACACCGAGTTGGCCAATCACCGCGACGGCCGAAGGCGTCGAGGTCTTCAGGCCGATGAACAAGAGCGCGAAGCTGCCGCCGCCCATCAGAAGCGCCACGAGCACCAACCGCCAGCGCGGCCGCGGCATGGGCAAGAGCCACGGCGCCGTGGCCAGCGCCACGACCGCGAAACGCAAGGCCGCATAGAACAGCGGCGGTACGCCCAGATGGCTCACCACATATTTCGAGACGATGTTGTTGGACGCCCAGAGCAGGCAGACCAGGGCCAGGAGTCCAAAATCGCGCAGGGACATGGGCCGGACTTAAGGCGCATCGGCAAGCCGGCCAACCAAAACCACAATGGCGCCCTCGGCGAATGGGCCCGAGCAGCCGAGCGGGACGGTGCAGGAATGCATCGGATGGATTTCGATCTCAACCAGGGAACAATGCTTTCGACCATCTCTACTTTATAATATGTCGAATTTTCTCATATCATTTCCATTGGTACAGCAATATTTCGATATATATTCTATATTTCAGAGTATAATATATTCTACGGAAACCGTTTGTTGGGCTGATAGACTGGATAGTGAGACCGGGATCTGGAGACAAATGAAGACTTCAAAGTCCGTATCTACGATCAGCGGCAGCACGTCGCCCTACACACCGCCACCGCAGGATTCTGGCGCTCAGCCAGGTGTCCACAAGGTAACCATCACCACCACAATGCGGCAGCAACCGGCTCCGACGCAGCCTCACCGGCGAGCAGTTCGTCGCCGTCCACGGACGGAACGACGCCAGCTTCGACACCGGTGGCCAGATCTAACGTGGTGGACATCTCAGCCTGATCGACGAGATCGGAATCGTCGGTCCGGAAGGCGTTCGTCGCCGGACCCACGCAGCCAGCATGTTCGCCGCTATGACGCCAGCTCTGCCTTGCACCGGACAAACCGCAGGGAGGTCAACGTCGGCGAAAACGCCACCACCTTGTTGTCCACCAGGCCGTGGGCTTTAGCCGCCGCCATAACCTCGATGCCCTTGATCGTGGCGGCCTTGCCCTTGCGGGACACGATCCAAAGCGCGCCGGTTTGCGAAAGCATCGGGACCAGGGCGTCGATGCGCGCCAGCTCTTCGGTGCTGTCGGCCGCGTAGAACAGCAGGTCCAGGCCCGCGAGCTCGGTCACCGGGACTGCGCCCTGCTCGGCGAGTTCAAGGCTGAGCTTTGGATCGGCGACGCCCATGACGGCGACACGCATGCCAGCCTTCACACCGATCTTGTCGATCCGTCCCTTGGGACTGAGGATCGCTTCGACCCAGTTCGCCGCCTGCTTTTCGCCCAGCGTAAACCGCGATCCGTTGGCCAGTACGAGGTCGCCGCCCTCGGCACGAACGCTCGCCAGGGCCTCGCCCTCGAAAACACGACGCTGTGCGCCCCGGAACAGAAGCTTGGGCGGCTGGTATTGAAGCCGCCCCTCATCAGGACCGTCGGCGAATTGCGCAGCGACGGTCGCTTCCTTTCCCATCAGGCCGCCTGACCGAGGCTTAGGAATTCGTAGCGGGCCAGGTGGTGGTCAGTGGAGCCGAAAGCGCTTTCGATCATCGTGGCGCGCTTGAAGTAGTGGCCTATGGCCATCTCGTCGGTCATGCCCATCCCGCCATGCAGCTGGATAGCGTTCTGGCCGACGAACTTGCAGGCCTTGCCGATCTGCACCTTTGCGGCGGCGGCGGACTTCGTCCGCGCCTTATCATCGGCGAGCTTGATGGTCGCCATGTAGGTCATGGACACCGCCTGCTCGACCTGGATGAACATGTCGACCATGCGGTGTTGCAGCACCTGGAAGGCCGAGATCGGCTGACCAAACTGCTTGCGCTGGCGGGTATATTCCAGCGTGCCTTCATGCAGCTTGGAAAGTACACCGCAGGCCTCGGCGCAGGTCGCCGCGATCGCCTCGTCCACGACCTTTTCGATCAGCGGCAGGGCGTGGCCTGCAGGCCCGACAAGTGCGTCGGCGCCCACCTTTACGTTCTCCAGCGTGACCTCGGAGGCCCGGAAACCGTCGACGGTTGGATAGTCCCGCGTGGATATTCCGGCTGCGGACTTCTCGACGATGAATACGCTGATACCCGTGGCGTCGCGCTGGCCTCCGTCGGTGCGAGCCGTGACAATAAAGTGCGTTGCATAGGGCGCTCCGATGACAACCGCCTTGGCGCCATTCAACACGTACGACACGCCGTCCTTCTTGGCCGTGGTCTTCAGATCCGCGAGATTGTAACGGCCCTGCGGCTCGGCGTAGGCGAAGGCAAAGATCGCTTCGCCTGCGATGATCTGACCGATCAGGGTTTCGGCGTTCGGATGGCCAGAATGCTTCAAAAAGCCACCTGCGATCACCACGGTGCCAAGATAGGGCTCGACAACCAAAGCCTTACCCATTTCCTGCATGACGATCATATTCTCGACTGGCCCGCCACCCAGCCCGCCGAGTGCCTCGGAGAACGGCGCTCCCAAGATGCCCAGCTCCTCGGCGAAGGCCTTCCAGATCGCGGGGCTCCAGCCCGGCTCCTTGCCCAGCATCGCGCGCCGCTGGTCGAAGGAATAGTGATCCGCCAGATAGCTCGCGACCGTGTCGCGTAGCATCGATTGTTCTTCGGTGAAGCTGAAATCCATCGGTCGAGTCAGTCCGTGAAACGAATGGCAGATAAGGTGATTAGCGAGACCTAGAGTCCCAACACCATCTTAGCGATGATGTTGCGCTGAATCTCGTTGGAGCCGCCGTAGATCGAGGTCTTGCGACCGTTGAACATCTCGCCCGCCAGGCCATCGGCGTAGCCGGGACCGATGTTGGCGTTGTGGCCGAGGTCGCGGAGGAACGGCGCGCCGTAATGGCCGACGGCCTCGAGCGCGAGCTCCTGCAGACGCTGTTGGATCTCAGTGCCCTTGATCTTGAGGATCGAGCTCTCAGGGCCTGGGCCTTTGCCGCTGCTTTCGCCGGCCAGGGTGCGCAGTTCAGTGAACTCCAGCGCCGTCAAGTCGATCTCCAGCTCTGCCACCTTGCGGCGGAAGAACGCGTCAGTCAGCAGCGAGCCGCCCGCGTCGGATCGCTCCGTCGTGGCGATCGAGCGCAGTTTTTCGAGGTTGCGTTTGGATCGCGCCACGCCGGCGATGCCAGAACGCTCGTGGGCCAGCAACGCCTTGGCGCAGGTCCAGCCCTGGTTCTCATGGAAGATGCGGTTTTCGACGGGCACCTTCACGTTGTCGAGGAAGACGTCATTCACCTCGTGGCCACCTTCAAGCGTGATGATCGGTCGGACCTCGATACCTGGGCTCTTCATGTCGATCAGAAGGAAGGAGATGCCAGCTTGCGGCTTGGCATCGGGGTCGGTGCGGACCAGGAAGAAGCCCCAGTCGGCGAACTGACCCAGCGTCGTCCACGTCTTTTGCCCATTGACGATGTAGTACTCTTTACCGTCGTCGGCGGTAACCCGTTCGGCCTTGGTCTTCAGGCTCGCCAGGTCTGAGCCCGCGCCCGGTTCGGAGTAGCCCTGGCACCACCAAACCTCGCCGTTGTAGATGCCCGGAAGGAACTTCCTTTTCTGCTCTTCGGTGCCGAAGGTGTAGACCACCGGCGCGAGCATCGCGACACCAAACGGCAACACCGGAAGTGCGTCAGCCTCTGCCGATTCCTCGGACCAGATGTACTTCTGCGTGGGCGTCCAACCCGTGCCGCCGAACTCCACCGGCCAGGACGGTGCGACCCAACCTTTCTTTGCCAGCACCTTGTGCCAGGAAAGGTACTCATCCTTCGTCAGCGGCCGGCCACTGTCCTGTGCGGCGCGCAGTTCTGCCGGATAGTTTTCCTTGATGAAGGCCCGGACCTCTTGGCGGAAGGCATTCTCTTCGGGTGAGAAATCGAGGTTCATATTGGGCTCCCTGGCACGCTTAGTTTACGGCGTATCCGCTCACCTGCGACCATACGCGGCGGCCGTGAAGATGGGAAGATGACGTTTACGTCAACGTCAGACTCATCTCGGGTCGCCGAAGCCCTGCCCCAGCGGACCCTACGCGACCAAAACGGGTTGCGTTGCGATTCCTTTCCCGGTCTCGCGTGCAACCAAACCGCAAGTCTCTTGCTTCCACCAGCAGTTCACTCCGCCTTGCCACCGCCACGGAAGGCGTGCACGCCGGAGGCCCATGCCCAGGATCGTTACCTACAATGTCCATCGTTGCGTCGGGAGCGACCGGCGGCTGAACGTGGTGCGGATCGCTGAGGTGCTGGCGCGGCTGGAGCCGGACATCGTGGCGCTACAGGAGCTGGACGTCTGCCGGGCTCGAACCGGTGGCGTTGATCAGGCCCATGAGATCGCCGGCCGCCTCAACATGGCCTGCCACTTCCACGCAGCGCTAAAGGTCGAGGAAGAGCAGTACGGCGACGCCATCCTGACTTGCTATCCGGAACGGTTAGTACAGGCAGGGCCGCTGCCGGGCTACACGCCGATACGCGCTCTGGAGCCGCGCGGCGCGCTATGGGCCGAGGTCGAAGTCGAAGGGGTTCCTGTGCAGATTATCAACACGCACCTGGGCTTGGTTCCGCGCGAACAACAGATCCAGGCCGCCTTCCTCGCCGGCCCCGCGTGGCTTGGACATCCCAGTTGCCGGGGCCCGGCGATCCTGCTGGGCGACTTCAATGCGACTGTCAGGTCGGTGGTCGGCCGGACCTTCCTGAAGGCGCTGAGGTCGGCGCGAGTCCTGGCGAAAACCAAAACCCCCACAGCTACCTTCCCTTCCCCTATGCCGGTTCTGAGGATCGACCACCTGTTCGTCAGCCGCGAGATCGCGGTGACGGACGTCTTTGTCCCCTTTACGCCACTGACCCGTGCGGCATCGGATCATCTGCCGCTAGTGATGGACTTCGAGGTGACGGGCTAGGTCCGTTTCATCTCGCGCACAGCCTCGTAGAGCCGTTCCCGCCGGCGGGCCGGATTCCAGGAGTCCTTGAGGTCCTGCGGGTCACCCAGATGGTAGTGCGAGACGAACTTACCGAAACCGGTGACCTTCGGCGGCTCTATCGGCCGCAAACGGCCCTCACGGTTGAGCACGTCGATGGCGCCAACCAGTCCGCCATAGTCCGCGCGGGCCTTGGCCATTGCATCACCTGTCTGGCCCATGAAGTGGCCGACCAGCCGGTCGCGGAACACCTCGATGGCCAGCCTGGAGGCCTCATCGTCGCCCTCCACAGTCAGCTCGCACTCCGTGTCAAAACCGCCCGAGCGGTTGTTGAGGTTCGCCGATCCGACGCGGGCGATGCGATCGTCGAAGATGCTGGTCTTGGAGTGCACGATCACCGTGCGGCCCTTGGCGGTCGCTGGCCAAAAGGCGCGGAAACGTCCAAAAATATCGGCGGAACGAAGTCGCCAGATCATCGCCCCCCTCGCCCGGTCCATCGTAAGGTGGTCGAACCAGCTGGGCGCATGGCCGGTCGAAACCAGCACGACCTCGGGCCCGTCGGGCTCTGCCAATCGCTCGGCCAGGGCTTCAGTCACGACCGGCGAAGTGAAGTACTGGTTCTCCAGGTAGATGGTGTGCTTGGCTTTGCCGATACAGGCGAGCGTTAGCCTCCGGATTTCATCGACCTCCGCCTGCCGTTTCCAAGCTGGAATGGTGCGCGCGATGCCGATGTCGACGTCGGTCAGCGCTGGCGGCTGGAAGTCCGGCCACGGATCGCCGCCGGCGTCTTCGGGCGGGGCTACCTCGTCGCCAGTGGCGCGCCGCCAGCGGTCGCGGGCGAGATCGGCCAACGCCTTGGCCGCTGCGCCGTCGACCATCATCATCACCTCATGCCGAGGCGCGTGGTATTCTTGATCTGGCATGATCCGCCGCTGATCGTCGTCGCGGTGTCCGGGCGTATCCCATCGGTCCACCGAAATATCGCCGCCGCCGCAGAACGCCAACCGATCGTCGATCACCAGCACCTTCTGATGATGACAGGCTCCAAACGGAACCTGGTCGTCGAGCCGGAACTTCACCGGTGTGCCCTTGAACCACTTACGCGCCTTGTGCGGGAAGAATTCCTGTTGGGCAGCGATCGGCAAGGCTGAGCGCCAGATCAATAGCCGCACGTCGAGCTCGGGTCGCGCCCGCGAGATCTCCACCAGGATGCGGCCCACCTCGTCGGCGTCGTCGGGGCCGTCGTAGCCGTCCGGGAAGAGCCGGGTGCGTGGATCGAACCCCCAGCCGAGCAACAGGACTGAGCGCCGTGCTTTTTTCAGGGCGTCGAAGACTGCCGCGAAATAGGCTTCCGTATCGATGAGGAACGACGCCCGATCGGCGCGCGCCGTGCGCCAGCAGGTCTCGCCGGGTCTCAGAACTGAAGTCAAACCGTCACGGACCCTTCCACGCGCCAGGCCGAAAGGCGCGGGGCCAAGGTTGGGTTCCCGCAAGTGAGTCCGCAAGAAGAAGTGGTCAGGCAAGAAGAAGCGCGCCGGCTGGCGGGCGGCGCGCCGGCTAGAAATCAGCCGAGTTGGGACAATGCTTGGCGCGACTTGGCAGTTTCGCGACCACTGCCGCCGCCACCCATGAAGGCCGTGCAATAGCCGGTGAGTTCGGCGGTGTGGCGATCCTTGCCGTTGCCGATCGCAGCTTCGCGCTTGGCGCGTTACATCTCTTGTTGGCCCCAGTCATAGACAATATCGAGGCGGCTACGGCCCTCGGTCTTGATCAGGGAGTCGAGGCTCGCGGTGTCGCTCGCCCAGGCCGGCGGCGAGACCGCGGCAACGATTGGCCTTCAGATAGTAGGCATCGCTGATCCGCTCGTGGGCTATAGCAGAACCGGCGACAGCGAGACCCAGGGTCGCTAGACGGATAGCTGCAGTCTTCATGATTGTTTCTCCCTCAAAACAGTCCCCGGGTTGAAAATCGCGCGTTACCTAAAATGTCTCAAATGGATTAGACGAAATAACCAGTATGCAATATTTCTCTCTTCAAGTTGTTATAATATGATAACTTATGACTACAATTTACTTGTCAAATAACCAAATAAGCTGGCATGAGAGCCTATGACCACACTCACCCCCGTGCTTGATGCTGCGGGCGTCAATGCACTGCTGCGGAAGGCTTTTCCCGACGCCACACCGGCCGCCTTTCCGACGGTGACGGAGGTCTTGCCGGGGCGGGTGAAGGTGATGGCGCCCTACCGCGAAGGCCTGCTGCGGCCAGGCGGCGTGATCTCCGGCCCGACCCTGATGTCGCTTTCCGACACCGCGGCCTATGCCCTTGTGCTGGCGCACATCGGGGACCAATTGATGGCTGTGACTTCGTCCCTGACCATGAATTTCCTGAGGGGTGCGGCGCCCGGGGACCTACATGCCGAGGCCGAAATGCTTCGGCTCGGCCGGCGAAACGCCGTCTGCGACGTGCGGTTATGGACTGAGAGTCCGGAGCGACTGGCGGCTCAGGCCGTGGTCACTTACGCTTTGCCGCAGCCATGAGCGAACCCCTTACCCCGCCGTCCGGGCTACCGAAGGCCGTTGCCACGCCTTGCGTGAAAGTCTGCGTCGTGGACGGCGAAAGCGGTCTCTGCATGGGCTGCTATCGCCAGCTCTCAGAGGTGGCGGGCTGGGCACGGCTGACCGACGACGAGCGCGCGCACATCATGGCGGAGCTTCCTAACCGACGCAGCCGGATCCGGCCGGAGAAGCTGGCCATGTTTGGTTAAGCCTGCCCGTTCACGGGTTCTCAAACCCGCCAAGCCTAAGCTCACAAAAGATGACAGACCCGCAAAGGGCCGCCGTAGGGCCGAAATCCGTGTCGAACTTCTGGAAGTTCACCTTCGTCATGGCGGTGGCCTGCGTCTCGGCGCTGGTTAGCGCGCAGACGGTGGTGCTGCTCGCCAAGCAAGCCCCGGTGTTCCGAGCCGCCAACGCCGAGGCGGCCGTTTCGGCTCCCGGGACCGCAAGCGGCCAGGGCGGACCTAGCGCGACCATCCTCAAGTCGAGCGACGGACACTACTGGGCCAACGGCCGGGTCAATGGCGCCAGCGTGCGCTTTTTGGTAGACACAGGTGCGACCGCGGTCGCGCTGACGCCGGCAGACGCACAACGTCTGGGCTTCGACATCAACGCCCTCAACTACACCAATCGGGTAGACACGGCCGCCGGCCGCGCCCGCGCGGCCTCGGTGAGGCTGACCAGCCTGACGGTGTCCGGCGCTCGGCTTGACAACGTCGACGCCCTGGTGATCGAGAAGGGCCTCGACACCTCGCTCCTCGGTATGACCTACCTAGGCCGCCTCGCCAGCTTCCAAGCGACGCGCGAGGCGCTGGTCCTGCAGCCCTGATACCGCGGCCAAAGCAGCATCCACGACCTCGAGACCGGCGCCCGGCTTCACGCTCTCTACAGTCAGGATCCGGCGCCATGTGCGGGCTCCCGACGAGGCGTGGAAAAGGCCCAACATGTGCCGGGTCATTGCTGCCAGATGCGTCCCAGCCGCCAACTCCCGCGCGATATAGGCCCGGTAACGCGCAACCGCCTCAACCGGTGAGATGACCTCGCCCTCGCCGAACAGCCGCGTATCGACCTCGCCCAGCAAGCCAGGCGTGTGATAGGCGGCGCGGCCCAGCATCACCCCGTCCACGTGGGCCAGATGTGCTTGGGCCTCTTCGAGCGTGCCGATACCGCCGTTGATGACGATAGTCAGGTCGGGGCGCTCGGCTTTGAGCCGGTAGACCAGCGGATAGTTGAGCGGCGGGACGTCGCGGTTTTCCTTCGGTGACAGCCCCTTCAGCAGCGCCTTGCGGGCATGCACCACGAAGTGGCGGACGCCCGCGTGGGCGCAGAGGTCGACCAGGCGGAAGAGGCTTTTCTCCGGATCCTGGTCGTCGACGCCTATTCGGCATTTGACCGTGACAGGAACCTTCACGGCCGCGCCCATCGCCGCCATACAGTCGGCCACCAGCTCCGGCTCGCGCATGAGGCAGGCGCCGAACCGCCCCGACTGCACGCGGTCGGACGGACAGCCGACATTGAGGTTGATCTCGTCGTAGCCTTCGGCCTCGCCCATCCGCGCCGCGGCAACGAGATCCGTCGCATCCGACCCGCCAAGCTGAAGGGCAACGGGATGCTCTGCCGCGTCGAACCCCAGCAGTCTCGCCCGATCGCCGTGCAGGATCGCGCCGGTCGTCAGCATCTCGGTATAAAGCGTCGCCCGCGACGTGAGCGTCCGGTGCAGACTGCGGCAGTGCCGGTCAGTCCAATCCATCATCGGGGCCACCGATGCTCTATGTCCCTGATATTCTGTCACTTTTCCTCTAACAATCAGTGCGTTATCGGGGGCTGCCCACCCGACAATTTGCGACGCTTTACGACCCAATTCGCGGCTCTTCGATTTCTCACTGCACGGGATTTGCACGCAGAAATGGCTTCCATCCATAAAGAAAAATCCGGCGCCTGGCGCGTTCAGGTCCGACGTAAGGGCCGATCCATCAGTGAGACCTTCGTCCGCTATGACGACGCCAAGACATGGGGCGTTGATGCGGAGCGCCAAATCGATCGGGGCGAAACGCCGACGCTGTCCAGGGTCGGCAAGCGCCTGACGTTCGGCGAGCTGATTGATCTGCACATCGCCGACATGACGGATGCAGGCAAACCCCCTGGCCGTTCGAAGGGCGCCACCTTGTGCATGCTGAAGGCGCGCCTTGGCAATCTGAACATGCTCGAACTCGATCGTGAGCGCGTGCTGAATTTCGGTCGCGAACGGGCGGCTGAGGGCGCCGGTCCGATGACCGTCGGCATCGACATCGGCATGATCAAGCAGGTGGTGTCTCATGCCGCCGCCGTTCATGGCCTGCCGGTGCGCGTCGAACCTGTCGACCTGGCTCGCATCGCGCTGAAGCGCCTCAGTCTGGTGGGAAAAGGCAGAGAGCGAGACCGCCGGCCGACCGAGCGGGAAATCAAGAGGCTCCTTGAGCACTTCGACGCCAATCCCAGCCAGTTCATCCCCATGAGCCGGATGATCAAATTTGCGATCGCCACCGCCATGCGCCAGGCGGAAATCTGCCGCGTCACCTGGAGCGATCTGAATGAGCGCACCAAGATGCTGACGATCCGCGACCGGAAGGACCCAAGAGAGAAGCGGGGCAACGACCAACGGATCCCGCTGCTGACCGTCACCGGCTACGACCCTATCGCGTTGATCGATGAGCAGCGCGCACGCCGCCAAAACCAGGACGACCGGATCTTCCCAAACAACCAAAGATCCGTGAGCGCCTACTTCACGCGGGCTTGCGAGGCTCTCAGGATCGAGGACCTCCACTTCCATGACCTGCGCCACGAAGCCACCAGCCGCCTGTTCGAGGCCGGCTTCGAGATCCAACAGGTGGCCCTGATCACCGGGCACAAGGATTGGAAGATGCTACGCCGCTACACCCACCTGAAGCCCGAGGCGCTTCATGCCGTGGCGGCGGCGCGAGCCGCATGATCTCTTGCATCTGTAGCTCTAAGAGCTATATCTACGATGAGGCGTACCCGTGAGCACCTACATGACAAAGGTGTTCGCACGCTTCGCTCGAAAGGCTGGGCTGACGGATGCGCAACTGGCGCAGGCAGCGGCCCAGGTTGTGGGAGGCCGCTTCGATGCCGACCTCGGCGGTGGCGTCTTCAAGCAGAGGGTTGCGCGCTCCGGCGGCGGCAAGTCAGGTGGATTTCGGACCCTCCTCGCCTTCCGGTCTGGCGGGTCGTGTTTCTTCGTCTACGGGTTCGCCAAGAACAATCGGGCGAACGTGACGGCGAAGGAGCTGGAGGCGCTGCAAGTCTATGCGGCGCTACTGTTGGGCTACGATCAGCCCGAGCGGGAATTCGCCGTTGCGAAGGGTGAATTGGTGGAACTGGAGCTTGATGCCGATGGCGAAGAAGATCCCCAAACCTGACTCCGACATCCTAGCGACGGTTCATGAGTCCGTGGCGGGGCTCCATAAGATCGGACTGGTCGACAAGGCGACAATGCGCGAGTTCGACGCTCTTTGCCTGACGCCGGTGGAGCCGATGGCACCTCAAGAAATCAAGGCCCTTCGAGAGCGCGAACAGGTCTCTCAGCCGGTATTCGCGCGCTATCTGAATGTCCGCAGAGATGCGGTCAGCAAGTGGGAACGCGGCGAGAAACGGCCCGACGGGCCTTCGCTGAAGCTTCTGAACCTGGTGAGGACGAAGGGGCTTCAGGCGATCGCCTGACCAAAGTCACCGGCCCACCGGACCGCCGTAACTCTGATCGAAGCGGCTCTCTTCGGATGGTCGACGCGCGGGGTGGACGCCCCCAAGAACTCGATCGGTCGTGGAGGTTCGTGACCCCCTATCCGCCCACCTCTGAAGGTCTTCCAGAGCATAGACGACGCGGCCGCCGATCTTCTTGTACGAGAGACCCGTCCCGAAGGTCCGGTGCTTCTCCAAGGTTCGGCCAGACAACCCGAGCCACTGTCCTGCTTCGCCAGTGCGCAGATACCGATTGGGCAAAAGAGCCGCTTCCAACATAGCGATTTCTCCAGTCAGGGAGGTCGCCGAGGGACGGCGAGTTCCACTGCCGACTCAGCCTAGGCAGGGATCGCATCGGAATTGAATGCGTAGGTCTACGCATCCCGGGGACCTGACAGCCGCGTGGCCAAGGCCACAAAAGGAGACTGGCGCACAGACAGCCCGTCCTGGAGCGAGCCTCCCAGCGTTCACACCGAGGGGGTCACAGGTTCAATCCCCGTCGCATCCACCACTTTTCTCAATAAATGCAGATAATTAGCACTGACCCCTTTTCAACAAAGCCTCCCATTCAATTTAGGGGGGCATATTAGGGGCAGTTCCGAGACTCTTGGGCGCGCGATCGTGATTCCATTAGCCCCCCCCAATCGGATCACTCACCCGAAGGCTGAGCCTGACGTAGGATTGTCACTCGACGCACTGCAATGCCGAGAAGGCGTCGGTCCGCGGCGCCGGAAAAGACCGAGGCCGGCGCCTTCGCGTCGGGAAGCGAAAGCTCCAAGTCGAGCGGCCCAGCTGACCAGGGACCTACAGGCAACCTCACTTGGTAGGTCCCGTCATGGACCAACCAAGTCGCAAGCGGCCAACCGTTCATTGAGACCCCGACGTGCTGACCATGGCCCGGCGGCGGATCGAATGCGAAGGCGTTGATCTCGACAACCTCAGGCTCGCGAGCTCCCTCGGCCTCCCCATCTAGGTGGATGATTGCTCGCGGGCCGTCGGTCCATATCCCCCCCGTTTCCGGCTGCGACCAGCCCTTCCCCATTTCTGCTCGGACCTCGCCGCGGTCGAAGGCCGTGTCGCGGATGACCGTCCATTTGACGGTCGAGCGATAGAGGGCCAAGTCCCCGCTCTGTGCTAAGGGCGTGCCCATCGTCGGCCCCAGGCCAACGGAGGTGATCACGCAACCTCCGGGCGCGACATCCATAGCTGCGAGGCCTACTTTTGCATCGATCCTAATGGGGATCCCGCGCCCCATGCGTGCCAAAGCCGTAAAGAGTTGCGCCGGGTCGTTAGACGGCAAGAACGCCACGACATCACCCTCTTTGCGTCCGCAGGCGACTTTCGCCACGTCTCCTATTTTGCGGAACGGCGCCTGTAACGCTGACCAAGTGCCCTGCCAGTGGACGGTATTGAAGTCGGCGATCGGGACAAGGATCAGCAGCGCGAGCATTTGGGCGTCAAACCACCGGACCTTCGGGTGCAGCATCGCCAGTGCGCATACTGCGACGACAGCGGCTGCCACGTAGCTAGCCGCTGACCCCAGCCCAAACGCGCCGCTGCTATTGGCAAAATAGAGTTCCGGAGCATCCGCTGGTAGAGGCCACAATGCAGGCAGCCGGATGAGATAGTAGCCTGCGCCGAGAAGCCAAAAGGCTGCGGCCCAACGTCGGAAATTCCGACTGTCTAAACTTGGATTCGCGCGCGCCCAAATCCAAGCCAGCGTCAAGACGCAAGGAAACGTAAAGTTGACGTAGCGCAATTGAATGCGTGTCGGCTCAGCAAAAAGAACAAATGACACGCTGACTACGATCAGGACGATTAGTAGGATCAGAAATAGGCCTGCCAGGGACAGCAGATCCACGGGTCCTTTGACCCGCTCGACACCTCGGCGATCGGCAATAATCCCTGCCACTAGAAATGTAAGGCTGGGCCCAAAGAGCAACATGATGGCGCCCGCCATTGTCATGGCCAGCTCAAGAGTGGTCGAAAGCCGGCTCAAGGTCGGGACCGCGCGACCGAGCATGTCCCAATAGTAGTTCCCCACAAAATCCCCACCGGCTTCCTTCGGCGCGACGAGGGCAAGGCCTAGGACAACGGCGACTAAAAAAGCGACTGTCACGGTGACGCAAAACGAGAAGGCGCGCGCAAGGGTCACGCGACCGGTGCTGATGCTCCACAACAGGATTGCGCCAAGGAAAGCTGCGAGGACGAAGAGCCCATGGGCTTTGACGAGCGACAATGCCGCGATGAGAACACCCGCCGTCGCCCATAGGCCTTGGGGTCTTGCATCCGTCGATCGCACCAGGACGGTAAAAAGCCCGACGAAAATCAGCAGGTAGAGGCTCTCGGGCATTACGTAGGCCACGTAGGAGCCCATGGGCAGTATGACGATGAGGCCGAAAAGTACCGCGGAACGCCAGGCCGCGTTTTTCGCGACGACGAGGCTTTCAATGAAATGCAGGCCCGCGACAAGGCAAGCCGCATTGATGACCCTCATGGTCACGTCGAGAGGTAGTCGTGTCCTAGAGATCAGGTTGATCAAGCGCAGGAACAGGTAGTTCCCGACGTGCGGAACGGATGGAGCGATCCCATTGAGCCGCCGTAGACCATCGAGGGCGACGCCGCGGACGAGATAGACGTACTCGTCTGCCAGCACCAAAGGAGACGCGATCCGCAGTGCGACGGTAAGCCAGAGGAGGCCTCCCGCGATCAGGATCAATGTCTTGAACCGACCTCGCGATGCCCAAGTGATGGGTCGTGCGCTCGGCCGCGCAGCGTCTGGAATTTGGCTAGAACTCATCTTTGCGCCGGCTCGGGTCGATTGTGTGTGTCGAGACCGCGGCGCTATTTTCCAACATCGGGCGACCGCAACTTCTGCGAGACCTCTGGCTCGGTATTCGCGCGCATGCAAGATGCCCCAAGCTCACAGAATTGCTGGCTCATGACATTCCCAGGTACGACACGTTTTAGACCGAACGCCACCGAGACCTATGCAGAGTACAAGGACGCGGCGGTCAACTACGTGGAGAATCTCGCTGTCGACGACCGGAAAGGTCTGCGCGAGAAACCCCTGGATTGGCGCATGGGCCATCCCAGCTATTTTACTGCGATCTACCAGTTGCTGGCTGCTCTGCAGTTGATGAAGTTGCCAATCGGAAGCCACATCGTCGAGGTTGGTTCAGGGGCCGGGTGGGCGACCGAGATCATGGCGTCACTCGGCTACAAACTGGACTGCGTCGAGCCTGCAGCAGAGATGATCGTGGTCGCCAAGGAACGTGTGCACGCGCATCTCGCGCATCACGGCCTCGAGCAGCTTGCTAGCAACGTCGCCTATCACAGCGCGACGATCGAAGAATGCGAATTGCGCGCGCAGTCCGCCGACGCGGCCCTCTATTTCGAGAGCTTCCATCACGTTGTTGATGAACATTGCGCCGTGAAGCGCACCTTCGACACGCTTCGCCCCGGCGGCTGGCTGGTGATCCTGGGTGACGCGAATTGGATACCCGGAAACCGAGAACAGGAGAGCGCCTGGACCGCGGAGATGGATCAATACGGCACGCTCGAAAATCCGTTCACCGCCGATTACTTGGTATGGTTGTTGGACCAACATGGATTTGTAGACATTGCCCGACATCATCTGGTCAGTGGCTTGGTCCCGACAGACCGCGAACTTGAAGCCGTCCGAAACTTCGCGTTGATGGACGCTCATTGGGTCAATCTCGTCTCGGCACGACGACCGGCCGACCTCACAAACCCAAATCCCGTCGAAGGCCTTGGAGATAACAAGGCGATAGAAATGCCATCGGACCCACTGAAGATTTCGCCGCCGCGCGGAGCAAGAACGCGCGTCGCCTCGATTCTAAGACGGCTGGCCAAGGCCATTTTCCCGTGAGGTTCTTTTAACCGGAACATCACTGCTCACAGTCGATCGGCGTCTGGCATGGATCGCGGGTTTCTGCGCGGTCTGTAGCCTGCCGGTCGCCCTCGTCCTGGGCATCCTGGCTTTGCCGCTCCTGGCGGTGCGGAGCTTCATCGTCGGTGGAAATCCGCCGCACCTGAAGATCGGCTACGCCGTCGTGGTTCTTTATGGCCCGACGATCATCGTCGCTGTCGGCCACGGCTGGGACGTCATCGACTGGTGGCTCCTAGGCCTCTACGAGTTCGTCGCTCTGGCCGCGAGCCTCCTCTACCTGCGCCTTGCCGATCCCGGCGACTTGTCGCCGGCGGAGAGCTAAGCGATCCCTGAATCCACCGGAACTTGCTGGCGCCGATGTCCTCCAGCCGCCGGGCTGCTTGCTGGGCTGCCGCACCCGATTTGGCTCCGGCGAAAAGCCATCCGTATAGCTTCGCAAACAGTGTCGCTCTAATATCAATCGCCCCTGACGCCGACTCAGGGATTCCCTTGAGCGCCGAATAGTGATTCACGCTTCTCATTGGAGATGGAGGGGCGGATGGCGTCGATTGTGTTGCGGGAAGACTTCGACGCTGTGTCGGTGCGTCGAGTGGCGCGGGAC
>JAYUBY010000445.1:0-7483 GCA_043740635.1 Alphaproteobacteria bacterium
CGCATCAAGGTTGACGATGGCGTAATCGTCTTCCCGAAGGATTCCGTCGGCAAGGTGGCAATCGCCGAAGGCAAACTGGAAAAGCAGGAAATGACGCGCTAGAGCTGATGTTGGCGCCTGACGCGCGCGGGCTCTTCCAGAAGGCAATCGGCGAATCGAGCTTCGGACGCTTGGAGCCCACTTCCATGGCCGACGCGCAAGCCGCTGGCGTCAAGGCGGCGTCCGCGGCCGGCGTGAGCGGGACGGACGCCGACGCCGCCGCGGCCCTACGCAAACTGCCACTCAGCGCCATGCCCTATTCCGGCCCTTTCACCAGCCGCGCCGGCCCGATACTCGACGGCCGCTATGTGCAGAGCGGCATCGCCGAGGGCTTCGCCGCCCGCAAACAGGCCAAGGTCCCGCTGTTAATTGGCGGCAATTCCAATGAGGCCAGTCTCTTCCGCCCACAGGCAGCCGCGCTTGACGCGATCCCGGCCGACAAAAAGGCCGCGGCCATGGCCGCCTTCGACCCCAAAGGCGCGGGGGACAAGGTGCAGATCGTCAACGACATGGCGACGCGCGTCTACATCACCGAGCCCGACCGTGCGATCAGCCGCGCCCAATCTAAGACCGGCCAGGCGGTCTACACCTACTACTTCAACTATGTGTCCCCGACCCTGAAGGCGCGCGCGCCTTATGGGGCTGGCCACACCTTCGAGATTATGTTCGCCTTCGCCGGGCCGAAGCAGAGGTTTGCACCGGAAGACCTGGCGCTCGCCAAGTCGGTCAACGCCTACTGGGCGGCCTTCATGAAGACCGGAAATCCGGGCTCAGCGGGCGGCGCACCGTGGCCGAGGTTTGCGCCCAATGAAACGTTCATGGAGTTCAGCGCCGCTGGCGTCGCCTCGCATGACCACTTCCTGAAAGCCCAGCTCGACTGGCAGGAAGAGGCTATTGAGGCCGGCGGCAACGCCTCACCGACCGCGCCGAAGTAGTCAAGCTTCGTACCCATCCACGACATAGACCCGCGACGTCGAGCTGGCGTCGCGGATCGGAAGGATCGCGCTGTAGGCCGGTGACGAACGCCACGCCAACGCCGCAGCGCGATCGGGGAATTCCAGGATAACGATGCGACCAGGTGGATCGCCCTCGATCGTCTCCGTCGCGCCGCTGCGCACGACGTAGCGGCCGCCGAACTGAGCCAGGGTCGGCGGAACTTGGACGACGTAGGTTTGGAACGTCGGTGCGTCCGTAACCCAGATTTCGTTGACCACATAGGCGATCATGCTGGCCGTTATTTCCCGCCTAGCGCAAGCGTCGGCAGGGTCGATGCCTCTTCAGCATCGAGCTGCGCCTTGCGGAAGTGGGTGCGTACCCCGCTCGTCGCGCCGAACTCCATCAGCTGATCGCTCGCCCCCGTGTAGGCGGGCCAGGCCTCTGTCCCGCATGTGGGCGCGCCGGTCTTTGCGAAGCTGACCCAGCAGGCATGCATTAGCGTGGCCACCTGCTGGTCCTTGGCGCTGACCATGCTCATGGGCGTGCGCCGACCCCAGTATTTCCAGACATACTGGATCTCGTCAGCGTGGCTGGCGCGGGTCTTGGATGGCGGAAACCGCGATCCGACGTAGGAGAAATAATAGAGCCACGCAGGCTTGCCGCTCGATGCCTTGCCGGCGATCCAGCGGGCAGGGCCGCCCATCACACGGTCCGTGAAGACTGCACGGGCGAAGATGTCGTCACCGGCGGCGGCCTCGGCGGCGTAGGCCGGCTTTAAGGCGACGGGAATCCGTGCGGCTGCGGCGGCGCCAAGCGTCATTGGACCCATCAACGAGTCCTCGCCGGAGTTCGAGCCGATGATCAGCGGCACGTCGTTGAAATGGCCGTCGACCGCGGCCTGCGTGGCCGTCTCGGTCATCAGCTTACCGTCGATGAAGGGCTGGTAGTCGTCGCTCACCGACACCAGCTTCTCGGCCGGCAGGGCGCGCAGTTCTTCGGCCGTTGCGGCTGTGATCCCGGCCCGTTGCAGGGCCTTGATGTCATCGGCCTCTTTGTCGGCCAGGGTCTTCGGCGTGACCCAGCCCAGGCCGGACTCGACGATGGCCTTGGAATAGAGGCCCTTAGCCGAGGGCGTGGCCAGAAGGGCCAAAATGCTCTGACCCCCGGCGCTTTCGCCGAAGATGGTGACGTTCTTGGGATCGCCGCCGAACATGGCGATGTTTCGCTGCACCCACTTGAGTGCGGCGACCTGGTCCATCAGGCCGTAGTTGCCAACGGGGTCGCCTGGCTTGGCCGCCTTGTCGATCGCAGGGTGGGCGAAGTAGCCGAGCGCACCCAGGCGGTAATTGATCGCCACCACGACGACGCCATCGCGGGCGAAGTTCTGGCCGCCGTAGATCCAGCCGGCGCCTGTGCGGTGACCACCGCCGTGAATCCAGACCATGACTGGCGCACTTTTGGCGTCCTTCGGCGCGAATACGTTGAGCTGCAGGCAATCTTCGGAGGTCGGTCCGTTAGCGCCCCCGGAGTTGGGCGAGTTGTTGGCGTTCATAGGCTGAGGGCAGGAGGGCCCGGCCTCGGCGGCAGGGCGCGGCGCGGTCCAGCCCTTCACGGCTTGCGTCGGAGCCCAGCGCAGGGAGCCCACCGGCGCCGCGGCAAAGGGAATATTGCGGAAGACATTGGCCGAGCCCTCGACCACGCCGACGACCGGGCCGGAGTCGAGCTTGACAGTGGGCGCCTGGGCCTGTGCCGCGCCAGCGACCAAGGTGGCTGCAGCGACGATGGTGATGGCGATCTTGATCATTGAAGTCCCTCACGCCGGCCAAACACCAGTCTTGCTGCGGACCTTCTGGCTGTGAGTCGATGGGGTCAAGGCGGTGGGTGCGGGAACTTGACTCTCGCATTGTGAAGACTAGAACAAAAGTGGAACGAAAGGAGTCCGGAAAGCCATGTCCGATTTTCGCGGACCCCATCTGCGAGAAGGGCGGCTGGCGGCGGCGCGGGCGAAGATCGCCGCTATCGAAGCGGGCGGCCGGGGAGACTCTGAATCCTTGCCGTTCGGTGACGCACGGATCGACGATTGCCTGCGGGGCGGTGGCCTGCCGCTGGGCTGCTGGCACGAGATCTGCGGGGCGGGAATGGAGGTTGAGACGGCCGCAGCGCCGGCGGCCTTCACCGCGCTGCTGGCTACACCTTTGGCGAAACGGGGCGAGGTGGTCTGGGTACTGCGCCGCGACGACCTTTCCGCACCCGGACTGCTGGGCCTGGGCTTTCCGCCGGAACGACTGATCCAGGTCTGCGCCCGTGACGAGGCCGAGGCGCTGTCGGTGATGGAGGACGCGCTGGCCACGGTGGGTGTCGCCGCCGTGGTAGGCGAAACAGAGGCCTGCGGCCTGACCGCGGGGCGGCGGTTGCAGCTCGCCTGCGAAAAACAGGCCGCCACCGGCTTCCTCATCCACCGCCGACCCTATGGGGGCCAGGCGAGGCGCGAGACGACCGGCTCGGCGGCCGCCACCCGCTGGCGGATCGCGTCTGCGCCTTCCGAGCCTGTAGCCGGAGAATTCGGCCTAGGCGCGCCGCGATTCCTCGCGGAGCTGGAACGCTGCCGTGGCGGGCGAACTGGGGCGTGGCTGTTCGAAGCCACAGACGCCTATTGCTGGGAGAAGACGGATGTCGCGCATCCTTTGCGCCTGGTCGCCGACCTGGGCGATCGCCAACTGGCGCCGGCGCAACCTCTCCGACTCGCCGGTTGATCCAACGCCACCCTTCGCTCTGATGGAGACGATGCGCGCGGTCAGGCGGTTGTCGGCGGTCAGCCCGGGGGCGGCGCGACTCGGGCTCCATGTCGGTCAGAAGGCCACCGACGCCATGGCTCTGGTTCCGGAACTCGTCACCGCCGAGGCCGAACCGGAAGCTGACGCCGAGGCCCTGACCGCTCTTGCTGACTGGTGCGTGCGGTTCTCGCCGGCCGTCGCTATCGATGCTCCAGATGGCCTCTTCCTCGATGTGACCGGCGTCGACCATCTGTGGCGCGGCGAGGTGCAGATGCTTGCCGACTTCCGCAGTCGACTGGTCACCAACGGCCTGCCCTTCCGCTGCGCCATCGCCGACACGCCGGGTTCCGCCTGGGCCCTGGCGCATTTCGGCAAGGACGGGACCATCGCTCCGTCAGGCGAACATGAACCTCTGCTGGCGCCGCTGCCGCCGGCGGCGCTGCGCCTAGAGACAGAAACCTGGGCGCAGATCGAACGGCTGGGCCTTCGCCAGGTCGGCCAGCTGATGGCCATTCCCCGCGCGCCCTTCGGCCGCCGGTTCGGCCGCGTGGCGTTGACCCGCCTTGACCAGGCCGTGGGCCGTGAGGGCGAGGCGTTGACCTTCCGCCGCCCGTCGACCCCCTGGTTTGCGCGCCTGGCTTTCGCCGAGCCGATCAGCGCGCCGGAGGATATGGCGCGCGTCACAGTGGACGTCGCCGCCAAGCTCTGCGCCCGGCTGGAGACCGAGGGCCAGGGCGCTCGGCGTTTCGAAGTTTGCTTCCATCGGGTGGACGGCAAGGCGCTGCCGCTGACCGTCGGACTGTCGCTCCCCGGCCGCGATCCGGTGCGTATCGCCAAGCTCTTCGCGCCAAAACTGGACACCGTCGATCCTGGCTTCGGGATCGAGGTGGTGACGCTCCGAGCCGAGGCCGTGGAGCCGATCTCCGGACGCCAGGCGCGGCTGGATAAGGCCCGCGAAGCGACAGTCGAGGAGGGCCTCGCGCCCCTGGTCGACCGCCTGACCAATCGGCTTGGGGAGGATCGCGTCTGGCGCGCTGTGCCGGTGGAAAGCCATGTGCCGGAGCTGGCTGTGGGTCGCTCCCGCCCGCTCGGCAAGCCGCCGATCCCGCAGACCTGGAACCGGGAGATCCCACGCCCGACCCGCCTCTTCCGCCGTCCTGAGCCGGTGGACAGCGTGATCGCGCTCACCCCAGACGATCCGCCGACCCAGTTCCGCTGGCGCGGCCAGGTCCACCGCGTCCGTCGCGCCGAGGGGCCCGAGCGGATCGGCGAAGAATGGTGGAAGGGCCAGATCGAGGACGCCGATGTCGGCCATATCCGCGACTACTACCGGCTGGAAGACACCGAGGGCGGGCGCTTCTGGCTGTTCCGCGCGGGCCTCTACGGCGATCCCGCTACGCAGCCGAAATGGTGGTTGCATGGGCTATTTGGATGAGCCTGCGTTACGCCGAACTCCAGGCCGCCACGAACTATTCGTTCCTGCGCGGCGCCTCACACCCCTGGGAATTGGTGGTGGGCGCCAATGCGCTGGGTCTGGAGGCAATCGGCGTCTGCGACCGCAATTCCCTGGCCGGCGTAGTGCGAGCCTGGATCGCCCGACGCGACCTACCGGAGGGCGAGAAAAAGGTCCGTGCGCTGACCGGTTGCCGCCTCGACTTCGCAGATGGAACGCCGAGCCTACTGGTCTATCCCTCCGACCGCGAGGCCTACGGCCGCCTGACCCGCCTGCTCACCGTCGGCCAAATCCGCGCCAAGAAGGGTGATTGTGAGCTGCACTGGGAAGACTTTCTCGCCCACGCTGAAGGCCAGCTCGCCCTAGCCATTCCACCCGACCGCCTCGATGAGGCCTTCGAACGGAACCTGCGGCGCATGGCCGGGGAGCTGTCGGGCAATGTCTGGCTGGCCGCCGCCCGGCGCTACGGCCCGCGCGACCTCAAACGGCTGTCGAAGCTGGCGGCTCTGGCCGAGAGCACCGGCGCCTCGATAGTGGCGACGAACGACGTCCTCTACCACGACCCCGAGCGCCGTCCCTTGCAGGATGTACTGACCTGTATACGCGAGACCTGCACGATCCAGGACGCCGGTATCAGGCTACAAGCCAACGCCGAGCGCCATTTGAAATCCCCCGCCGAGATGGCGCGACTGTTCGCCAAGTTCCCCGGCGCGGTGGAACGCAGCGCCGAGATTGCCGAGCGCATCACCTTCGACCTCGGCCAGCTCCGCTACGAATATCCCGACGAACCGGTGCCACCGGGCAAGACCGCCATCCAGCATTTGCGCGACCTGAGCTGGGAGGGCGCCAAATGGCGCTATCCTGACCGCGTGCCGGAGAAGGTGTCGAAGCTCGTCGCCTACGAACTCGCTCTGATCGAGAAGCTGGATTTCCCCAACTACTTCCTGACGGTCCACGACATCGTCCGCCATGCGCGAGACGAGCTGAAGATCCTCTGCCAGGGCCGCGGCTCAGCGGCCAATTCCTGCGTCTGCTTCTGTTTGGGCATCACGGCGGTCGACCCTACGAAGGAAGACCAGGACCTGCTGTTCTCTCGCTTTATCTCCGAGAACCGCGGCGAGCCGCCGGACATCGACGTCGACTTCGAGCACGAGCGACGCGAGGAGGTGATGCAGTACGTCTACAAGCGTTACGGTCGCCACCGCGCGGCCATCGTCGCCACGGTCATCCACTACCGGCCACGCATGGCGATCCGCCAGGTCGGCAAGGCTCTAGGCCTCACCGAAGACATCACCGCCGCGCTCGCCAATACCGTCTGGGGCAGCTGGGGGGACAGCGTCGCGGACGACCATATCCGCCAGGTGGGGCTCGATCCGAAGGCGCCGCAGATCCGGCGCGCCACGGCCATCGCCGAACAGCTAATCGGTTTCCCACGCCACCTGTCGCAGCATGTCGGCGGCTATGTACTGACCAAGCGCCGGCTCGACGAGACCGTGCCGATCGGCAACGCGGCCATGAAGGACCGCACCTTCATCGAATGGGACAAGGACGATATCGACGCGCTCGGCCTGATGAAGGTCGATGTCCTGGCGCTGGGCATGCTGACGGCGCTGAAGCGTAGCTTCGAGATGCTGCCGCCTTTGCCGGATGGCCGCCGCATCACCGACATCGCCCACATCCCGCAGGAGGATGAGGCCGTCTACAACATGCTCTGCGAGGCGGACTCGGTGGGCGTCTTCCAGGTCGAGAGCCGCGCCCAGATGTCGATGTTACCAAGGTTGCTCCCGCGCAAATTCTACGACCTCGTCATCGAGGTGGCGATCGTCAGACCAGGGCCGATCCAAGGGGACATGGTGCACCCGTACCTGCGGCGGCGGGAAGGAAGCGAGCCTGTGGAGTTTCCCGCACCCTCGCCGGAACACGGGGACAAGGACGAACTCCGCGCTGTGCTGGGCAAGACGTTCGGGGTTCCTCTGTTCCAGGAGCAGGCCATGCGGCTGGCCATCGAGGCGGCCAAGTTTTCCGACGATGACGCCGACGGCCTGCGCCGGTCAATGGCCACCTTCCGCGCCGACGGGCGGCTGTGGACCTACAAGGACATGTTCATCGAGGGCATGGCCAAGCGCGGCTACGACCCTGACTTCGCAGCTCGCTGTTTCAAGCAGATTGAGGGCTTCGGCGCCTATGGCTTCCCGGAAAGCCACGCGATCAGTTTCGCGCTCTTGGTTTACGCCTCGGCCTGGGTGAAACGACATCACCCGGAGGCGTTCTGCGCGGCTCT
>JAYUBY010000446.1:0-3332 GCA_043740635.1 Alphaproteobacteria bacterium
CAGGGCCACCGGCAATCGCCGGGGAGCGCCTGAGGAGAAGCTCGTTCAGAAGTTGATGTCGCTGTACTGCCCGACCCTAACTGTCCCAAAACAGGTCAGAAGTTGGCCTTTTTCCTACTGAATTGAAAGGAAGTTTTAACGATAAGGTTCCAACACCTGCTCGTGTTCAACGAACGCGCGGCGCGATGCAGACGCGGGCGATGCGCGCCAGGACGCCATCAACGGAGCGCAATTTCAGCCAGACGAGGGCGTGAGACGAGTGCGGGTCCACTCGCTCAGAAGGCGAAAAAGCAGGCCGGCCACGAACCGTCGCCTCAGTGCCGGGGAGCGTCAATATCGACGCCTGGAAAGTCCCGATTGCAGTCGGATGGCCCTCAACGCCTGCTCAGGTCGTTCTTGGTCGCCAAGACGGGCAACGACAGCCACAGCTCTACGGAGCTTGGCGTCTAGAGGTGGCTAAGCACCAGGCGGACCGTCCAAATTGCGATCCCCATGAGTACAGCTCCGGTGGCCATACCGCGGACGAAGGAGCCGTTTTGGCTCCACCAAAGTCGGCGGCTACGCATTGTCTGGGCACGGTCTGGGCGTCGGCGAGGCATGGCGCGCTTTGCGGCGCCGCGCCGCCGAATGCAATAGCCCCGCTCCGATCCTTTACGCCAACGATCTCGAGGACGAGTGCCTACCCAGGATGAAAAACAAAGCCTGGCTGGCCGTAGACGCCTACGAAATCCACACCGAACGGGGCGTTGTGAAGGGCGACAGCGGCGAGGAATGCGGCGTTGGAGAGGGCGTAGGAGCCAACATCGGCCTTGACGGCCTCGGCAAGCAACCACCCAACCATGGCGGCCTTAGTCCCAAGGCCCGTCTGACCGTCCTGGCCGTAATAGCCGAAGTACTGCGCCCTCGTCTCGGTGACTCCGTTCGATGTGACCAACGTATTTAGGAGGGTGTCGACCTTGGCGGCCGTTGGCGCGGAACCAAAGATAGTTGCGTAGGCTTGGGTCACAGCGTCTGGGAGGCTGAGCGATCCGTACCCTGCTTGGAACGAAGCTTCTCCAGCTCCAAAACGCCCCAGGTTCACCGCGAAGTTGATGTAGCGGTTCTCCAGACTGAAGCTCTGGAAGTAAGCCGAGTTGAGATTGTTGGCATTTGGACCACTCGGCGAGACCAGAAAATCCATGCCCGCCGCACTCGGCGAAGAACCGGTGAAGAACTCATAGGCAAGCGTGGCCACCGAGCTCGTTGCCTCAGCAAAACTGGCAATCTCGGTGGCGACCGTAGGCGCGATGGTGAGGCCTGAGTCCAACTGCGAGGCGAGCGGCAGCAAGAGATTGGCGCCAATGAAGGCAGGATTGGTTGTACCGTCGGCAAGTTGCTGCGGCGCTGACGCCAGCACTTGATCGGGTGTCTCGCGAAGAATCTGACCGAATTCCGCTTTCAGCTGATGCAGCGTCACGGCCGTGGGTGGCGCGCCGATCATCACTGTCCGATCCGGAAACTGAAGATTGCGGATGCCTGAGAGGATCTCGCTCCCATCTAGCGCACCTGAACGCCCATCCTGAACAACCCATCCGCCGGTCGCGGTGGTCGTCAACGCGTAGTTGACGAACCCGTCGTGGAAAACGACCGCGTTGACGCCACTGCCACCGTCAATGATGTCAATTCCCTGGCTTGCGACGAAGGTGTCGTCGCCGCCGAAGCCGCGCAAAACGTCATTAAACGGTGTGCCGCTAAAGACGTCGTTCCCAGAAAGAATGCTCGCCGCGGCCGTCGCATTATCATGGGTGCCCGCCCAGGCAAGAAGCTCTACCACCGGAACTGAAATGCCGGTGATATCGAACAGCAAAGCTCCGGAGATCGTGACTTTGAACTCCGTCAGGATTCCGCTGGCAAGCTGGTTTCTTCCGTCAAGCTGGAAGGTTCCATAGAGATCGATAACCTGGGTCGGATCAGTCTGGATTTGAACGTGAGAGCCGTCTGAAGCTGTCGTGACGCCGGACAAAATCACGCCGACGTCCAGTTGATCGATGTCGATCGGCAGGCTGGTCCCTGCAATAATCGTCGCCATAACCAGCCTTTCGGGAAGGTAAAACCGTTCAATTTTCGTTTCGGAGGCGCTGAGCTTGCGGCCTCCCCGGCAGCTTGCCTCCAGACCGGCCCAAAAATTGCGAACCTGAAGAGAGCTTTGCGCTCAGATCAGGAACGCCCAAGGTCTCGAACTCGAACCGAGATGGACCAAGCGCGAGTTTGTCGGCAGTTTGTCGGCGACCCGAATGACTCGAAGTGTGCTTCCGTTGAGTAACATTGCGCGACAGGCTTGGCGCCATTGTGACCACGGGCCTCCCAAGCGGTCATTTTCCCGTCGCATTCCAAGATCTTGCTAGGCGATCAACATGGGGGGCATCGATCAAATTCAGAGAGATTGGTCTCTTCTTCGACAAGCGCCTTTCAGCCTTGCCCTCGTCGTCTTAGCGATCGCGGGAGCCGCCTGGCTGATGGCGGCCTGGCTCTTTCGTCACCAGCTAGCTTCGTTGCAGTCGCGAATTGACCTGAAGGACGACGTGATCGTCGACTTCCAGCGAAAGCTGGGCGTTGTAACGCCTGGCGAAGCCAGGGCGCGCGTCGAGGCGCTTGAAAGTCGCCTCAGGGATCTAGAGCCCCAACGACTTTCCGAGGCTCAGCGTGCAAGCATTGTTACCGCTGCTCAACGAACTCCGGGCACGATCCTCATACCCAGCGTCGGGACAAACCCACGAAGGGCCGAATTGGCCGCTGACCTTCGCCGCGCCTTTTCAGACGGCGGGTGGACAGTGAAATCGATATCTCTCTTCACGGGTATCCGCGCGCCGTCGGGTGTCTTGGTATACCTCAATCGCACAACTCAGGAAGGCGCCTGCAAGAGCGATACGGTCCTTAAGGCCCTGGGGCTCGCAGGCATTGCCTGTGACACGATCATGGCGACGCCGGATGCTGGGTACGATGCGCAAATCGTACTGACAGGAGAGCCTTCCTAACTGGGATTGGCACTCGGCTCAGTCGTCGTCAGCCAGGTTTTCGAGCGAGCACCAGATTGTTGCCCGACGCGTGCAGCTGGATGAAATTCGCGATCGGCTCGGCCTCACGTTCGATTGGGATGAGACCGTTGACCATATGGTTTCGCTGAATGTCCACGAAGCCATGGTGGTCCAGCAACCAAACAAGGTAGGCGTCCGTGAAGGGGCTCTCGAGCGTTCCAAAGGCCGCCATTTCTGCAATCCACGCCTCTTCCTGTTGGCGATTTCCGGGATTCCAGTTGGAATCTCCGAGGATTGCAATCTGACCTCCCGGCCGTA
>JAYUBY010000447.1:0-1774 GCA_043740635.1 Alphaproteobacteria bacterium
GCTTCACGACGGCGCTTTCGCTGGGTTTCGCCTTGGCTGAGGGCGGCTTAGGCGGGGTCTCGACAGCCGATGCAGGCTTGCCTGGCAGTACAGGGGCGCTCGCGGGTGGGGTCGCGTCAGGGCTCTCCGACTTGACTGGGATCGTGCCAGGCCCCGCTGTCGGTGGCGGGACCGGCGTCTCGCTGAGTTCCTTCTGGTTTATCACCTGGGTGAAATCCTCGAAGAGCAGGATGCGCACAAAGTCGATCGGCGCGCGGTCGGAGGCCAGCACCACGCGCCAGCGTCCGTCCAATCCCTTCACCGCCGTACCCACTGGCAAGCCGCGCGGTACGACGCCGCCATCGCCGGACGTCAGCAGCCGGTCCCCGTCGCGGATCGGATCACGGCCGCGCAGATAATCGAGCCTGGGGTTCGGTCCGCCATCTCCAGTCAGGATCGCGCGCGCGTTGGTCCGGCCAATCATCACCGGCGTGCGCGATGCGATATCGGTGAGCAGAAGCACACGACTGGCGCCCTCGGTCACCCCGATCACCCGGCCGACCAGGCCGTTCTCACTCATCACCGGATTGCCGACCTTCACCCCGCGCTCGCGGCCGGCGTTGGCGAGCCGGGTGTCGGCGAAGGGCCCGCGGCTATCGGTGACGATACGAGCCGCCACCATCGCGATCGGCGGGTCAGTTTTCAGGCCAAGTAGCGTGCGAAAACGAGCGTTCTCGTCTCTCAGCGCAATCGCCGCGTCGCGCCACTGCTTCATATCCCTCAGCTCGGCCTTCAGCTCGGCATTCTGCGAGCCAGCCGCGAAGTAGTCTTTGATGTTTTCGACGCCCTGTCCTGTCCAGCGCTCCGGCGCAGAAAGGACATCGCCCACCGGCGCCAACACAGTGTCGCTGGCCTTGCGGGAGACCCCATAGGCCTCGGACTTGAGGGTCTCACGGCGATCTGACAGCAAAATCGCTGTCGCAGCGACCACGGCCACGATCAGCGCAATAGCAGCCGCCCAGGTCAGGGGGACCTTCAATTCACCGAGCGGATTGTCCCTTAAGGACACTTAGGCGCCTCGTTCGAGCGATGTTGCGACAGCCCCCGCTGCGCAGCGACTCAGATGGGCTTAGGCTAGCGTGGATTCGAGAACGCCCTTCATCCATTTCGGATGTTCGAGCACCTTCCCGCAACCCAGCGCCACGCACGACAGCGGGTCGTCGGCGACGGTCACCGGCAGGCCGGTGTGGTCGCGAATTTCAGCGTCCAGGCCGCGCAGCAAAGCGCCGCCGCCAGTCAACATAATGCCCTTGTCCGCGATGTCAGAGGCAAGCTCCGGCGGTGTGGCTTCTAGCGCCATCTTCACCGCATCGACGATCTGGCCGACCGGCTCGGAGAGCGCGTCTGAGGCCTGCTTTTCACTAATCCGCACTTCGCGCGGCACGCCCTGCATCAGGTCGCGGCCCTTGACCTCAATCGAAAGGCCCTCGCCGTCGGCCGGAGACCGCGCCGTGCCGATTTCCTTCTTGATCCGCTCAGCCGTCGTCTCGCCGATCAGGAGGTTATGGTTGCGGCGCATGTAGGAAATGATCGCCTCGTCCATCTTGTCGCCGCCGACCCGGACCGAGCGGGAATAGACGATGCCCGATAGCGACAGCACCGCCACCTCGGTCGTGCCGCCCCCGATGTCGACAACCATTGAGCCCGTCGGTTCGTGAATTGGCAGGCCGGCGCCGATCGCGGCCGCCATCGGCTCATCGATCAGACCCACGCGGCGGCCGCCGGCGTTCAGGCA
>JAYUBY010000448.1:0-3632 GCA_043740635.1 Alphaproteobacteria bacterium
GTCAAGATCGCGTGCCCCGTCATCACCAGACCGACGACAAGGAAGAGCACGGTGACGACCTTCTTGATGATCGAGTTCAGCGTGTAAGTGAGGATGCGCTGGAACGTCACCCGCCCTTCCTTGACCGCGGCGACGACGCCTTCGAGTCCAGGCTTGGTGAGCACCATGCCAGCAGCGGATTTGGCGACGTCCGTCGCCGTCGAGACCGCGATGCCGATCTGCGCTTGGCGCAGCGCCGGCGCATCGTTGGCGCCGTCGCCGCACATGCCGACAGTGTGGCCGCCCCTCTGGAACGCCTTGACGAGTTTGAACTTGTCCTCCGGAAGGACACCGGCGAAGACCGCGAACGTCTCCGGTCGTATGCCCTCGGGGATCGACCCAGGCGGAGACGTCGCGCCGTCCAGCCCCACCGCATGGGCCACAATGGCGGCCGTGGCCGGCGCGTCGCCCGTCACCATCACGGTGCGCACGCCCAGCTCTCGCAGTTTGCTGATAAGCCCCGCCGATTCCGTGCGGGGCGGGTCGCTGAGTGCGATGAGCCCGACCAGCTTTATCGCCATCGGCGGTCCGGCGGCGACCGCGAGCACCCTGAAGCCCTGCCCCTCAAGCTTGTTCGCCTCCGCCGCCGCGGTCGGTGATGCCTGGGCAAGTCCTATGATCGCCGCAAAAGCCCCCTTTATGATGCGTTGCTCATTGTCAGCCGTGTCCGCGACCCTCGCCTCGGACATCTTCGTCGCCGGATCGAATGGCGTGAAACTCAGTAGTTTAGGCACGTCGGCGGTCCTGTCGCCGTGCGCGGCCGCGCGGATGGCCACATCTACGGGATCCTGCCCGCCATCTGAACTGGCAAGCGCCGCCAACGCCAGAACGTGCGCCGAGTCGAAGCCCCGCGTCGGACTCACGGTCGTCACCTTCAGCGCGTTGCGCGTCAGCGTCCCTGTCTTGTCGGCGCATAGCACATCCATCGTCGCGGCTTCATCGACCGCGGAAAGACGTGTCGGAAGGACGCCCAGCTTCGCCAGACTCTGCGCACCGAGCGCCGACGCGAGGGTGAAGGTCGCCGGCAGGGCGACCGGGATCGACGCCAGAACGGCGGTCAGGGCAAGTCGAATGATTTCGGCGTGGGGCGTTTTGAGAAAGAATGCATAGGTCACCAACATCACGATGACGACGCCGTTGAACCCGGCGAGATTGCGCACCACGCGCAGAACCGCTTTCTGCTGAGAACTTACGACATAGGCGGTTCGCACGAGTTCCGCGGTGCGGCCGAACTTGGTGCGCGCTCCGGTCGCCGTCACCTCCCCGACCGCCTCGCCGCGCCGCACCAGCGCCCCCGCATAGGTCTGCAGACCGGCACCGGTTTCGATGGGGACGGACTCGCCGGTGAGCATGGATTGGTCGATCAGGACTTCTCCGTCCGCAAGCCGCACATCCGCGGGAACCACGGCTCCGAGTGAAAGCTTCACCACATCGCCGGGCGCGAGCTCCGCCGCGGGTATCGTCTTCCATGCCCCGTCGCGCCGGACGGACGCGTTCAGCGCCAGCCTCGACTTGAGGGCGGCGAGGGTCGCCTGGGCGCGGCTCTCCTGGAAGAATCCGAGAGCAGCATTGAACACCAGCAGACCGGCGATGACCGCTGCCTCGACGTATTTCCCGCGCACCAGCTCGAGCGCAAGCGCCGCCTCGAGCATCCACGGCACCGGCGCCCAGAACTTGGCAAGCGCCATCCTCAGCGGGTGCGCGCTCGGATCCGGCACCGTATTTGGGCCAAACGTCTCCAGCCGCAGGCGAGCCTCGTCGCTCGTGAGGCCGTGCAGTGCGTCGTCCTCTTCGGTGACCACCGACTCGGCGAGCGATGAACGCGCCTGGGGCAGCTGAGCTTCAGTAGCCATGACCTAGCCTACGCTCGGTGGCGCGGTGGCAGCGCGCGAAAAGTAGCCGGTTCTTTGGGGAGAGTATCCACCCGTTCGTCCGTGACGGCGAAGCTTCGCTCCCGTTCGGGCATGGAGGTTCCTATGGTCGACACCCGCCTGGCCACGCCTCTTCGCTGTTGACGCAGGTCAACGCCCTTTCCCCCCAATGGCAGACGATGCCGATTTGGAAACGACCGAAGGAGGCGATGATGGGCAGAGTTCTGATCAGTCCTCAGGAGCTTGCCGAGATGATGAAGCGCGAGGCCGTCGTGCTCATCGATACGCGTGACGCTGCGGGCTACGGCGAGGCCCACATCCCTGGCGCGGTTAACATCCACGAGGTCTTCACCTACCTCGCGACATCTACGCCCGAAGGATTGGCTGCGCTGCGGGACAAATTCGCAGATGCGTTCGGTCGAGCCGGACTTTCAGGCGAGGAGACTGCGGTCGTCTACGAACAATCGATGACGACCGGATTCGGTCAGTCCTGCCGCGGCTACGTCCTCCTGCGCCATTTGGGCTACCCGAAGATCAAGGTGCTGCATGGGGGCTACGCCGCCTGGCGCGCCGCCGGTCTGGCCAGCGGCACGGACACGCCCGCGCCAACGCCGAAGTCATTCCCAGTCAGGCCCGACGCCGAACACATCCTCATCGACCTGGAGACCATGAAGGCGGCCGTCGCCGATCCGAAAACCGTGAAACTCGACGTCCGTGATGTCGATGAGTGGATCGGTGAGAGTTCCTCGCCCTATGGCAAGGACTTCTGCCCACGGAAGGGTCGCATCCCCGGCGCGGTATGGATCGAGTGGTACCGGATGATGAAGCCCACGCCGAGCGGCCCGATGTTCAAGTCCCGCGAGGAGATCTTGGCTGAATGCGCCACGGTGGGAATCACCCCGCAAACCCCCGTGGTGATCTACTGCTTCAAGGGCGCGCGGGCGTCCAACACCCTGGTGGCGCTGGAAGAGGCCGGCATCAAGAGCGTCCGCGTCTACTTCGGATCATGGAATGAATGGTCGCGCGACCCCTCGCTTCCGATCGAGGAAGGATACCCGTTCGCGCACGCTGCTTGACGCCAAGCGCGCCTGCAAAGGGTACGCGCTCCTACCCAAAGGCGTCGCCTCGATTCCCGCTTGATACGCCAGCGCGCCGTGGTCGCCGCTCTCGGTGCCCTGTCAGCAAAGCAAATGATCTGGGACTCTCTCAATGACTGGACCTGATCAACCGGGGCGAAGGCATGCTTTCCAAAGGTGAGGTGCGCTACGGCAAGGCGATGTTGACCTATTTGGTCCTGTTCGTGGCGAGCATGCACGGCGTGGTTATGGCGCGCCTGCGCTATGGACGTTTTCGGTGACACCCCAGGGAATACGCGCCCATGCTCGCTCATGGAGCAGATAGCCCACGGTCGTGTAGATGTTGCTAGCGATCATGAAACCGATCGCGACACGGGCCTTTCCCGTGAAGAGGTAGATGGTGGCGAAGTCCAGGCACATGATGAAGAGGCGATAGGTCAGGGCCTTCACGACCGAACGCTTGCGGCTCACGATCCGCGCCATGTCTCGCTCCATCCGGTTTGGTGGCCCTGATCAGCCATCGGCCGACGTGTGCGACTGAAAGCCTCTGTGCGGGCGGGCGCGCCGACAATCGTCCCGAGTCCTGTTCGGGCGGGTTTGTTTTCACTTGGCTTTTCGCACCACGAGCACCGGGCATGGCGCATGA
>JAYUBY010000449.1:0-8991 GCA_043740635.1 Alphaproteobacteria bacterium
CTAGGGCGCCAGCGACCCCTACGTCGCGCCGCCTAAGGGCCGGCCAGATGATGTTGAACACGGGACCTCTCCTGCCCACGAGCCTAGTGCGTCGTCAGCCTCCCTCGCGCAGGATCGGGGCCTCAGTCGGGCCGCTATGTTTCAGCCGGGCGGCGACCGGCAACGATCGGGGGCGAAGATTTCCCAGCTGGCAAGTGGGCCAGGCTTTCCCTTGGAGTGGCTAGTGAACCCGCGGCGGTTCGACGACTGTTTCGTCCCATTCGCCGGCGTCGTCCTGGATCAGCACGTGGCGCGGCTCCTGATCTAGCACCGCGAAATCACCTGCCGCCTTTAGCGCCTCATCCTTAGTGGCGAATTCCCCAAGTTCACCCTCGGTCTCGTCCACCAGAAGCCAGCGGCCATCGAACGCCACAACGGTTAGATCGAACATCGCGCCCTCCTGCCCCTACATTCCCCAGTCGCACCGGGTATCGGCCTTCGGAAGAGACCGGGACTGGCAGGTTAGGCACGCTTCTCCTCACCCGAATGTTAAGACCGCGAAATCTGTCGCAGGTGGCGATCAGCTCGCTTCGCGGAAATAAGGCTCGACCAGGCCTTGCAGCTTGATGGTCAGCTGCTTGCCGCGACGATCGGTGGTCTTGCCGACCGCCAACTTCACCCAGCCCTCTGAGACGCAATATTCGTCGACGTTGGTCTTGTCCTCGCCCTTGAAGCGGACGCCAACGTTCTTCGCCAGGATGTCGGCGTCATAGAACGGGCTGTCGGGATCGGTTGAGAGGCGGTCGGGGAGCGTATCAGTCATGCTGTCCGCCTCGCACAAGCGGCTGAAAGGTTCAAGCATCCGCGGCGCTTGGCGGCGCCCTAGGGGAAGGCGTATGTTCGAAACATCGGTAACGCGAGTGTCCGCAAAGGGCTCGCGATGGCGCTGGCGCAGGGAGGCGTTCACATGAACCTGAAGACGATTTCTATCGCGATCGCCCTCGGGGCGTTCAGCCTGTCCTCGGCCGCTGCAGCGCCCGCACTCTACAACACCCCGCGCAACGCTTTTGGTCAGCCGGAACTCCAAGGGAACTGGACCAACGCCACGATCACGCCCTTCGAGCGCGACAAGAAGTATGGGGACCGCCTGGCGCTGACGCCGGCCGAAGTAAAGGACCTCGAGGGCGCCAACGCCCAGCTTGTCGCCGACGGCAACAAGCCCACCGATCCCAATGCCAAGGTCACTGACCTGCCGCAGAACTGCGGACGCGGCTTCGTCGGCGTCGACTGTGGTTACAACTCCGCCTGGGTCGATCCGGGCACCAAGATCATCAATCTTGGCGGCGTCGAGCGCTCTTCGATCATCACTTTCCCCACCGATGGCCGCCTGCCGGCCATGACCAAAGATGCTGCGGCCAGGATGCAGGCTCGCATCGCCATTTTGCGCGGCGGCCGCGTATCCTTTGACAACCCGGAGAACCGCTCGCTCGGCGAGCGCTGCATCCTGTCCTTCGGGTCTAGCGCTGGCCCCCCAATGCTGCCGCTCCTGTACAACAACAACTATCAGATCGTGCAGACCAAGGACGAGGTCGCCATCGAGGTGGAGATGGTCCACGACCTACGTCACATCCATCTGACAGGCGGCCACCCGCCGGCCAATGTGAAGCTCTGGATGGGCGATAGTATTGGCCACTGGGAAGGCGATACGCTAGTCGTCGAGACGACCAATATGCGCCCGGAACAGAACTTCCGTGGCGCCTCCGTCGGCTCGAAAATCGTCGAACGGTTTACCCGCGTGAGCCCCAACCAGATCAAATACAGCTTCACGGTGGACGATCCGCAAATCTACACCGCGCCCTATACCGGCGAGGTGGCGCTCAACTCGACCAAGGGCCCGCTTTACGAATACGCCTGCCACGAGGGTAACTACGCGCTGCCGGGTATCCTGGCCGGCGCGAGGACCGAGGAAAAGGAAGCCAAGAGCGTCGCCAAAAGCGTCGCGGGCCCGGGTGGTGCGCCGTAGCCAACCGACCGCGCGGTTAGAAGCGACAGCCGTCTAGGATCTTTTCCAGATCGGCCAGCCGCTGAATTCGTAGCAAACGGCCGGCGGCCATCAACTGGTAGCGGTCGGCCGCCCCGCCGGCGTCGCGCAGGGCCGCATCCGTGTCGGGATATTTGGGCGGGTGCGGGAAGCTCTTGGCCACACAGGCTTCCTTCACCGGCACGGGAACCTTGACGACAACCGTGGTTGGTGACGGCACCACCGGCGCAGGCGCAGCCGGCGGCGAGACCGCGACCGGCGCTGTGGGCTTGGGCCTCAGGCTTGCGCAGGCCACTATCGTCATGCCGCAAGCCGCCGTCGCTGCGAGGTTCTTCCAGGCGCGAGTGCTCATTTGAGCGACTCAAGCACCGCCCGGTCGGCGCTCTCCATGCGGGCGCAAACGTCGAAGCCGACTGGCTCGTTGGCGGCAAGCCGTTTGGCGCGCTCCGCAGGGCTCAGGTTGGCGTTCGTGAGGCGGTCGCGCGCAACGTCCGCCGGGCCGCCCTCGCAGGCCGCCAATCGAGCGTGCAGGGCTAGGCCGTTGCGCTGTTTTTCCATCGTCAGCGCCGAGATCTGGGCCTTGAAATCCGCCTCGTTGCGCGCCGCTGCAAGGCTGGTGGTGATCAGAAGGCCGCACATGGCCAGGGCCAGCACGAATCCGACCGGCCCAGCGACGGGGCTTGTGAAAGCCTGGAGCAGGGTTCGGAACATAGGGGATCTCCCGGTCAACGCGCCGCGTCGCCGCACTAATTATCAACGCGCGGATCGGCTGCAAGCTCCGCCATAACTAAGGCGCGCACGTGACGGGCCTGTCTTGGCCCCGACATATCCTCGTCGTCAGGCGCAACTACAAGACGTGTTGGGGCGGAAAAGGAGCCAGTCTATGGCCATCTACCTGGTTCGCGATGACGGGCGCCTACAGCCCGACGAAAGCTTCTATTGCCAGACCGATGAAGAGGCGGCCGGAAAGCTCCGCCCCCCCCCGTTCGCGCCGACGTCCGCGCCGAGCTTTGGCAAGGCGGGCGCTTGGTTGCGGTCGAGGGTTCAATGCGCCGGGTGTCCTAGTTGAGGGGGCTGCGCCGTCGCGTTACTTCGGCTTCCGGAACTTCAGGACGAACTGATCGGTCTTTCCGCGGATCGACTTGTCGAACACGAGAGCGGTTTTCGGATCGTCAGGATTGCCGAGCAGCTTGTCGTCTTCCGTCACAAGCTTGAAGCCCGCCGCCTCGACCTCTTTCTTGACGATCGCCTCGTCGATACGGTGCAGCTTGTCCGAAGTTTCCAGCGGCGCGCCCGGCAGAGCAGCGTGATCGACGATCAAATAGATCCCTCCGGGTTTCAGCGCCTTGAAAACCTGCTTGTTGACCACGTCCGCCGTCTCTGGCGGAAAAGCCTTCAGGTGCAGGTCGTGATAATTCTGCACGGTCAGCACCAGATCGAGCCCGTCTGGCAGTCCTACCGCCGACAAAGGGGCCGTCAGTGGCGTGACGTTCTTGTAGTCGGCGACCACCGAGGACTGCTCGGTCCCGTAAGCCGCGCGGAACTTGATGAACTCTGCCGACTGGTAGGCATAGATTGCACCCTTCGGCCCTACGGCTGGGGATAGGATGCGGGTGAAGTAGCCACCGCCCATCATGAAATCAGCGACCTTCTGGCCGCTTTTCACCTCGCCCAGCGCCAGCAGTTCAGCAGGCTTGCGGGCCACGTCGCGGGAACTGTCGGTCGGCGGCCGGGCCGTGTCACCCAGGGCTGCGGTCAGGTTCGCGGGAACCGCCGCTATCGCCGCACCGGCGCCTGCGATCGTCATCGCCGCCAGAACCGAAATCATCAGATTGCGAGCCATGTCCGAAACCTCCCCAGACGCATGTTTACGGCAACCTATCACCGGTCCGCGACGCCGCGCATCTGCCGGTCGTGAAAAACCGCTCGTCCGTCAAAAAGCAGTCGGGGAGCGAAGCCCAACCGGCTCTGAAAAAACAGCGCCGACTCCAAGCCCCTCCCCCGGACAAACGAGCAGCTCCCAGCGCCGCGCGCCCCGGAGGGCGGGTTTCTCCTCATCCCTTCCGCTCGAGTGAGGCTCGGGGTACGCCTTGCACGTTCGGGGAACGTGTCGATGCTAATACTCCACACCGCTGCCAGGCCTGCCGTTTGACGGCCGCCGCGCGCCCTATCAATGAAGTTCCTGGCGTCCAGGCAATTCCGTTGGCGGGCGCAAAGCGTTTGCGGCTCCTGCTCTACGCCGGCGTGCCCATCCTGATTATCAATTTCGCCGCGCCTTATCAGGGCCTGATCGGCCTACCGATAACCTTTTTCCTGAAAAACCGACTGCACCTCAGCGCCCATGACACTGCGCAGTTCAACCTGATCATTTCGATCCCGCTGTTCGTCGGCTTTGTCTTCGGATTCATCCGCGACCGGTGGAGCCCATTCAAAGCTGGCGACCGCGGCCACTTGGTGGTCTTCGGCGTTTTGACCGCTGCCATCTTCGCGATCGTGGGCTTAGTCGAGCCGACCTACGCCGTGCTTCTGGCAGGCGTGTTCATGATTACAATGTTGATGCAGTTCGTCGTTGGAGCAGCTGCGGGACTCTCGTCGGCGGTCGGCCGGCATCACGCCATGTCCGGTCAAATGAGCACGGTCGTGAACGCCGCAATCCTAGCGCCCCAGGTGATGGCATGGCCTTTGGGCGGACTGCTCAGCGGATTGCTGGAGGGCACTGGCGCAGTCATTGCAGCGCGGGTTCTGTTCCTGCTGGGTGGGGCGCTGATGCTGGTCATGACCGCATTCGGCGCGCTCGGCCCAAAGCGCCTGTTCGAAGACGCCAAAGCGGGCGCTGAGCCCAAGCGCCTGGCTGTGAGCGCCGACATTGTGCGCCTACTTAAGACCTGGGCGATCTGGCCGGTCGTGATCATCCAACTGCTCTGGCAGTTCGCGCCCGGCGCTGGCGTTGCTTTGCAGTACCATCTGGCCAACGAGATGCACGCAAGCGATGCCCAAGTCGGAACCTTCTTCGCGATCTTCTACGTCGGCTTCCTGCCGATGTACGCGCTCTACGGCTGGCTCGCCCAGCGGTTCAGTCTGAGAATTCTGCTTTGGGTCGGCGGAGTTCTGGCGGTGCCCCAGATGGTCTCGCTGTTGTTCATTCATTCGCCGGAAGGTGCGCTCCTGGCGGCGATCCCGATGGGTCTCCTGGGCGGTATCGGTCAGGCGGCTTTCACCGACTTGGCCATGCGCTCATGCCCCAAGGGATTGGAAGGCACGATGATGATGCTCTTCCTGGCGCTCTACTGGATCTCCACCCGGTTCGGAGACCTGTGGGGCGCGGACCTCTATCAGCACCACGGTGGCTACAACACGACACTCCTCGCCACCATCGCCGTCTACGCGGCGATCCTGCCAGTTCTGCTGCTGGTGCCTCGCCGGATCAGCGCCGGCAAAGACGCCTAAGGTCGCGCGGGAACCAGATGCCTGGTCGTGCGTTCGCCACCCATGTCGGCCCTCGATATCCGCCCCCACTCACGCGTCTTGAGCAAGTTGGCGGTTGTTGGGATCAGCCTGCTCGCCGCCACCAGCTTTGCCATGGGCGTCAACCGAGCGATCCAGCCTCCAGACGCTTCAACCTTCCCTATTTCAGAACCGGCAGCGGCGCGGAGCGTCGCCGCCGATGCGATCCCCAACGCGACACCCGCGCCGGACGGGCAGCTCGCAGCAATCGCCCACCCGCGACACGCAGCGGCGGCGCCTTCCGTGTTGGCGGAGATTTCGGATGCACCGGCTGTTGAGGCACTAACTGCGGCCGATGCGTCGGCGACCGCAGCCGCCTCCCCCCCGCCCGAAGCGCCAGCCCCGGCGCCAAGTCCGGCAGAGCCGCCAACCTAAGCTCTACTTTCGTTCATCTCCCGGTCAGGTCGCGGCGTTCAAAGGCTGACGTCTGTGCGCGACTGCGTCCCTTGTCGCGGACAGCACCCGGCGTCGGCCTTATGGCCTGTCGGCGGACCCTTGGTGTCGGAACTTTCGGCGCCGGGGGTCCAGCCGTCGCGCGACTGGCAATCAGCGGATCTTGGCAAAATCCACCCCTGCAGGTCCTCTGGCTGAAACAGTCCAGCAACGATAGGGGCGCACAGGGGCGGCGCGACAAAAAGCCTTGCCCTTGGGGACTCATTGCCCGCGGTGGGTGGGGCCGCTAGTTGCAAGGGATCAACGACGCGCGTCAGCGCGAGCCAAATCACCCGGAGTCATCTGTGAAACGCGCCCTCATTTTCGCCCTCGGAACCGCGCTCTGCGCCGCCCCGATCGCGTTCACCGGCCTCTCGGCCGTCGCCGCCCCTGCCGCCGCATGGAAGGCGCCGATCGCCTCTGACGGCCATCCAGACCTCTCGGGTTTCTGGTCCAACGCCTCGCTGACGCGCGAAATACGCTCCGCCAAGTTCGGCAACCGACTGGTTTATACCCCCGGCGAGGTCAAGGCGCTGGAGAGCGAAGTCGTTCAGGAGGTCAAGGAGGGCAATGAGCCCACCGACCCCAATGCACCGGCCGAAGCGCCCAAGCCCAAGCCCGGTGCGGTCATCCGTCCGGAATTCACCGCCGCCGGCGGTGATGTGGGCGGCTACAACCGCGGCTGGCTTGATCCGGGCTCTTCGGTGATGCGGGTCGGCGGTGAGCCTCGCACCTCGTTCCTGACCACTCCGAACGGCCAACCGCCGGCTCGGCTGCCCGCCGCTGCGCCGGCGCCGGGCTTCGGCCGCGGCGGCGGCCTGGGATCCTTCGACAACCCGGAGTCCCGCTCGCTCGGCGAGCGCTGCATCTTGGGCTTTGGTCGCAACGCCGGCCCGCCAATGCTGCCTAACGGCTTCTACAACAACAACTACCAGTTCATGCAGACCAAGGACGCCTTCGTCATCGAGGTTGAGATGGTCCACGATACTCGCGTGGTGCGTCTCAACGCGAACCACCGGAGCGACGGCGTGCGGCCGTGGATGGGCGACTCCGTTGGCCACTGGGAGGGCGACACCCTGGTCGTCGAGACCACCAACATCCCGCAGATCCAGGCCTACTACGGCTCGTGGAAGAACCTCTCGGTCACCGAGCGCTTCACCCGCGTCGGCACGGACCGCGTCCTTTACAAGTACGAAGTCAAAGATCCGACCGTTTGGGAAAAGCCCTGGGGTGGCGAATATGAGTTCGGGCCACTGCACGGCGTGATCTACGAATATGCCTGCCACGAAGGTAACTATGCGCTTCCGGGCATGCTGGCTGGCGCGCGGGCTCAGGAAAAGGAAGCCAGCGCCAAGGGCGGTGGCGCCAACTAGTCTTCTAAATCGGGGGCTTAGCCCCCAAGACGGTCATGACAAAAAGCCCCGGCTCCCACGAGCCGGGGCTTTTTCTCCGAATCAACAACGTTAGCCAACGGCGTTCACGAGGCGTTAGGGACGAAGGGCATAGGGTATCGACGGGGCGATTTGAGTAACGACAATGAACCAGATACCTGAGGTTCTTCACTACCTGCGGACCTTTGAGGTCCACCCACTGGCCGGCGTAATCGTGGCCGCGCTCCTGGCTGCGCTCATCGAACAGCGAATGGTCCGCCGCAGCACCGCCGACTTCTCTGCCATTTTCCGCGACGACGGCCCGCCACTGGAACAGCCGCCCCAAGACCTGCGGATTCTGAAGTCGTCCAAGCGCTAAACGGCGTCAAGGGGGGCGACCCAGCGGTCCCGCGCGACCGTCACTCCTCCGCGCTCGCCCGGCGTGACCGAGCCGAACCGATCAGCGAACGCGGCCGACAATGGCTGGGCCGCAAGCGGCGCGAGCCATAACCTAAGCAGATGCCGGCGCCGCTCAAGCTCCGGCCAGTCCTCGAAGGCCGTCCGGTCATGAAAGAGGACGTGATTGTTCACCAGCTGGATGTCGCCGGGCTGGAAATCGATCTCCAGGTGTAAGGCTGGATCCTCCGCCAACCGGTCAAGTAGGTCCAGTGCTGCGACTTGGGTCGAACTCAGAGCCGAGACGCCTGCGAAGCGCTTTGCGCTCTCGATATACTGACGCTGATAAATGCCTGCGAAATGGCCGGCATGCCAGTTGAAGACCGGCACGTTGAACCAGGGCCGTTGGCCGTCAGCGACCTCACCACGTCTATCGGTCTCAATGGTTTCGAAAAGCACCGAAGCCAAGTCCGGCGCCTGCCGCCGCATCTCGTTGTAAAGCGTCACGGAGCTCACCAGGCTCGAGCGTCCGCCCGACTTGGCCGGCTGCAGACACATCAGCCCGACCACGTCGCAACTGTCGGTATGATAGGTCTGCCGCTCGTGCGTCTGGTAGAGGCGCGCGGTCGGGTCGAGCGAGGACCGACCGAGGTCCTTCACATGACCCAAGATATGGCCGGCGGCGTTCTGGGGCCGCGCAGGCCCCCAGTGCGCGCCCAAACCAAGGAAAGCCGCCGCGGACTCATGGCGGCTCAGACGGGCTGGATCGAGCCCGCGGATCACTGCAAAGCCAAGCCCTTCCAGCACCTGGTTTGCGAGCACCGCGCGCAGCCGGACGTCTAAGCCTGGCAGCGGGAAGGCCGCCGCGGTGACTTCCGTGAGCGCCACCTTGCTCACCGACAGCGCCCGCGCGGCGCTTTCGATCGCGGCAACCTCGGCTGAGCTGAGCTCGTGCACCCATTCGTCCGGCGCCAGATCGCCGCCGCGCCAAGCGGAGAGCCCCTCGATGAGGTTCGGCGGGATCTCCGCGCTCATCTCGAGGCCTGCATGAAGAGGCCGATTGTCAGCGCCGCGCCGATGAACACCACAAAAATCCGCAACACCTTCTCGTTTACCCGCCGCAATAGCCGCGCACCGATTACGCTGCCCAGCAACGCGGCCACACAGGCGACACCCGCCTCGATCCAACGCACTTGGCCAGAGAAGAGAAAGATTGAAACGGCGGTGAAGTTCATCACCCCAGCAAGGACGTTCTTGGTGGCGCCGGCG
>JAYUBY010000450.1:0-8334 GCA_043740635.1 Alphaproteobacteria bacterium
GGTGCGAGTCTGCGGGATGCGAACAGGCATCTCCATGGATATGAGCCCTGCCAGCCGCGCCCGACTGGACGCGATCGTGGCGGATCGGAACAGCCCTCAGAAGCACGTCTGGCGAGCGCGGATCGTGCTTCTCACCGCGGCCGGCGCGGGCACGAACGAGATCATGCGCACGGCTGGCGTCAGCAAGACGGCGGTGTGGCGCTGGCAGGAACGGTTCATGGAGGAAGGCGTCGACGGCCTTCTTCGCGACAAGACCCGCCCCTCCCGCATCGCCCCCCTCAGCGCGGCCATCACCGATCGGGTCGTCGCTTTGACGCTGGAGGACCCACCGGGCGAGACAACCCACTGGACGGCCGAGGCGATGGCCAGGGTCGTGGGGATCAGCGTCAGTTCGGTCCAGCGGATCTGGCGCACGCATGGCCTGCGACCCCATCGAATACGCCAGTTCAAGCTGTCCACGGACCGCCAGTTCGCCGCCAAGGTCCGCGACATCGTCGGCCTCTATGTCGATCCACCGGCCCACGCCATCGTCCTGAGCGTCGACGAAAAGTCCCAGATCCAGGCCCTCGACCGCACCCAGCCAGGGTTGCCGATCAAGAAGGGGCGCGCGGGAACCATGACCCATGATTACAAGCGCCACGGCACGACCACCCTGTTCGCCGCCCTCGACGTGCTGGAGGGCAAGGTCGCGGGCCGCTGCATGCAGCGCCACCGGCATCAGGAATTTATCCGCTTCCTCAACGCCGTCGAGGCTACCGTTCCGGCCGGAAAATCGATCCACGCCATCCTCGACAACTACGCCACCCATAAACACCCCAAGGTGCGTGAGTGGCTAGGCCGCCATCCGCGCTGGACCTTCCACTTCACACCGACATCATGCTCGTGGCTAAACGCCGTCGAAGGTTACTTCGCCAAGCTCACCCGCCGACGTCTCAAGCGCGGCGTCTTCAAGGGCGTCGTCGATCTCCAGGCCACCATCAGCCGCTTCATCGCCGAGACCAACGACGACCCCAAACCCTTCGTCTGGACCACCAAACCAGACGCCATTCTCGCCGCCGTCAAACGCGGGAGGGAAACGTTAGACTCGATCCACTAAGTTGTGTGGTGCGGGCCGCCAGATCGAGTTGAGTCCATGCGAAACCCGCAACGCCGGTGGCGTAAGCGCCGGCGTTCAGATCGGCTCGGGTCGATCGTGGGCAAACAGGCGCTGCGTAACCTGAGTGAAGGTCCACCGCCCTTTGTTGGCGTCGGGTCGGTCGAGGATCCAGACGACATCGAACCGGTCGTCGGGCCATTCGTCAGGCCAGCCAAGATGCTCGCCCGCGATCTTCTCGGCCAGTTCGGGAATGTGGCTGTGATGCCAGGCGATCAGCACCGGAGAGGCGGCCTCTAGCGCCGCGATGGCGATTTTGGATTCGTGACCCTCAGGATGACTGTCGTCGACCTGAATTCCGAGCTTGGCGGCCAACGGCTCCACCGTGCGCCTTGCGCGCAAGCTGGGACTTTTTGGCGTAGCGGCTGAGGCGAAGATCGACTGCGGCGTGGAAATTCCAGCCCCGGACGGAACACCGTCACCGGGCGCGAAGAACCGAACCAAGGCGCCAGCCCTTTGCCAGCCGAGCACGGTGAGCTCGTGCTTCTTCCGCTCACCTTCGATGGAGACGCCATGATGGTGGTTGCCGTGATGCTTCTCGGCATGTCGAATGATCATGATCCTGTGCATAGCCGAGACGCCGAGCTCCCCCTGCTGGCGTCAACACGCCCAGGCACGCCATGTTGATGGCCGATTTCTCGCCCGTATTCCAGCGTTAGGCTTCAAAGGTTCCGCGTTGACATCGGGTCGGGCAGCCTGTCCGATCAGTTGCGCTTGAGGGGGCAGCATGTTCGGCCGACTAAGGAAGCGGCTTGGACCATTGGCGGCGGCGCTGATCATTGCCGCGCCGGCGACGGTCTTGGCGCAACCTTCGACTATCCATCGCATTGTCGCGGTCGGCGATCTCCACGGCGATTTCGGGGCTTGGCGGGCCATAGCGTCGGCTGCCGGCCTCATTGACAAACAGGGCCGCTGGACGGGCGGGGCAACTGTGTTGATCCAAACCGGGGACGTGGTCGACCGCGGTCCCGACTCGCTCAAGATCATCCAGGACCTGATGCGCCTTCAGCGCGAAGCGCCGCGCGCAAAGGGCCGCGTTATCACCCTGGTTGGCAATCACGAGGCGATGAACGTCACAGATGACCTTCGCTACGTCTCGGCCGGGGACTATGCCGCATTTGTCGAAGGCGATTCTCAGCGGCTGCGCGATGCGGTCTATGCCAGCAACAAGACCGCCATCGAAGCCGCCTATCGACAGCGTGATCCAACGATGACCGACGAGGCGATCCGGAAGGCGTGGATCGACACGACGCCGCTTGGCCAGATCGAGCATCAGCGAGCCTGGCATTCAGCCGGCCAGATTGGCCGCTGGGTCATTGGCAATCCGGCAGTCGTTCTGATCGACGGAAATCTGTTCGTGCACGGAGGCATCAGTCCAGCCTACGCGCACATGCAGCTGGCGGAGATAAATAGTAAGGTCGCGGCTGCGCTCACGACCCATGCGACCGCGCCGGAGGCGATCCTCAACGACGAGGCCGGTCCGCTTTGGTACCGGGGCCTTGCGTTGCGCGAGGGCGCCGAGACGGCCGGTCCGCCTGTCACCCCTCCGAGGACGGACGCCGAGACTCCGCTCGCTGCGACGCCCTTGCCCTCGGTCGAGGTGCAGCTCAACGATCTCTTGAAGGCCTTTGGGGCAAAGCGGATCGTCATCGCCCACACACCGATCTTGTCCGGCATCGCGGTGCTGAACGGCGGACGACTTGTCCGTATTGATACCGGCATCTCGGCCGTCTATGGCGGGAAGCTCACCTATCTGGAAATCATCGACGGAAACTTGGCCCCGCATGTCGTCGAGCGGCCGGCCTTGGGACAAAAGGGAGCCAAATAATGCGCAGAATTCTGCGGGCAGCGCTTGCTGCAGTGGTGTTGTCGGCGCTGGCTGTGGCGGGCTCGGCCGCCGCCGGAACGCCCAGGCCGCTATTCGCCAGCAACGACATGATCCACATCACCGTCAAAGGCGCGTTCCTGAGTCTCCCGCGTAAGAAGTCTGCCACGGAACCGAGCGTTCCGGGCACGCTCACCGTGCAAGGTGCGGCGCCGGAAACCTTGCCGATCGAATTGTCGTTGCGGGGCATTACGCGTCGCCTGCAGGACACCTGTACGTTCCCGCCGCTACGCGTCGAGTTCACTGAGAAGCCCGGCGCTAACTCGCTGTTCAAGGGCCAGAAACGCCTAAAGCTCGTCACCCATTGCCAGTCGTCGCCAGACTTCCAGCAGCACATTCTGCTCGAATACGCGGCCTACCGAATTTACAACCGCATGACGCCGTTCAGCTTCAACGCTCGGCTGGCGACGGTCGACTACGTGGATGACAAGGGCCGCGCTATCGCGTCCAGGGTGGGCTTCTTCCTGGAAGACGCCAATGACGTGGCCAAGCGCAACGATATGGAGCGGTTCAAGGTCTACAATAAGGTTCCGGTCGCCCAGATCGGTCCGCGCGATGCCGCACGTTTCGCTCTCTTTGAGGACCTGATCAGCAACCTCGATTGGGCGATGACGGCGGGCCCCGCGGGCACTGACTGCTGCCACAACACCAAGCTCCTTGCGAAAGAGGGCTCGACCGCGAACCTTATCCCAGTTCCCTATGATTTCGACTACTCCGGCTTGGTCGATGCGCCCTATGCCGTGCCTCCGGCTGGAATCCCGCTGACTAACGTGAAAATCCGGCGCTACCGTGGCTACTGCCGGCACAATGCTGACGCCGAGGCGGTCGCCACGGAAATGGTGGCCAAGCGCGCCTCGCTGCTGGCGGTCCTTGATGAAACGCCGAAATTGGAGGAAAGCACCCGCAAAAAGGCTGGGTCCTACCTCGGCGAATTCTTCGATCAACTCGCCACGCCGCAGGGCCTCGCCAAGATCGAGCAGTACTGCCTCAAATGACCTTGGTGTGACCAGCTTGCTAAAGCCCTTTGCGCCGTCCACCGTGTGCGAGGGGATGAGGGCGATGGTATGAGGCGGTTGGGGATTTTACTGGCGGCGATGATGGCGCCAGGCGCGGCATCGGCCCAAGCCAAGGGCCTTTTCGATGCGCCCGCGGGCCCATTGCCGTCCGTCGGATGGGCTGGGTTCACCGACATGCACTTCATGGCCGATTCGCTCGGCGCATTGCTCCTGGCTATCGTTCTGGGGGCGGTAATCGGATACCATCCGACGACCAAGCGCACGGTCGACAAGCTGAACGAGGTCGAGCTACCGAAGGTGTACATCATGTACGCCTTCATCGGCGCAGTGATTGGCGTAACCGTGCGCGAGTTTGGCATGGTCATCGGCGTCGTGGTTTTCGGCATCGGCGGACTGATCCGCTTTCGCACCGACACCGGCTCCACCAGGGATACCGGTCGGCTGATCGTGGTTACACTTGCAGGCCTCATCGCAGGGCTAGGCCTGCCGCATTTCGCGGTGATTACCTCGGTCTTCGCATACGTCCTGATCTTCCTTTTTGATTCCAGCCCTGCGTGCCGGGTGAAGGTCGAGCAGCTTCCGGCAGGACGAACAATTGAAAGTGCTGAGGCCTATCGCAGCGTCCTGCACGACCACGGCTGCAAGATCATCGCCGAGCATAGATCCTTCGGCAAAGAGCGGCTCGAGTTCGTCTTCCGCATGCCGCGCCGCCATACGAGAGACCGGTTGCACGCGGCGTTGTGCGAAGTTCCCATCGAGGTGCGCGGCGAAGTCGATTGGGAAATCGAATAGGGCGCCAGCAGAGCGCCGGAATTTAGAGGGAGGCGACAGATGAAGCGTTTTGGAGGCCTCGCGCTGGCCACGACGCTGGCGTTGCTTGCAGCTGGCAGCGCGTCGGCCCAGCCGCCAAAGTTCGACATCCGCGCACCGGTAGACCCCTCGCGGGGAGACGCTCTCACCAACCCCGTGTTCAAAGGTCCGGAGGTCTTGAAGTTCATTGGGGTCAGGAAGGGCGCCAGGATCGCTGACATCTTTGCTGGCCGCTTCACGACCGCGTTCGGGGCGGCTGTGGGCCCTAAGGGCCGCGTCTACGCGGTGATGCCCGTCGAAGCCATCAAGATTCACCCCGAACTCACCGACTTACTCGCTGCCCGAGCCAAGGATCCAGCTTACGCAAATGTCGAATTCTCGTCCTCACCAGTGAACGACATGGTCCTGCCGACCGGCTTGGATGCAGTCTTCATCCGTCAAAACTACCATGATCTGCACGTTCGATTCATGGGTCCGGCTGACGTCCCTGCATTCAACCGCAAGGTCTTTGCTGCCCTGAAGCCAGGCGGTGTTTTCGTGGTGCTCGATCATGTGGCCACAGCGGGGACGGACGTGAGCACCGCCAGCAACCGCCTGCACCGCATCGACCCTGCGACCGTCAAGGCGGAGGTTGAGGCGGCGGGTTTCAAGTTCGACGGCGAGAGCGCGATCTTAGCCAATAAGGACGACGCCCACGACAAAATGGTCCTAGAGCCGGCGATCCTTGGCAAGACCGACCAGTTCCTCTTTAGGTTCCGCAAGCCGAAGTGACGGCCACGCGCTTCTTGTCAACGCAACGCAGCAAGTCATAGATCGCGGCAATGTGGCCGTTTGCGCGGGGCATCAGTTCGTCGCGGGAGGTTCGAGTGATCACCATCTCGGTCAATGGCAGGCAACACCAACTCGACGTTGAGCCAGACGCTCCGCTACTTTGGGTTCTGCGCGACGAGCTGGGTCTGACGGGAACCAAGTTCGGCTGCGGGATCGCCCAGTGCGGCGCCTGCACCGTACAGATAAACGGGGTCGCCACGCGGACCTGCATCCTGCCGGTCAGCACTGTGGTCGGCAAGGAGGTGACAACAATTGAGGGCCTGTCGCCGGACATCAGCCATCCGGTGCAGAAGGCCTGGCTAGCCGAGGATGTCCCTCAGTGCGGCTACTGCCAATCGGGACAGATCATGTCGGCCGCGGCCTTTCTGAAGACCCATCCCGAGCCCACTGACGCCGATATCGAAAAGGCGATGAGCAACGTCTGCCGTTGCGGCACATATCCGCGCATCAAGAAGGCGATCCATCGCGCCGCGGCGCTCGCCGCCGGCAGGAAGGCGTAAGGCCATGCAGGACACGCTTCGCAAATCCGGCCCCAGCCGCCGAATTCTTATCACCTCTGGACTGTCAGCCGCAGGCGGCCTCGCTATCGGCATGGCCTTGCCGCGTTCCGCCAAGGCCTGGGCAGGCCTTCCCGCCGCGCCAGCTAGCCCGGAAGCTTCCGCCACACCAAACGAGATCAACGCCTGGTTGGTCATCGAGCCTGACAACTCAGTGCTGGTGCGCATGGCGCATTCGGAACTTGGCCAGGGCACGACCACAGCTTTGGCAATGCTGGTCGCCGAAGAGCTCGGCTGCGATTGGTCGAAGTTGAAGTGCGAATACGCCTCTTCCAATCGGAATCTGAGGCAGAACGGCGTCTACAAGAGCCAGAGCACCGTGGGCAGCCGAGGTCTGCGAACCTCCGTCCAATTTATGCAGCAGGCCGGCGCCAGCGCGCGAGCCAGGTTGGTCGAGGCGGCGGCCCGGCGATGGGATGTGCCGGCGGTGGCCTGCGGTTGCGCCGACAGCAAAGTGACCCATTCCGCAAGCGGCCGCTCGCTTGACTACGGCGCGCTCTGCGAAGAGGCGGCGAGGATCACTCTGGCTCAGGAGCCGGCGATCAAGACGCCAGACCAGTTTAAGTTGGTCGGCATGTGGACGCCGCGGCTTGATACCGCGCCCAAGCTCGACGGCTCCGCGCAGTTCGGCATCGACGCCCAGGTTCCGGGTATGGTCTACGCCGCCGTTGTCTCCTGCCCCGAGTGGGGCGGCAAGCTCGCGAGCGTCGACGAAGCGTTGGTCAAGGACCACCGCGGGATTATCGCCGTGGTCAAACTGGATGACGCTGTCGCTGTGGTCGCCGACCGCTACTGGCGAGCAAAGTCGGCGCTGGCCATGCTGAAGCCAGTGTGGGCGCCGGGCGCCAACGCAGGGGTAGACAGCGCCCAACTCGACAAAGCCTATCGTGACGCGCTGGACGGTCCGATGGTCAATGCCCGTAAAGACGGCGACGCGGCGGCTGCCCTTTCGGCGCCCGGCGCAAAGCTAGTCGAGGCTGTCTATGAGGTTCCCTACCTGGCGCATGCGCCGATGGAACCGCTGAACGCAACTGTCGACCTCAAGGCGAACCGCCTCGACGTTTGGATCAGCACGCAGTCGCCGATGGACGTGCTGAAGCTGGCCGCTGCAGAAAGCGGCGTCGCGCCGGAGAATGTCTATGTCCACAATGGGTTTGTGGGCGGCGGCTTCGGAAGGCGCACCAAGCACGACGAACTGGTGCACGCCATCGCGGTCGCCAAGGTGGTCAAGAAGCCCGTCAAGCTGATTTGGAGCCGTGAGCAGGATATCCGGCGCGACCGCTATCGCCCGCAGGCAGCCGTCAGGTTCAAGGCGTCGCTTGACGGCCAGGGATGCGCCACCGCCTTCTATAGCCGGATCGCCGTGGGTTCGCTGCTGCGCTCCTTGGGCGGCCCGAATGCCGTGCCCAGTGGCATCGAACCGATGGCCGTGGAGACGATCGCCACCCACGCCTACAAAATCCCCAACAACGACATCGGGGTGCAGCTGAAGAACGCCCACGTGCCGGTGATGTTCTGGCGCAGCGTCGGCGCCTCCCAGAACGGTTTCTTCATCGAGAGCTTCATCGACGAAATGGCGCACGCAGCGGGCCGGGACCCCTACATGTTCCGCCGCGCCATGCTCGACCGGCCCGACTATCTGGCTGTGCTCGATACCATGGCCGAGAAGGGCAATTGGGGTGATCCGCTCCCTCCCGGTCGCGGACGCGGCATGGCGATCATCGAGACCTACGGCACCGTGACCGGGCAGGTGGCCGAGGTGACAGTGAGCCCGATCGGCAAGGTCAAGGTCGATCGGGTCGTCTGCGTGGTGGATTGCTACCACGCGGCCAACCCTAACACGATCGCTCAGCAAATTGAGGGCGGCGTGGTCTTTGGCCTGACCGCGGCGCTCTACGGAGAAATCACCATCAAGAACGGCGGGCCAGTTCAGGGCAATTTCGACACCTATCCGATGCTTCGGATGGCGGAGACGCCGAAGGTCGAGGTCTATCTGCAGCCCTCTGGCGGTAAGCCCTGGGGTGGCATTGGCGAGCCCTCGGTCGCTCCGGTTGCGCCTGCGGTTTGTAACGCCATCTTCGC
>JAYUBY010000451.1:0-12464 GCA_043740635.1 Alphaproteobacteria bacterium
TGCAGCCCGACGATCGCCTCGGCTCTATGAAGAGCGGTGACGCTAGTTTCGCACCCCTTGCGGAGTTCGCGAAAAAGCACGCAAAGAAGTACGAACAGGCGAATCTGGCCCGCACGTACGTGGTTCACGATCTGAAGACGTCAGCCGTGCTTGCCTTCGTGACGCTCGTTTGCAGTGAGGTTATGTCAGACGAACGGCTTGTGCAGGAAGAGGGAGTTGAGTTCCCCTACAAGCACTACCCAGCAGTGAAGATCGCCCGGCTCTTGGTCGACAAGCGACACCGCGGCGACAAGCGTCGCGGCTTCGGGCGCAACTTAGTCGAACTAGCGCTCGGTATCGCCCGAAGCGAAATCTGTCCCGCCGTCGGCTGCCGTTTCGTCGTGGTCGATTCGAAAAATCAATCGGTGAAATTCTACGAGAAGTGCGGCTTCACGATTGTGGATACGCAGGAGAACCGGGCCCGCGACGAGCCTGTCATGTTTATCGACCTTCACAAGGCAGCCGCCTAAGGCTTCCCGTTCTTTTTCGCCACCCTCTGCCGCTTCTCCTCCGCCGCAAACTGCGCGGGCGTAACGCGAAAGAGGCCCCTCGCTAGGGCCTCGAAATTACCGCGCGTCACCTTGCCTTCGGGTTCTTCGCTTTCCCCGCCCTTGGGGGCGCTTTCAGGGGGCGGGCGAGAAGGCATGATTGGTGAGGTCCTTCCACGTAAGCCGCTTACCGGCGACTGAACCTAGCACGGAACGGAAGCGTCCAAGGTCGTTGTCCTTGCGCTCATTGAACCGGAAGCCTTGCTCGATGAGGTATCGGGTCAAATGAGTCGGATCTACCGAGACGTAGGTCCCTTTGATCGTCCTCTTTAGCAGGCTCCAGAAGTTCTCAATCCCGTTTGAATGCACGGTGCCGCGAACGTACTCGACGGCGTGGTTCACGTGCTGGTGGATATAGTCATGGCGAAGGCCGCGATACCCGGTTGCTGAGTCCGTCATCACCTGAGCGCCGGGTACAACGTGGTGGCGGATAAGCCCTTGGAGGGTATGTGCGTTCGCGTCCTTGATAATGCGTGTCAGGACGCGGCTCGGAATGTCGCCGTTGGTCCGTTGCAGGATGCCCATGACGGCGACCTTATCGACTGCACCGCGACCTTCGACACGCTGTTTGCGCTTGTGGGCGTGCATGTTTTTGGCGACGCCGCCGATGTAGGCCTCATCGGCCTCAACGATCCCATCCATCTTGCCAAGGCCGCCAGCGTCCATCGCAACCCGGATGCGGTGAAGCATGAACCAAGCCGACTTCTGGGTGACGCCGGTCGCGCGGCCCAGCTCGTAGCTTGAAATGCCATTCTTACAGTTGGCGACCGCCCAGATGGCGACAAACCACTTATCCAGCGGGAGCGCGCTGTCCTCAAAGATCGATCCAGTCTTGACGGTGAACTGGCGCTTGGCGTGCTTTCCCTTGCACTGGAACAGCGGACGCGGCGTGATGACGCCCGTCTTGCGGTTCTTGGACGACGCCCAATAGAACTTAGGCTCGACGCCTTCACAGACCGGGCAGCAAACACCTTTGGGCCAGCGCAGGCGCACGGCCATCTCATGCGTCCGCACCGGATCGGCAAAATACCGAACCGCTTCCATCAAGGTGCGGGGCTGCGGGAGGGAGGGGGCCGTTTCCATGACCGCCAAAATAAATCTGTGGGTTCACTGCGTCAAGTAAATTATTGCCCCGTGAAAACGTGAACGAAGAGTGAACTTCGTCCTTGCCGAGGCCACGGCGGCTCGCTAGCGTGTTCCTCAATTCTTGGAATGGGGCCTCGGCCCACGAACACGGAAGCTCAGGACATCGACATGGCGGGCAGCGTCAACAAGGTCATTTTGGTGGGTAACCTCGGGGCCGATCCCGAAATCCGCTCACTCACATCGGGCGATCGAGTAGCGAACCTGAGGATCGCTACGTCCGAATCTTGGCGCGATCGCGGATCGGGCGAGCGGAAGGAAAAGACCGAGTGGCATCGGGTCGTGGTCTTCAACGAGAACATCGTGAAGGTCTGCGAGCAGTACCTACGTAAGGGTGCGAAGGTCTACGTCGAAGGCGCGATCCAGACTCGCAAATGGACCGACCAATCGGGCGTGGAAAAGTACTCCACCGAGATCGTGCTCCAGAAGTTCCGAGGCGAGCTGACTATGCTCGACGGTCGCGGCGAGAACGCCGAGGCGGGTGAGGGCGGTGGCTACAACGGCGGCTTTTCGTCGGGGCCGCGGGCGCAGAGCTCCGCGCCGCGCGAGGATTTTTCCGCTGATCTTGACGACGAAATTCCGTTCTAGGCTGTCAGCCAGCGGGCACCGCTGGCTCGGGGCAAATGTCGCCGAGGCGCTTTGCGTCGGTCGAGGCGTGGACGGGGACATTCAGTCCGCCAACCGCCACTGCGACGCGCGCCTCAATATGCATCGTATCGCCGGTGTAGACCCCTTCGCCTGAGATTGGGACCGGCGCGCCGTCCTTTGTGGCGCAGGAGCCCTGCAGCCTGATCTTTCCGCCGCCGACCTCCTTGGTCGGGTAGGTACAAGTGTAGATGTGGTTGATCTTGCCTTCCATAAACTTGGCCACGTCGTTGGGCTTAATGCAGCGACGCTCGGTCTTCTGTGTGGGGAAGGGCGAGGTGACCTTGCTGGTGGTCTCCCAATATCCCGGAGAGATAGCCTTTTGAGCAGATGCAGCGCCGGCGACGGCGAGGCTGAGCATCGTGGCGGCGATCAATGGAATCAGTCGGTTCATCGTCGGATCTAGAACATGCGATTACGGCGGAGTTTGGGGCGTTTCACCCAAACCTCAAAGCGCTGGCTCATCGAAAACCAACTTCGGATGGAAGGCGCGTTACGTAGTGCGGGGGTGCACCGGGAATGGTCAGGACTGCTTTTTTCGGGTGCCATCGTGCCACGGTAACCGCCTCTTTCGAGGCCCCGCGTGCACGTGCGCGCGTACGCGCGCACGAGGGTTGGCGTCCGGACCTGCGCAATGCTATTCAGGGACCGCGCATAAGCAGTCCGATTCCAACGGCTAAATCCCTCCCTTGACCGACGAAACCAACACCCCGCCGGCCGACCGGCACGGGGGCATCGCCCCTATCGCGATCGAAGACGAGCTGAAGCGCTCGTATCTCGACTACGCCATGAGCGTGATCGTGAGCCGAGCGCTGCCCGATGTGCGCGATGGCCTGAAGCCTGTGCACCGGCGAATTCTGTTCTCTATGAACGAGCAGGGACACACCCCCGACCGATCTTACGTAAAGTCAGCCCGAGTGGTCGGCGACGTCATGGGTAAGTATCACCCGCACGGGGACCTCGCGATTTACGACACCCTGGTTCGGATGGCGCAGCCGTTCTCCATGGGCCTTTTGCTGATCGACGGGCAGGGGAACTTCGGCTCGGTGGACAACGACCCACCGGCTGCTATGCGCTACACCGAATGCCGGCTGACCAAAGCCGCAATGTCGATTCTGGCCGATCTCGACAAGGACACGGTCGATTTCAAGGATAACTACGACGGCTCGGAACATGAGCCAGTCGTCATGCCAAGCCGGGTGCCGAACCTGCTGGTCAATGGGGCGGGCGGCATCGCGGTCGGCATGGCCACCAACATCCCGCCTCATAACCTGGGAGAAGTGATCGACGCCTGCTTGGCCTACGTCGACGATCCCGAGATCAGCCTCGAGGCCCTGCTGGATATTGTTCCCGGCCCGGATTTCCCGACCGGCGGCCAGATTGTCGGCCGCACGGGTCCGCGACAGGCGCTCATGACGGGCCGTGGCTCGGTGATCATGCGCGGCGTGGCGTCCATCGAGGAAATCCGCAAGGAACGCGAAGCGATCATCATCCACTCGATCCCCTACCAGCTGAACAAAGCCGCGCTTGTCGAACGCATTGCCGATTTGGTGCGCGAGAAGCGGATCGAGGGCATCTCCGATCTGCGCGATGAGAGCGACCGTCAGGGTATGCGTATCGTCATCGAGATGAAGCGCGACGCGCCCGCCGACGTGATCCTGAACCAGCTCTATCGCTACACGCCGCTGCAGAGCTCATTCGGCGTCAACATGCTGGCGCTGAACCGTGGACGGCCCGAGCAAATGGGCCTGCGGGACATGGTCACCGCCTTCGTAGATTTCCGCGAAGAGGTGGTGATCCGGCGGACCAAGTTCGAACTATCGAAGTCCCGCGATCGGGGCCATGTCTTGGTCGGCTTGGCCATTGCCGTGGCGAACATCGACGAGTTTATCCACATCATCCGCTCGTCCAAGGATCCGGCCGAAGCCCGCGAGCGGCTGATTGCGAAAGATTGGCCGGCGGGTGACATGCTGCCGTTGGTCGAGTTGATCGCCGACCCGCGCACCCTGGTCATTGACGGCGACAAGATTCGGCTTTCTGACGAGCAGGCCCGGGCAATTCTGGCTCTGACTCTGTCCCGCCTGACGGGCCTTGGCCGCGATGAGATTTTTGGCGAGGCCCAGACGCTCGCGGACGCCATCGCCGGCTACCTTGCGCTGCTGGCTTCGACCGAAGCCATTATGGCCATCGTTCGCCAGGAGCTGGTGGAGGTCCGCGAGGCCTACGCTGTGCCGCGGCGCACCGAGATGGTGGATGGCGACGCCGACGTTGAGGACGAAGACCTGATCGCCCGCGAGGACATGGTGATCACCGTGACCCACGGCGGCTATGTAAAACGCACTCCGCTGACCACCTATCGGACGCAGCATCGCGGCGGCAAGGGTCGCTCGGGAATGTCGACCAAGGAAGAAGATGCTGTGACCCGCGTCTTCTCCGCCAGCACCCACACTCCGGTTTTGTTCTTCTCGTCAGGCGGCAAGGTCTACAAGTTGAAGGTCTGGCGGTTGCCGATCGGCACGCCGACCTCGCGCGGCAAGGCGTTCATCAACTTGCTGCCCATTGAGCCCGGTGAAAGCATCACCTCGATCCTGCCGTTGCCGGAGGACGAGGCGACCTGGGATCAGTATGACGTAATGTTCTCCACCCGCTCCGGCGGGGTTCGGCGCAACAAGCTCTCCGACTTCGTGGACGTCCGTCGCAACGGAAAGATCGCCATGAAGCTGGATGAGGGCGACTGCATCATTGGCGTCGGCATATGCAACGCCCAGGTCAATGACATCCTGCTGACCACTGCCCTCGGCCGCTGCATTCGTTTTGCGACCGAAGAGGTCCGTGTATTCGCCGGCCGCGACTCGACAGGTGTTCGCGGTATCCGGCTGGCCGAGGGAGACACTGTGATCTCCATGGCAATCTTGCGCTCAGTCGACGCCACACCGGATGAACGCAGCGCATACGTCAAGCACGCCAACGCCATGCGCAAGGCGCGCGGCGAAGCGACGGAGACCGATGAGCCTGCGGCGGTTGAAGATGATGATGGCGAGGCCGGCGAAGGCTTGGTGTCGCTGCCGGTCGAACGCATCGCGGCGCTGGAAGCAGCCGAGGAGATCATTCTTACCGTCTCGACCGAGGGGTTCGGCAAGCGCACCTCTGCTTACGAATTCCGACGCACGGGACGCGGCGGGCAGGGATTGTTGGCCCAGGACCTCACTCGTAAGGGGGGCAGGCTCGCTGCCTCGTTCCCGGTGGAGGAATTCGACGAGATCCTGCTGGTCACCGATCAGGGCCAGCTGATCCGCACGCCGGTAACCCAGGTCCGCATGGTCGGGCGCAACACCTCTGGCGTCACCATCTTCCGCACAGCACCTGACGAGCACGTGGTCTCCGTGGAACGCCTCGCCGACGCGGGTGATGACGATGCCGAAGATTTGGACGGCGAGATACCCGACGGTGAGGCGAACGCCGATGGGTCGGGCGCAGAATAGTCCGGAGAACACGGTCCGGTGGACCTAATCCATCTAAATTGACAGCCTGACCGGCGGCGTTCAGGCTCCCGTCAACTTCGGCGGGGGCGGAACATGGGCAAAATTATGGCGGTGCTATATGGCGTAGTGAGCTACGTCGTGTTCTTCGGGGCTTTCCTCTACGCGATCGCCTTCGTGGATGACTTGCCGGTCCCAAAGACCATCGATTCGGGCCTCGCCGGTGCGCTTGTTCCAAGTCTGTTCGTCGATGCCTTGCTGCTGGGTGTCTTTGCCATCCAGCACAGCGTCATGGCGCGGCCGGCCTTCAAAGCGTGGTGGACGGGGATCGTGCCGAAGGTCGCGGAGCGCTCGACCTATGTGCTCCTAGCTTCGCTGGCATTGATCCTGATCTTCTGGCAATGGCGTGCGTTACCGACGCCCGTCATTTGGACCACGAGCGGACCGGCCGCGAGTTTGCTTCTGATTGCGAATGGCCTCGGTTGGCTGACGGTGCTGACCAGCACCTTCTTGATCAACCATTTCGACCTCTTCGGCCTGCGCCAGGTCTGGGCCTATGCGTCAGGCAAGGAAATTCCGCCCCCGGAGTTCAGAACGCCGCTATTTTACCGCGTCGTGCGTCACCCGATCTATCTGGGCTTCATGATCGCCTTTTGGGCGACGCCGCAGATGAGCTTGGGACATCTGGTCTTCACGATCGCCACAACAGGTTACATGCTGATCGGCATTCAGCTCGAGGAGCATGATCTCGTGGCTTTCTTTGGCGAGACCTATCTCACCTATCGCCGACGGGTTTCGATGATCCTGCCCTGGATTCCCATCTCGAAAGCCTGAGATCGACCGCCCACGGCGATTTCCGCTTGCCTAAAGCGCGTCCGGCGGCGAAAGGCGAAGATAGGTAGTTTGGGGATCAAACCGCATGACCCGCGTCGGGCTATATCCGGGCAGTTTCGACCCCATTCACAATGGCCATACGGACATCATCGGCCGGGCCGTGAAGCTGGTGGACAAGCTCGTCCTGGGTGTCGCCATCGATACCGGTAAGAGCATGATGTTCACGCTGGAAGAGCGGGTGGCCATCGTCGAAGAGGCCGTCGCAGCATTTCGCGTGTCTACAGAGATCGTGGTTCAGCCCTACAAAGGCCTTACCACCCACTTTGCCCGCGAAATCGGCGCAGGCATCATGGTGCGCGGCTTGCGCGCGGTGTCGGACTTTGAGTTCGAATTTTCGATCACGGCCATGAACCAGCAGCTCGACCGCGACATCGAGACGGTGTTCTTGATGGCCGATCCCCGCCACCTGGCGATCGCCTCAAAGCTGGTGAAGGAGATTGCGCTGCTAGGCGGCGACGTCACGAAGTTCGTCAGTCCCAGCGTCAAGCACCGACTGGACGCCAAGGCCGGCGGATAGTGACAGCCTGACTGGCGTCGTCGCTTACGGCCTATTACGAGAGATCCTATGAAACGCACCATCCTACTCGCGGCCACCGTGGCGGCCTTCGCCGTCAGCGCTTTTGCCGCACCCAAAGACAAAACGCCGGCCGCCGCGCCCGCCAAGCCGATTGCAACGGCGCCGGGCGCCGCCGACTGGCGCGCACCCGATCCCAATGATGTGCTGGTGATCGACACCAACAAGGGGCGCATCGTCGTGGAGATGATCCCAGAGGCCGCGCCGCAGCATGTGGCGCAGATCCGTACCCTGGCCCACGAGAATTTTTACGACGGCTTGAGGTTCTTTCGCGTAATCGACAAGTTCATGGATCAGACCGGCGATCCGCAGAACAGCGGCGTCGGCGGCTCCTCCAAGCCCAATATCCCGGCAGAGTTCAACTTTCGCCGAGGCTCCGACCTTCCGTTTGTGATGGCGGCCGACCAGACGGTGGCGGAAATCGGCTTCTTCAAGTCCCTGCCGGTCGAAAGTCAGTCGATGATGCTGGGCGCCATGACAAAGGACCAAAAGGTCACGGCGTGGAGCCTTTATTGCCAAGGCGTGATGGGCATGGCCCGCGATGAAGATCCTGGCAGCGGCAACAGCCAGTTCTTCCTGATGCGCTATCCCTATCCATCGCTGGAGCGCAAATACACGGCTTGGGGTCGCGTGATCAGCGGTCTGGACGTCGTGCGGGCGATCAAGACCGGCGAGCCGGTGGAGCAGCCGCAGGACTTCATGCAGCATGTGCGCGTGCTGGCCGATATTCCCGAGAAGGATCGCCCGAAAATCCGGGTGATCGATCCCAAGGGGCCGTGGTTCAAAGCCGAAATCGAACGCGTTCGTGCGGCTAAGGGCGCAGACTTCACGGCCTGCGACGTAGACATTCCTGTAGAGGTGAAGTGATGGCCCCCAAAGCCAAGGCAAATGCCAAGAAGCCGTCCGCCAAGAAAAGCGGCGGCAGCGACACTCTGATCATGCAATTGGCGACCGGCGCGGTGACCATCAAGCTACGTCCTGATCTCGCGCCGCAACACGTGGCGCGGATCAAGGAATTGGCGAGCGAAGGTTTCTATGACGGCGTCGTCTTCCACCGGGTCATCCCAGGCTTCATGGCCCAAGGCGGTGACCCCACCGGCAGCGGCATGGGCGGCTCTCCGAAGCCCAACTTGCCGTCGGAATTCTCGGCTGAGCCTCACGTCCGCGGCGTCTGCTCCATGGCGCGATCGCAGAACCCGCATTCAGCCAACAGCCAGTTCTTTATCTGCTTTGACGACGCCCGTTTCCTGGACAATCAGTACACGGTTTGGGGCGAAGTGACTGACGGCATGGAGCACATCGATGCGCTGCCAAAGGGTGAACCGCCCCGTGCGCCAGGCGCAATCGTCGCGATGAAGGTTGCATAGAAGGCCTTGACTTGACTTGACTGGACAGGCGGGGCGTGGCCTTCACGCGCCCGCCATGCAGCTTGCTGACTTCGACTTCGACCTTCCAGAAGATCTCATTGCGCTGAGGCCTGCGAGCCCCCGCGATAGCGCCCGCCTGTTGGCGGTGGATGCTGGCGCGCGCTTGCGCGATCTCACTGTGAGCGACCTGCCAGGGGAATTGCGGGCCGGCGATGTGCTGGTCCTCAACGATACCCGCGTGATTCCCGCGCGTCTGAAGGGGGTTCGCCAACGGGGTGACAGCCAGGTGACAGTTGAAGCCACCCTGCACCGTCGGTTGAGCCCACACAGCTGGAGCGCGTTCATGCGCCCTGGAAAGCGGTTGGCGGCGGGCGATCGGATCGTGTTCGGGCAAAGTTCCGATCGCGGCTGCCTGCGAGGAGCGCTTGACGCCACCGTGAAAGACAAAAGCGAAGGCGGCGAGTTGACGCTGAGCTTTGATCTTTCGGGCCCCGATCTGGACGCCGCCATTGCTGAGCGAGGCGCTATGCCGCTACCGCCCTACATCGCCGCCAAGCGCGCAGAGGACGACCAGGATCGGAGCGACTATCAGACTGTTTACGCGGAGGAGGACGGATCAGTTGCGGCTCCGACCGCCGGTCTGCACTTCACGCCCGAACTGTTCGCGCGTTTGTCGGCTGCAGGCGTAGAGACAGCTTTCGTCACCCTGCACGTGGGTGCGGGCACATTCCTGCCGGTGAAGACAGAAGTGGTGGCCGAACATCGAATGCATCCGGAGTGGGGCGAGGTTGATGCTGCGACCGCCAAACGCCTCAACGCAGCGCGTCGGGCCGGCGGCCGGATTGTCTGTGTCGGGACGACCTCGCTGCGCCTTCTGGAGTCCGCCACCAGCGAGGATGGCGTGATTGGCGCGTTTGAAGGTGAGACGGCGATCTTCATCACACCCGGTTATCGGTTCCGTGCGGTGGATGGCCTGATGACCAACTTCCACCTTCCGAAGTCGACGCTCTTCATGCTGGTCTCGGCCTTCGCGGGGCTGGAGACGATGCGAGCGGCATATAGGCATGCGATCGCCACCGGCTATCGGTTCTATTCCTACGGTGACGCCAGCCTTCTATGGCCGGTGGCCTGATGGGCGCCTTTCCCTTTTCAATCGCCGCGACCGACGGCAAGGCGCGCACCGGCGTACTTTCAACGCCGCGCGGCGAGATCCGTACGCCGGCCTTTATGCCGGTTGGTACGGCCGGCACCGTCAAGGCGTTGACCGTCGACCAGGTGGCCGCCACTGGCGCCGACATCCTGCTCGGCAACACCTACCACCTGATGCTTCGACCCACCGCTGAGCGAGTGGCGCGACTTGGAGGGCTCCATCGCTTCATGCGCTGGGAAAAGCCGATCCTGACCGACAGCGGTGGCTTTCAAGTGATGTCGCTTTCAAAAATCTCCAAGGTCACGGAAGAGGCGGTCACATTCCAGAGCCATATCGATGGCTCTCGACACGTGCTGACCCCCGAACGCTCGATCGAGATTCAAGCTGACCTGCTGGGTTCCGACATCGTCTTGCAGCTCGACGAACTGGTGGCGTTGCCAGCGACTGAGGATAGGGCCGCCGATGCGATGCGCCGGTCGGCGCGCTGGGCGGAACGGTCGAAGGCAGCGTTCGGCGCACGCGAAACCCAGGCTCTATTCGGCATCCAACAGGGCGGCATGTCGGAGACGCTGCGACGCGAGTCCGCCGCGAGGCTGACCGACACCGGCTTCGACGGCTACGCCATCGGCGGACTGGCCGTCGGCGAGGGGCATGAGGGTATGGTCGAAGTGCTGGACTATGCGCCGGGCATGCTCCCGACAGAGCGGCCGCGCTACCTGATGGGCGTCGGCAAGCCCATCGACATCGTTGAGGCAGTAGCACGAGGGGTCGACATGTTCGATTGCGTTCTCCCCACGCGATCTGGCCGCCACGGCCAGGCTTGGAGCTGGGAAGGTTCAGTCAACCTAAAGAACGCTCGGTTCGCTGACGACGACATGCCGTTGGACGCCACGAGCAGCTGCCCTGCTTCTCGCGACTATTCTATGGCCTATCTACACCACTTGGTGAAGTCTGAGGAGATCCTGGGACAGGTGCTTCTCTCCTGGCACAACTTGGCCTTCTTCCAAGAACTGATGGCCGGATTACGCGCCGCGATCTCCGAAGGGCGGCTGGAGGGTTTCCGCCGTAACTTTGCGGCGCGGCTCGCTCGGCGCTAGCCCAGCTGGCTTCTCTAACGGACAGGATACTTGGGTTTCATCGACTGATCAGGCACCGGCGCGCCGGCCAGCTCGTGCGACGGCTTGGCGGGCGCCTTGCAGTCCTTAGCTTCTCCCAAACCCTTGAGATAGGCTCGGCGCACCGTCCCAGCAGTGATCGCGGCTTGGACAAAACCGTCGTGGCGTTCGGCGCCTGAGAGCTTTCGGATCCAGCCTCGGAATGGAATGACGTCACTCGCCGCGCCTGAGGCAACCGTAAGAACGGTTGTCTTTCCCTTGTCGACAAGGCCGGTTGTGTCATTTGAGGCGATGTCGAGATCATCGCCCAGGGCCTCGTTCAATTGCGGAAGGCGGGCGATGAGGTCGGCGCAGGTTCCGGAACCTGGGTATTCGTAAGGATCGGCCATGGCCAGCAGAAGTACGTCGGGGATCTTGGTGCGCAGAACGTTGAGGTCGCGCAGCGGAGATTCGGCGACACCCTTGACGCCGGAGCGGTCTGCCTCGGCCGTGGTCTGCACCTTGGACGAGCCGTTGTCGGGCGCGGTCACACAGCCGGACAGCACAAGGGCAGCGGCGCAGTAGGAAAGGACGGTAAGGTGACGCATCGAACTCCAGCTTAAGAAAAATCCTGGCGAGTTCTGGGCGCCCGCGATCTGTGCCGCCACTGCACTTGCGCCGCGAGGGTCCGGCGCCTAAGGTCCGCGCCGCTTCGCCAGGGCCTTTAACGCCTCGCGTCGTGGGCCGGTAGCTCAGTGGTAGAGCATTCGACTTTTAATCGAATGGTCGTGAGTTCGAACCTCACCCGGCCTACCAATCACTCTCTAGGTGGTTGTTCCGTAAGTAAAAGCAGCAAAATCAGCCTCTTGAGATCTTGGATTGTGACACCGGACAGTGGCGCACGGGGTCCCCCAACAGCAGTGAGTTGCGCGATACAGCGGGGGCGCCGGTCGCGCCCTGCTTTCGATTTCAACGCCATTTCACGGCAGCGCTTGGTCACATTCTGACGCGAAAGGAACATTACGGCGACACCTCGGCTTGGGAGAATGCCAACTCGCAAAAAAAAGGACGACGCCAATGAAACGCTTCATTCTTCCGATGCTCGCTTCAGGCGCGTTAATTGCTGGCGCGGCCACTGCTGCCCCCGCCGCGACCGACGCCAAGTTCCATGGCCATGAACTGGCCGGTCAGGCCAAGATCACCCTCGCCGACGCTCGCGGGATCGCGCTAAAGGTGCGGCCCGGCAAGATCGTCGACCAGGAGCTGGAGAAGGAGGGCGGTGGGTCAGGCCTGCGCTATTCCTTCGATGTAAAGAGCCACGGTAAGACCATCGAGGTCGGTGTCGACGCCATCACCGGCAAGGTGCTTGAGAACGGCGCCGAGAGCCCGGCCAAGGAAGCCAAGGAAGCCGTCCAAGAGCGTGCAGAGGTCAAACTCAAACACTGACCGTGCGCTGACAGTCGCCGACGATACGGAATGGGCGTCAGTGGCGCCGGATAAGGGTTGGGCCTCGCCGTTGGTCGGATTTTTG
>JAYUBY010000452.1:0-10858 GCA_043740635.1 Alphaproteobacteria bacterium
CGTGCACCGGTTCCAGCTGGCGGCACGGTCAGGGATACCGGCGCGCTGATGGCCTGGACTTTCGCCAGGGCCGCCATATCCACGCCGGAAGATTGCAATGCCTGCGCGCGAAGCGACGTACTCAGCTCCTGGCGGATGGTCTCCACCAGCTCCAGGTTTGGCCGGCCGTTGGACCACATGCGGACGACTGCCCCAGGGGTTCCGAAGTTCGCTGGAATATAGACGCCAAGCGCCAGCTGCCGCGGCCCAACCGGTGTTGCCACGTCCTTCTTGAGGTGTGGAGCGAGGGACGCGCCAAAAGCCTCGACGCCCCTGTCGGTGACAACATCCTGAGGTGGTGGGATGGGGATGAAATTTGGCGCGGGAAGCCGCAGGTCCGGCGCGCCCGCAGGCTTCAAACGCGCGATCTGCGCGGCCGCTGCCTGAATGCCGCCCGCGGCTTCGAAGGCCTGGGCTTCGTCAGGTGTGAACAGGCGCGGTCCGTCGCCCCAAGCCGTACCCGGGCCAGATGGTGTGATCTTCCAGCGTTGGGCGTAGGCGCCGAGCTCGCTTAGCACTTGGCGGTCGCGATCCAGCGCAATCCGGTGTTGAATCAGGGGTGAGTAGCGGCCCGTTTCGTCGACGATCACCATCGCGACTCCGGGCGGCGGCGCCAATAGGCGCGCGGATACCTGACTGAGGACGATCGCGAGGGGCAGGAGAAGAAGCGTCAGCCAGAAACTGCGGGTGGCGCAAATCTGGCGGAACTCGCGGGCGGCGACCAGCCACGTGGCGTTCATGACCGCACCTCTGAGGTTTCGCCCGCTTGCCCGCTGCCGGCCAGATGCAGGAAGACCTCGTGCAGGCTGGCGCGATGGGTTTCGAAGCTGCGCAGGGCAAATCCCCCACTCGTGCAGGTCTCGAGAAGAGCGCCGGCGCTGGCGCCCGGGCTCAGCGTGATGTCCCAGTTGGCCCAGCCGCCGTCGGCGGCGCCCGTCGCCACGGCACGCTCAACTCCCGGGAGCCGGCTGGGATCGTCGCGCGCGGCCAAGGAAAGCCGCGCGGGAAGCTGGCCTCGAGCCTCCTCTTGGCTGCCCTGGAAAACTTTGCGGCCCCGAGCGATCAACAGCAGTCGGTCGCACAGGCGCTCAGCGTGCTGCATGACATGGGTTGAGAATATCACCGTGGATCCAGCCTTGGCTCGTTCCAGCACCACGTCTTCGAGCACTGACTGGTTGACCGGATCGAGACCCGCGAACGGTTCATCGAGGATCAGCAGGCGCGGCGCGGTGACCAATGCCGCGGCCAACTGGACCTTTTGGGCCATGCCCTTGGAAAGCTGCTCCACCTTGCGGCGTGCAAAGGGCGCCAGGCCGAAGCGTTCAATCAGCGTCTCGGCGGAGGCGCTAGCGGCGCCTGTCGCCATGCCCTTCAATTGGCCGAAGTAGATCACCGTCTCCAGAACCGTCATCTGGCGGTAGAGGCCGCGCTCTTCCGGCAGGAAGCCGACTTCGCCGCCGCCGCGGCGCCCGGGGGCCTGGCCCAACACCTGGATGGTCCCGCTGGTCGGACGAAGGATGTCCAGCGCCATGCGCAATGTGGTGGTCTTGCCGGCGCCATTGGCGCCGAGAAAGCCGAAGATCCCGCTTTCCGGGACCTCGAAGCTCAACTTGTCGACGGCGGTGAAGCCTTCGAAGCGCTTGGTGACGCCATCCAGGACAAGAACTGACAGCTGCGCCTCTCCGACGGGCAGCCGTGGCCGGCGCCTCGCTGAGCACTCAATCCCAATTTGCGGCGCCGGCCAAGCCACCCAGCTTCAGCAGGGCTCAGGCTCGAACGCGGCCGTCGTAGGATTTGGTGATCTCGCGCTCTACCCTCGGCGCGCCACGAGTGGCGATTCTGTCTGCAACGCCCTGCAATACGGTCTTGGGTGTTATTGACCGATGCAAATTCGCTCGCGGCGCGCTATCCGGGGCCATGACGTCGCTCGGCCGAGTCCTGATCATCGCCGGTTCGGATTCCGGCGGCGGCGCAGGGGTTCAGGCTGACATCAAGACCGTCACGTCGCTGGGTGGCTATGCGGCGACGGCGATCACTGCGGTCACGGCGCAGAACACCTTGGGTGTCAGCGCGGTCCACACCATCCCCGTCGAGATCATTGAGGCTCAGGCGCGCGTGGTCCTGGACGACATTGGCGCCGATGCCATCAAGACGGGCATGCTGGGTGACGCCGCGGTCGTCGAGGCCGTGGCGCACCTTCTCGATTCCGCTGCCGGTATCCCGGCGGTTATCGACCCTGTGATGATCGCCAAGGGCGGCGCGACCCTACTCGCCAGAGATGCCGTCGGCGCGGTGAAGGCACTGTTGATCCCGCGCGCAGCCCTGCTCACCCCCAACGCTCCCGAGGCAGAGGCCATGACCGGATTGGCTGTGACGAGCACAGACGATCTTCGCCGAGCTGGCGAGGCGCTGCTGGCTATGGGCGCAAAGGCGGTGCTGATGAAGGGGGGGCACATGCCTGGGAAACGGGTGATCGACCTGTTGATGACGGCAACCGGCGAGACGGTCTTCGAAAGCGAACGGATCGACACCCGCAACACTCACGGCACCGGATGCACTCTGGCGTCCGCCTGCGCGACAGGTCTCGCTCAGGGGATGCCGCTCTCGGATGCAGTGGCGAGGGCCTGGGCCTATGTGCAGGAAGCCCTTCGATGTGCGCCGGGCTTCGGTGCGGGTCACGGGCCCCTAGGCCACGGCTGGCCGCTGCGGGGCAAGGTATGAGCGCTTTGCTGGAACGCCGCCTGGAGGACATTGTCCGCAGCAGTTCTTCCCTAATGCAGGTGCTGACAATCGCTCGAGAAATTGACCTGCCAGACTGGCTGATCTTCTCCGGGGCAGTCTATCAAAGGGTGCTGAACACCCTTACAGGCCGCGACCTGGACTATGGGATAAAGGACTACGACCTCGGTTATTTCGATCCTGACACCTCCTATGACGCCGAGGACGCGGTGATCCGCCGGGTGGCCGCCGCCTTCGACCCGCCGCTTCGCGATCTGGTGGAAGTCCGCAATCAGGCGCGAGTGCATCTGTGGTTCGAGGGGAAGTTCGGCGAGCCCTATGCCCAGCTCACCTGCACAGCGGACGCGCTCAATCGCTTCACGAGCGCCACGTTCTCGGTCGGTGTGCGGCTGGCAACGGACGACCGGTTGACCGTGGTTGCCCCGTTTGGCCTGGAAGATCTCTTTGCATTGCGCCTGCGCCCGAATCCGATCCGCGCGACCAATGGCTTCGCCCGAACTGCTGCGTCAGTAGCAGGGCGCTGGCCGGAGCTCATCGTTGCTGAATAGCCTAATTGGGGCCGAGACTGACCTGCGCGTTAGCCCGCCTGGGTGGCTGCAACGGGCGTGCGGCCCGAGGCGCCGGTCGCCGCGGCGGTCAAAGCCGCGCTGATCGCCTCATAAAGCTTGGCGATCTCAATCGGCTTGGCGACGTGTCCGTCCATCCCCACCGCCATATACTCTTCAACCTGATGGGTGAGGGCATTGGCGGTAAGGGCAACGATCGGAATGCGTTTGCGCTGTTCCGTGATTTCGAATGTGCGAATCTCGCGGGCCGCGTCGATGCCGTCCATCACGGGCATTTGGATATCCATCAAGATCAGGTCGTAGCCACCGACCCGCCAGGCGTCGACCGCCTGCCTGCCATCAGCAACGATGTCGATATCAATGCCGAGCGATTCCATGACCGCGGCCAGCACGTGCTGATTGGTGAGATTGTCCTCGGCGGCGAGCAGCCGAATGTTCCGCTCGTCGCTGTATTGGGTCGTGTCGACCTGCGCCGATTCGGAAGCCTCTCCACGGGCCAGCGGCAGCTCAACGGTGAAGGTCGAGCCGTGCCCCTCGCGACTCTCGACGTTGATGGAGCCGCCCATCATCTGTGTCAGTTCACGGCAAATCGCCAGGCCAAGCCCCGTGCCGCCGAAGCGACGCGTAGCGGAGTTGTCGGCCTGCGTGAATTTCTCGAACAAAGCCGGCAGCTTTTCGGGCGCGATGCCGACGCCGGAGTCGCGGACCACTAGGCGCAGGGCTTTGGACTGCGGATCGACGCCGACGATGGCCTCGACCAGACCCTGCGGCGTGAATTTTACGGCGTTGGAAAGCAGGTTTCCGACGATCTGGCGCAGGCGGTCGGCATCGCCGCGCCACCAGCCTTGGGCCGCCTCGTTGATCTCGAAACGGAACTCCAGGCCTTTGCCCTCCGCCAGGACCTGGAAGGTGTCGGCCGATGGGCGAAGGGTGGGGCCCAGGTCAAAGTCTTCCGCAACCAGACTGAGCTTGCCCGCCTCGATCTTGGAGAGGTCGAGGACGTCGTTCAGGACGGCAAGTAGCAGGTTGCCAGATTGCCGGATGATTCCCAGCCGCTCGCGCTGGACGTCGCCTAGTTCGCCCATGGCCATGACCTCGGCCATGGCCAGCACGCCGTTCAGAGGCGTGCGGATCTCATGGCTCATATTGGCCAGGAACTGGGTCTTTAGCACGTTTGCGGCATTGGCGGCGTCGCGGGCGCTCTCCAGGTCGCGCATCGCGCCCTTCAGATCGTCTTCGCGCTCGCCGAGTTTCCCGAGCAGGTGATTGAAGCTATTGGTCAGTCCACGGAACAGTTCATCCTGCGCCTTGACCTCGACCGGTTCGAAGCTGCCGCCGGCGGCGACCTCGTGCATGGCTTCGGACAGGCTCTGGACCGGCTTGATGACCTGGTGCGCCATGCCGCGCGCCAGGAAGATGGCGACGCCAATGCCCCCCATCAGCAATGTAAAGGTCAGCGCGATAAACTGAGGCAGGAGCGCGGTGAGCGTCGGGCGTCGCACAGTCAGCGATAGAGCGCCCACCTTGCGTCCACCAGCGATCACGTCGGTCTTGATGACCTCGATCGGTCCGGTCTTGGCGCCCGGTGCGGCTGCTCGCGTGAAGGTGGCCAGCGTGGCGCCCTTGAGGTCAGTGAGGCGCGCGACTTCGACAGCCTTACTGGCGGCGAGAGCCAAGATTGGCGCCTGGACAGCTTGCGGCTGGCCGCTGGTGATCGCCTGAGCCTCGGTGGTTGCCGTGACTTCTGCCAGGCCCAGATGCATCTGATGAGATTGTGTACGTGCCACGGCCCATTGCTGCAGCATGAAGGTCAAGCACGCTGCGATCAGCACAACGAGCGTCGTAACGAGCCCCACTTTCGCGACGCGATAGTGGAAGGTCGTCGTGGGCGCAGGGCCGGATGTGCCTGTCGTCGGGTTCATAACGCTCGCAAGAGGCCGCACGGGACCTTCGCTCTAGCCCAACATTCCTAACGTTTCGCTTCGGCGTAGCACGGCCGCAGACCCTGTTATCTGATCGCCCAGCGGCAAAACTGTGCCTTTGGCGCCACATTTTCAACCGTCTGGGGAAGAATTTATGGTTAACAACCTATGAATCGATTGCGAGAACCTTAATATTCTATTTACCGTAAATTGTGGTTGTTCACCTTGTTAGGGGATCGTGATGGAAAAAGCGTTTGTGGCGCAACGAGTGGCCAAGAAGCTGTTCGTTACCGAAGCTGCCGTTGATGGCGCGCTTGCGGAAGCGTCGGAACTGATGAGCGAAATGCTACGCGCCCGTAAGGATGTGAACGCCTCAATGGTGTTCGCAGACGACGCGGCCGTGAAGATGGTTGAGGCGATCAAAGCCCTCAGCGACGCGCGTACGGCGATGGTCGGCGTGCACAACGAACTCAACGAAGCCAAGCTCCGCCTCGGCATTCGCACCAAGATGAACGGCGAAAACAAGCCGCCGCAGATGGTCGAACTCGCCAAGACTTCGATGCGTCAAACGGGCTGACCGCCGCCTCGGCGTATCTGTCGACGAAACGTTGCAATAGATTAACTGGTTGGGCGCCTCTAATTGCGATTAGGGGCGTCTAATCATGCCATACACATCAATCGGACTTCTCATCGATCTGTTCTCCGTTCTCGGAGCCCTGTTCGCTATGTGGAAGGGGGGCGTCGCAGAGCGCGCGACCGCGGTCATGGTGATCTTAAATGTGATCATCGGCGAAGCTGGCAATTTCCTGGCGCCGGACAGCGACGGTGTGATCCGACTGATCAACGACGGCATCACGGCCCTGGTCCTGCTCGGAATCACCGTGCGCTTCGGCGCGCTCTGGATGGGCGGGGTGATGCTGTTCTTTGCCGCGCAGTTCTCCCTGCATTCCTATTATCTGGTTACCGAAAGACCGCACGACTTCCTCCACGCCTTGGTCAACAACATCGATTTCAGCGGTATTATCTGGTGTCTGATTATCGGAACGGCTGTCGTCTGGCGCCGCCGCGTTCGGGCTGAAAAAGCCACTGCGGCCTAGCGTCGCTCTAAGGCGCTCCCAGAAATATTCCCTTGCTCTGTCGCCCGAACCCGGGCTTTTGGCCCGCGGGCCACGCCCTCCCAACGGGGCGCAGTCCATCTGTAAGGATGGGAGACATTGCTATGACGACCCCCGCGAAGCCGGGCATGCGCCCGGCGCGCCCTGAATTTTCGTCCGGCCCGTGCGCTAAACGCCCTGGATGGACACCTGAAAATCTCCGCAACGCAGTGCTCGGGCGGTCTCATCGCTCTAAGATCGGCAAGGGGCGTCTGAAGGAAGCCATAGATCGCACTCGCGAGGTGCTCGAGGTTCCCGACGACTTCCTGATCGGCATCGTGCCCGGTTCGGATACAGGCGCTGTTGAGATGGCCATGTGGTCGATGTTAGGGCCGCGCCCCGTACAGCTCCTGGCCTTCGAAAGCTTTGGCAAGGACTGGGTGACCGATGTCACCAAGCAATTGAAGATCGAGGCCGAGGTTCTCGACGCTGCCTATGGCGAACTTCCGGACCTCACCAGGGTTCGCAAGGACGCCGACCTCGTCTTCACCTGGAATGGCACCACCTCTGGCGTACGCGTGCCGAACGGCGACTTCATCGCCGTCGATCGCGAAGGGATCACCATCTGCGACGCCACCAGCGCCGCCTTCGCCCAGGATTTGGCCTGGGATAAACTCGATGTGGTGACTTTTTCCTGGCAGAAAGCCCTGGGTGGCGAAGCTGCGCACGGTGTTCTGATCCTGTCGCCGCGCGCCGTCGCCCGGCTCGAGAGCTACACACCCGCATGGCCCATGCCGAAGCTCTTCCGGATGACCAAGGGCGGCAAGGTCACCCTCGATCTATTTGAAGGCGCGACCATCAACACGCCCTCCATGCTGGCCGTGGAGGATGCGGTCGACGCGCTTAAGTGGGCGGCCTCGATCGGCGGCCTCACCGAAATGAAGCGGCGCGCCGACTCGAACCTCGGCGTGCTCTCAGCCTGGGTGCAGAAGACTGGTTGGGTCGCCTTCCTCGCCGCAGATCCCGCGAGCCGCTCCAATACCTCGGTCTGCCTGAAGGTCATCGACCCGCAGATCACATCGCTTTCCGAGGAGGCCCAGGCCGAGTTCGCCAAGAAACTGGCGGCCACCCTGGAAAAGGAAGGCGTGGCCCTCGACGTCGGAGGCTACCGCGACGCTCCTCCGGGTCTGCGGATCTGGTGTGGCGCAACGGTCGATACGGCTGACCTCGACGCGCTGACGCCCTGGCTCGACTGGGCCTTCGCCATCACGGCCTCAGAACTTCAGCCTGCCTGAACTGGCGCCTCCGCGCGCCTTTCCGAAACATCACCCTCCCCACGTCGTCGGGGAGGGCCTCTCCCAATGGAGATTCCCATGCCCCGCGTACTCATCGCCGATAGCCTCAGCCCCGCCGCCATCGAAATCTTCCGCCAGCGCGGCGTGGACGCCGACGTCAAGACCGGCCTTCCCAAAGAAGAGCTGATCAAAATCATCGGCAACTATGACGGCCTCGTCGTCCGCTCCGACACTAAGCCCAACAAGGATGTCATCGCCGCCGCCACCAATCTGAAGGTCATCGGCCGGGCCGGCATCGGCGTCGACAACATCGACATCCCCGCCGCTACCGCGGCGGGGATTGTGGTGATGAACACCCCCTTCGGCAACTCGATCACGACTGCCGAGCACGCTATCGCGATGATGTTCGCGCTCGCCCGTCAGATGCCCGCCGCCGATGCCTCGACCCAGGCAGGCAAATGGGAGAAAAGCCGCTTCATGGGCGTCGAGCTCTACGGCAAGACCCTCGGCTTGATCGGGGCCGGCAACATCGGCTCGATCGTCGCCGATCGGGCGCTCGGCTTGAAGATGAAGGTGGTGGCCTACGATCCCTTCTTGTCGCTCGAGCGGGCCGTGGAAATGGGTGTCGAAAAGGTCGAGCTGGAAGACCTCCTGGCCCGCGCCGACTTCATCACGCTCCACACCCCGCTCACCGACAAGACCCGGAACATCCTGTCTGCCGAGAACCTGGCTAAGGCCAAGAAGGGCGTGATGATCATCAACTGCGCCCGCGGCGGCCTAGTCGACGAGGTGGCTCTACGCGCCGGACTGGAGAGCGGCCACATTGGCGGCGCGGGCTTCGATGTCTTCGTTCAGGAGCCGGCCAAGGAAAACGTGCTGTTCGGCGCTCCCAACTTCGTGGCGACACCGCACTTGGGCGCCTCGACCAACGAGGCTCAGGAGAACGTCGCCCTGCAGGTCGCCGAGCAGATCAGCGACTATCTTCTCACCGGCGCGGTCACCAATGCCTTGAACAGTCCCTCGGTCACAGCCGAAGAGGCGCCGCGGTTGAAGCCCTTCATCGCGCTCGCTGAAAAGCTCGGCGCATTCGCAGGCCAGATGGTCGACTTCGGGATCAAGGCTATCGACATCGCTTACGAAGGCGAAGTCGCGCGCCTCAACGCAAAGCCAATGACCGCTGCGGCGCTCGCCGGCGTCATGCGACCCATGCTCGCGGAGATCAACATGGTCTCAGCGCCGGCGGTGGCCAAGGAACGGGGGATCACCGTATCCGAAAGCCGGCAGGACGACTCTCCGATCTACGAAAGCCTCATCCGCATCACTGTCACGACCGAGAAGGGTAAGCGGTCCTTCGCCGGCTCGGTACTCGCCGGGACGCCGCGGGTCATCGAGGTGAAAGGCATGGACCTGGACAGCCCGTTCAGCCCCACCATGCTCTACGTAAACAACCTCGATAAGCCGGGCTTCATCGGCAATCTAGGCAATCTCCTAGCCGAGGCGGGCGTCAATATCGCGACCTTCAACCTCGGCCGGGTCTCGGCAGGCGACGATGCCATTGCTCTGGTGGGTGTCGACCAGGCGCCCAGCGAGGTTTTGATCGGCAAGATCCAGGCGTTACCGCATGTGAAAGAAGCGCGCGCGCTTTTGTTCTAGCCGCCGCTCAGCGCACCAAAAATCAACAGCTCGTCGCCGTCCCCTAGCGGGGCGGTGACGGTGCGGGTCTCGCGTTTGCCGATGAAGATCCGCATGTGCTTTCGCACACGATCCTGTTCGTCGATCACCCGGAATTTGAGGCCCGTGAACCGGCGGTCTAGGTCGTCGAGCAACCTCGCCCACCGTTCCACCCGCCGCTTCCACCCGCGTGACACCGCCTGTGTAACTGGTGAGCTGCGAGGTTATCAAAACCTGGGTCATGGGGTGGTCGTCATGCGACGGGCACAGCCAGGACGGAATAAATCTCCGGCAAGTGGGCGGCGATCTGTCGCCAGCTTTCGCCCTCGTCGCCGCGAATCCAGATTTCGCCGTTGGTTGCGCCGAGATAGAGGCCCATGGGATCGCCCCGGTCGGCGCAAAACGCCTGTCGCTTGACGGTGAACCAGGCCTGCTCGGCCGGGAAGCCCTTGTCCTGGCGCTCCCAGGTGTCGCCTGCATCGCGGGTCCTATAGGCCGCCGGCCGGCCGCCAGGACTGGTCCTGGGCCACACATCGGCGCCGTCCATCGGCCAGACCCAGGCGGTGTCGGCGTCACGGGCATGTGGCACGATCGTGAAGCCGATGTCGCCGACCTCGGCGGGCATGGCCTTGCCGATCCGCTGCCATCGCCGCCCTGGCCTGTCGAGCCGATATATACCGCAGTGGTTCTGCTGCCAGAGTCGGTCTGGATTGGCGGGGGCGAGCGCCAGGTAGTGCGCGTCCTGGCCGAACTCCGGATAGGGATCGGGTAGAAAGCTCGCCTCGACGTTCTCGTTCAGCGGCGTCCACGTCGCGCCCTGATCGTGGCTTTCCAGCACTCCAGCTGAACAGGTCGCCAGGTACATATGTTGGGCATCACGGGGATCGACTACGATCTGGTTGAGGATCGCGCCATCCGGAGTGCCGGCCTCCGGTGGGAACCAGTCGAAATAGCGTGGGTGGGCGTTAAGGCCAGCGACGCTCTCCCAGGTCTCACCGTCATCAGCGCTGCGAAAAAGGCCCGGCGCGGAGGTCCCGGCCCACCACACGCCTGGCTCGTCGGCATGCCCGGGTTCCAGCCAGAAACTGTGGTCGACGGCGCGCGCCCGCGGATCGTCGGACTTCGGGAAGGCCGGCGGCTTAGCCGCCTCAGTCCAGGTCTCTCCGTCATCATTGGAGCGGAACACGGTTGGGCCGAGGTGGCCCGTCGAGGCCGCCATCAGAAGGGTTTTGCCGTCGCGAGGATCGAGGACCAGGTGGTTGACTATGCAGCCAAGAAAGATTGGCCCCTGGACTCGCCAGGTCTTCCGGCTCTTGTCGCTGCGATAGATCCAGGCGCCCTTGCGGGTCCCCACCAGCAGTTGGATCGCGTCGGTCATGGAAACCTCCTGACCCTAGTCTAGCATTACAGTTGCACTGACGATCGTCCTCTGGATCGATGGGCGACCATGATTCGGAGGTCATGGGATGTCGGGTGCATCGATCGAGACGACGCTGGAGCTTTGGGCGTCTTCGCTGCGAGATGTGAAGGCG
>JAYUBY010000453.1:0-2910 GCA_043740635.1 Alphaproteobacteria bacterium
CTCAAGGCCTGATCGCGGTCAAAAAATGTGAGGGCGCGGAGGGGCAACTTCCGCGCCCTTTTTCGTTGGGGACCTCCAGTTTCGATGGAACCGCAGAGCCCTTGCCCACAGGGGAAGGGGGGATTCTAACTCCTATGTACAAGCTCTAACCGTAAGCGGTGTTCTCAACCCACGGCGGTCCAGGGCATGAGCTCGCCGACGCGGTTGGCGGGGTGACCGTTGGCGAGGCGGGCCAGCGTTTGGGTCAGCCATTTATGCGGGTTGATGGCGTTAAGCTTGCAACATTCGATGAGCGTGGCGATCACTGCCCAGTTGTCGCCGCCTTCGTCCGAGCCAGCGAACAGCGCATTCTTGCGATTCAGGGCCAAGGGTCTGATGCTGCGTTCGACGGTATTAGAATCGAGGTCGATGCGGCCGTCGTCGATGAACCGGGACAGGCCATCCCAGCGGGTGAGCGCGTAGCGGATCGCCTCGCCGAGCTTGCTTTTGGCGCTGACCTGGGCGTTCCGGGCCTCGAGATACCGGTGCAGGTCATCGACGATCGGGCGGCTGCGTGTCGCCCGAACGGCGCGGCGCTGTTCCGCCGGAGAACCGCGCACTTCGCCCTCGATGGCGTAGAGCATGGCGATGCGGCGCAGCACTTCGGTGGCGACCGGGGATGTGTCGGCCAGTTCGTAGAACTTGCGACGCACGTGCGCCCAACAAAAGGCGAGCCTGATCTGCTGGCGCCGCTTGGCGAGCGCAGTGTAACCGCCATAGCCATCGACCTGCAGAATGCCGGCAAAGTCACCAAGATGGGCCTCAGCGCGTTCCGTCTTGCGGTCGGCGGCATAGACATAGGCGACCATCGGCGGATCGCCGCTGCCCCATGGCCGATCATCGCGGGCATAGGCCCACAGCTGGCCGGTCTTGGTCCGGCCCCGCCCTGGATCGAGCACGGGGGCGGTTGTCTCGTCTGCGAATACCCGTTCGGATCGTCGCAGCCGTTCCAGCACATGATCGCGCAAGGGACGCAAATACCACGCCGCCCGGCCAACCCAGTCCGCCAAGGTTGAGCGATCGAGCTGGATGTCCTGTCGGGCGTAAATCTGCGCCTGCCGGTAGAGGGGCAAATGATCGGCGTACTTGGCGACCAGCACCTGGGCGATCAGTGCCTCGGTCGGGATCCCGCCTTCGACAATCCGCGCCGGGGCCGGGGCTTGCACGACGGCGCTCTCGCAGGAGCGGCAACCATAGCGCGGCCGGCGCGTGACCAGCACGCGGAAGGTGGTCGGTACCACATCGAGCCGTTCGGCGACATCTTCCCCGATCTGGTGGAGTGCGCCGCCGCAACAGGGACAGGCCTTATCCTCGACATCAACGACTTGCTCGATCCGCTCGAGATGCGCGGGTAATGAACCACGGTTGGCCTTGCGCGGCCGATCCCCGCTTGTCCGCCCGGTCTTCGCCTCATTGGCAGCGTCAGCCTGGGCCAGCGCCGTCTCAACATCATCCAGGCACAACTGGAGTTGATCCGGGTGCAGTTGCTCGGAACGACGGCCGAACTGGTGGCGTTGCAGCGCCTCGATAATCGCTCTCAAGCGCTCGACCTCGGCCTGAAAGACTTTGAGTGTATCGAGCTCACGGGCCTGTTCGAGGACGAGCGCGCGTAGCGCGATTACGTCGTCGGGGAGGTCCGCTTCCATAAGCATGGCAGCACTGAATCAGGTGACGAAAGCCCCGTCAACCGGCAATTTGCGGGGCTATTGGACGCCGTCCACCATGCACGCGCCGCCAGTCCAGGCCCTCGATCAAGGTGGCCAGTTGGGCGGCTGTCAGGCGCATGACACCGTCCTGGATGCCCGGCCAGCGGAAGCCTCCTTGCTCGAGCCGCTTGGCCATCAGGCACAGGCCGGTACCATCCCACCAGATCAGTTTTATCCGGTCTGTCCGCTTCGCCCGGAACACGTAAATCACGCCCGAAAAGGGATCGCCGCCAAACTGGGCCGCGACCAGTGCGGCCAAGGAATCTGGACCTTTACGAAAATCCACGGGGCGCGTCGCAATCATCACGCGGGCATCCGTGCCCGGACCAATCATCGCCCAAGCCTGATCATCGTGGGGCCTTCAGCGCTTCGATCACCGCCGAGATGACACCAGCATCGGCGCCGCGCGCGATCTTCACCGCCACACCATCGATCTCCAGCTCCACGGCTGCCGTCGCCCTACGGCGGCGTCGGAGAGCGCGACGTACAGGGGCAAGGTCCTGCACCGCGCCTGGCTCGATTACCGCAGGCACAAACGCCGCCGCTTCCGGCGCTGCTGATGGCAAAGCCAATCCTTCGTTCTCAAAGCGCTTGCGCAGATCCCTCCGCCAGGCGAACAACTGCGAGGGAACCAATCCATGGCGGCGCGCCACCGCGCTGACCGTCTCCACGCCCGCATAGCACTCCGCGACAATCAAGGCCTTCAACTCCGGCGGCCATTCCCGCCGCTTCCCCGCACCCGTGAAAACCTCGAACCGCTGGAAATCCTTCGTGCCAGGATCGTCACCTGAGATTATCATAGTAGCAAGCGCCTCGCCCCCAGTTCAGGGCCCGGAAACTCGGCGATGAACGTCACGACCGCAAGGTGGGGCTAGGACGGCGCTTACGGAACACACGCGATTGAAAAGGCTTCCAGGTGACCACTTAACGCTGTGAGGCTCACCAAAAGACCTTCGCCGCTGTCGAGTTCATATTCCGCCAGCAACGTCCGCAAAGTCGTTTCGGTTGGCCCCGTCAGCGCTCTCGCGGCAGTAGGGCAGAGTAGCGGCATCGCTTAAGCCGTGGTGCGACTGTAAATATCTTCAACAATCGCGTTCGCCCGGATATTCCAAAATTCGGATACACTGTCCTCTCCAAGCAGCAGAAGGTCGTAAGCTTCGCGATT
>JAYUBY010000454.1:0-7258 GCA_043740635.1 Alphaproteobacteria bacterium
AATGGGCTCTCCGTATTTGGCGGCGGATCCTACACGAAAGACATCGTTCCGACGGCGTTCCGACCTGGATACGGGTCCGATCCTGCCGGCGGCAAGCTCTACATGCGCATAAGGTACATGGGCGGCAAGGCGTGGTTTTGAGCGGCGAAGGGGCGGGCTGTTTTTGCTATCCCTGAAGGAGACGACGCATGAGTTACTACTACGCCAAAACGATCCAAGCCCCGTTTGAGGACGCCGTTGGCCGAACGCGGGCGGCGCTCCAAGCTGAGGGTTTTGGCGTCATTACAGAGATCGACGTTCAGAAGACTCTGAAAACAAAGATTAACGTCGACTTCCGGCGCTACCTCATTCTCGGGGCCTGCAACCCGGAGATGGCCCACCAGGCCCTCCAGATTGAGGACAAGGTGGGCACGATGCTGCCTTGCAACGTCGTCGTACAGGAGCGCTCGGAGGGAATGGTGGAGATCGCGGCCATCGATCCGGTGGCCTCAATGCAGGCCATCGAGAACCTTGCCCTAACCGAGAAAGCCGCAGAGGTCGGGGCCAAGCTACGGAGCGCTTTGGACAGAATCTAAGTGGACGCTGTCTCGGTCGGAAGACGTGGGCTTTAACGGGTAAAACCCCTCGCGCTAATCTTAGAAGAATGAAGCCGCCGAGGCTGGCCGCGCACCACTAGATCCGTCGCTCTGCAGGAGACCAACGGGGCTCCGAACGCGGGCAGGTCTGCCACGTCGCGATCGAAGCCCCTGGCGGTTAGGCGGACCAATGGCCGCCCACTGGGCCGAGCTATCGGCGGTTATTGTAGCCGTTGTTGTCGCGGTTGTTGTCGCGGTTGTTGTAGCTGTCCTGCCGGTCGTGGCCATTTTCATGGGCGTTGTGCATCCGCTCGTGTAGTTGCTCCAGCTGCGCCTGCGTGGTCTCGGGATCGAATTCGCCGCGCCGCTGGTCGCTGTCGGCGTGCGCCCGAATGCGCTGCATGGCCCGATAGAAGCTCGAGGCCTGACGACGGCTGTAGGCGCCGTCGCTGACCCCATGCTGAATGGTCTGCCAAATGTGTTGGTACTCCTGGTTGAAATCGACGTAGCTGGCGCCGCCATTGTTCCACGAGTTGTCGTCGTCCTGGTCTTGAACGACCGCCGGCGGGTGAGCCATTGCAATAGCCGGAATGGCCGTGGTCATCGCGGTCGTCGCCAGCAGAACGATAAAAAGCCTCTTCATGGTTTTGTCTCCAAGGGTGCGTCCCGATAGGGAGCGGAACGCGCAAGTGAGCATCTTGGCTATGATCGAAGCCTGAGCGTCTCGGTTAGTTCTGGTTCATTGTCGCGCCGGTGAACCCGCTAGGAAATTTGGCTCCGGCCGCGCCGCTCCCTGCGAAGACTTGTTTGGTCGGCCGAGCAGATGGGAATCAGCGTTCGTGGTGACATGCAACGCCCCGGAAGGAGGCCCTCCGGCGCGTCGCAGATCGCACTGTTGCGTCTGGTTGTCGCGGTCAGACGCAATGAGGTCTACGCCTTAAACCAAGTTTCGACGTGCGACGCGGCCCCGTCAGCATGGCTGCCCAACTCCGCCGTCAATCTCGGTCGTAGTGATCGTGGTCGTAGTGGGAGTGGTGATCCTCGTCGTAATGATGGTGGTGACCATGGCCGCGATATTCGCGCTCGTCCTGGCGACCGCCATATCCATAGTCCCGCCTGGCCCCGTAGCGCGAGTATCCGTTCCAACCGCGGTTCGATCCGTAGGCCTGCGGCGTCCATCGGCTACCGTAGCTGGAATAGGCATAGCCCTGCGGCGACCCGTAGGAGCCGTAGGCGTAACCACTGGAATAGGCGCCATAGGTGTTCTGCTGATAGGGGGCGGCGTAATCGTCCCCGTAGCCGACGGGGTGGGCCGAGACCACGGCGGGGATGGCGATCAGGGCCGCAGCGCCAAGAGCCACCAGTGTGGATTTGAGGAGCATCGTTTTCTCCGATCGGGAAATGCCCTTACGGGCGTTGACCCGGACGATGCGGGACGGCGGTTGAACGGCATGAGGACCGGCGGTTCAACCCCTGTTCATGTGACGAGACTGGCGGGAGCAGACGCAAGTCCTCGGGTCGCTAGGTCGGGGCATTATCATGATATGCAAGGCTGCGACGCCAAGCGGGTGAGGAGACGACGGAATTGAACCCTGCCCTCAGTCGATCAGCGCCGCCCAGGATCTGCGGTGAATTTTTCTGCTCCGGCGCGAGAGCAGAGAGCGCCAGGTAGGGCCACAGATCGCTGCAGCTTTCGGAAACCTTGCTCCATTCGTGGAGAAGTTCCTCATGGTGCGGGCCGAGTAGTCCAAAATCCAGGAACGTCGAGATACGAAAACCGACAACATTGTCCTTCTTTACGCCCCGGCTCGCCCACAACGTCTTCGCCTTGCTATCTACAAATCCAAAGCTTTTGCGGTCAGACGAATATTCGCTCAAGGGATCGATGTCTGCCAAGCCGAAGAAGTTAGCGGCCAGGAGGCCATCGCCAAACGGCACCATGACGGGGCCGGGCCGGGCCATCCGAGTGCGCAGCAATACGAAATAGGGCAGCGCCTCGATCGCGTTCTCCACAATCCAGGCGACCAGATCCGACCGGACACCCGCCCGTTCGACGATCCTTCCCAGGCAATGAAACGAAAATTCCAGCCCGAGTGTGTAGTCCCAGAAATGGATGCGCCGCCGGGTAATGCGCACGTCGGCGCCCCTCAGCTCCAGGCTTGTATCCCGGTAGCTCTCATCGCCGCGGACTATTCGTAGAGGGCGGGACTGGCCGTAGAAGTGGCGTCCGCCCGTGGAGATCGTGGCGGGGAGACATTCTGCGGCGTCAACTCTGAGCTGATCCACTTGGTCATTGCTAAGCCGCTTGCCTGCGCCAAACTGGGCCGAATAGGTATCCATCAGCGCGGCCATGCGATCCGCCGCCATCTGGTTGTTCGATGCCTGGACAGGCTTCAGCTCCTGCCGAACGATTCCCCGCGCCTCCGCGCTCAGGACTCCCATGGCTTCGCCTTCGATCCGGCCGACAGGGGGAGCATGGAGGCGCTATCCAGTCGCCAGGGTGGCGGCTGGCGGCCCCGGCCGGCGCGTCGTGCACGCGCAAGGTCACGGCGCCAGTGCATCGGTCCCCCCTGAACGTGGGCTCTCTCAAGGTAACTACGCGCGGCAGAACGAAATCCCTCGTTCAAGAAGGGCGATAGGCCGTCGCCCCCATCAACAGGGCCCACGCTCGGGTTAGGGCGTTACCGCGCGGATCGGTCGAGCAGCGCGATCAGTTCGCTGGCGTTCTTGCGTTGCTCTTTCGCATCGCCGCTGACGATCGCGCCTTCGATGCAACGACCGAGATGGTCCTTCAGCATCTCGGTCTCCGCCCGCGACAGCGCCGCGCGGATGGCCTGAACCTGCGTCAGGACATCGATACAGTAGCGGTCTTCCTCAACCATGCGCGCGACGCCGCGCACCTGCCCCTCGATGCGGCGCAACCGATTGAGCAGCTTCGGCTTGTTGTCCTGGGTCAAGGCGCATCCTCCTGCCGCCATCCTATACTGTCTGGAAGTATGGTGGGAATACCCCATATAGGTATCTCTCTGCCTCGCGCGAAGGCATGCTTTTGACGTGGAGACCAGACGATGGACGATAGTCACGCCGGCCACAGCCACGGACCGCTGGGAAGCGCTGCGGGGACGGTGATTGATCCCGTCTGTGGAATGAGCGTCGATCCTCTCAAGACGGCGCACCACGCCGAGCACGCGGGCCGGCCCTATCATTTCTGCTCCGCGGGCTGTCGAACCAAGTTCCAGGCGGACCCTGCCAAATATCTGGCGCCGAAGCCCTCCGCGCCGGACCCGGCGGTTCCGCCCGGCGCCATCTATACCTGCCCCATGCATCCCGAGATCCGCCAGGTCGGCCCCGGATCATGCCCGATCTGCGGCATGGCGCTGGAACCGGAGACCGTCACCGCCGACAGCGGTCCCAATCCCGAGTTGGCCGACATGAGCCGCCGCTTCTGGGTCGGTCTGGTCCTGGCTGTGCCGGTGTTCGTCCTGGAGATGAGCGGCCATCTCATGCCGCGCGGCCTGATGCTGGTGAGCCACCACCTCTCGAACTGGATTCAGTTCGCGTTGGCGACGCCGGTCGTGCTGTGGGCGGGGTGGCCGTTCTTCCAGCGCGGCTGGACGTCTGTGGTCACCCGCAGGCTCAATATGTTCACCCTCATCGCGATGGGGGTCGGTGTCGCCTGGATCTACAGCGTTGTCGCCGTGCTGGCGCCGCGGTTCTTCCCGCCGGCCTTCCGGGACGCGTCCGGGGCCGTTCCAGTCTACTTCGAGGCCGCTGCGGTGATAACCGTGCTGGTCCTGCTGGGACAGGTGCTGGAGTTGAGGGCGCGCGAACAGACCTCGGGAGCGATCAAGGCGCTACTCAACCTGGCGCCCAAGACTGCGCGTCGCATCCGACAGGATGGCACGGACGAGGAGGTGACCCTTGACTTGATCCAGGTCGGCGACCGCCTGCGCGTGCGTCCGGGCGAGAAGATCCCGGTGGACGGAGCCCTGACCGAGGGGCGGGCCTCGATCGATGAATCCTTGGTCACCGGCGAGTCCATGCCGGTGACCAAGGAGTCCGAGGGTAAGGTGATTGCCGGCTCGCTGAACAAGACCGGCTCCTTCATCATGCGGGCCGAGAAGGTCGGCGCCAATACGCTGCTGTCGCGCATCGTCCAGATGGTCGCCGAGGCGCAACGCAGCCGCGCGCCTATCCAAAGGTTGGCCGACAAGGTGGCCGGCTGGTTCGTGCCCGCCGTCATCGGCGTGGCGCTGCTTGCGGGCCTGGTCTGGATGCTCGTCGGACCCGAGCCGCGGTTCGCCTATGCCCTGGTTGCGGCGGTGTCGGTGCTGATCATCGCTTGCCCCTGCGCCCTGGGTCTGGCCACCCCGATGTCGATCATGGTCGGGGTCGGACGCGGGGCCGGCGAGGGGGTGCTGATCAAGAATGCCGAGGCCCTCGAGCGCTTCGAGAAGATCGACACCTTGGTGATCGACAAGACGGGGACCCTGACCGAGGGCCGGCCCGCGGTGACTGCCATCAAGACCGTGGCCGGGATCGACGAAGGCGACCTCCTGCGGCTCGCGGCGAGCCTTGAGCGCGGCAGCGAGCATCCGCTGGCCGACGCCGTCCTTCGCGCCGCCAAGGATCGCGGCCTGTCGCTATCGGAGGCGACCGAATTCGATTCCCCGGTCGGCCGGGGCGTGACCGGTGTGGTTGGCGGCAAGAGGATTGCGCTCGGCGGCGCGCCGCTGATGGCGGGGCAGGGGATAGACCTCACGCCGCTTCTCGCCGACGCTGAAGCCCTGCGGCAGGACGGCACCACCGCCATCTTCGCCGCAATAAATGGACGTCTGGCCGGCGTCCTGGGGATCGCCGACCCCATCAAACCGACCACCCCGGACGCCGTGCGCGCCCTCCAGGCTGAAGGCGTGCGGCTGGTGATGATGACCGGCGACAACCGCACCACGGCGCTGGCCGTCGCCAAACAATTGGGCATCGAGGACGTCGAGGCCGAGGTCCTGCCGCAGGACAAGGCCAAGGTGGTCCAGAAGCTTCGCGCCGAAGGCCGCGTGGTCGCCATGGCCGGCGACGGCGTCAACGATGCGCCGGCGCTGGCCGCCGCCGATGTGGGAGTCGCCATGGGCGCCGGGTCCGACGTGGCCATCGAGAGCGCCGGGGTGACCCTGCTGAAGGGCGACCTCCAGGGCCTGGTCCGCGCGCGCCGACTGTCGCGGGCGGTGATGCGCAATATCCGCCAGAACCTGGTGTTCGCCTTCGTCTACAACGTCGCCGGTGTGCCGATCGCCGCGGGGGTGCTTTATCCACTCTTCGGCCAGTTGCTGTCACCGGCCATCGCCGCCGCGGCCATGGCGCTGTCGTCCGTCAGCGTCATCAGCAACGCGCTGCGTCTGCGCTTTGCTCGGCTTTGACGGGTGATGAAGGCGCTTAACACTCCTCCCCGTGGCCATGATCTCCGCCGTACGGCCGCCGGCGTGATTGGCCTGTGCGGCCTCTATCAGGTCGCCGTCGGGCTGTATTTCATCGCGCTGCGGCCCGCGCTGCTGCCGGAGGACTTCCGCTTCCTTGGGGCAGGCGTGGCGGGCCTAGGGGCCGGTCTTCCGAGGCTGGAGAGCTGGCTGCACCTCGTGTTCATCGTCCTGGGCGGGCAGATGGCTGCGGTCGGGGTGTTGCTGATTGGCAGTTCCCTCCGGATCTTCCAAACCGAGAGGGGGAACCGGTGTGAGATCATTCTGTTGGGCGGGGCAGGCGTCCTGTCGGTCGGCACGATGGCCGGAGTGAACTTCGTCCTCGGCTCAGATTTTCGCTGGCTCCTGATCGCGCCGGCCATAGCGTGGTCGGCGGGCCTGGTTCTGACGGTCCTAAGTGGCGTGGACTTCGGCGCCGCCGTCGGCGCGAAATCCGGCAAGCGGCAAGGCGAGGGACGACATGAGTGAGCGCGATGCGGTGCTGAACCGGGAATGCTTCTGCATCACGCTGGATCGCGCCAGCCTGGAGAACGCCATCCGGGCCGAAGCGCAGGAGCCGGATCTGATCGCGGCCATGATGACCGCCCGGCCAAATCTCTTCTCCAGCGGGCCGGTGTTCATCGCCAAGCATGATCTGGCGGCGATGCTCGATGTGGTCGCCGCGATCGAAGCCGTTGCTCAGGACCCGGCCTATCAGAGCGCCGCGCTGGAGTGGGCGCCCGCGATCGCGCGGTACGACTTCGGTCCGCGCGGCGTGTTTATGGGCTACGATTTTCACCTGGGTCCCGAGGGACCGAAGCTCATCGAGGTCAACACAAACGCCGGCGGCGCCTTTCTGAACGCCTTTCTCGCGCGCGCGCAAAGCGCGTGCTGCCGCGAGGCCGAGGACGCGCTTCAGGTGGCGCCGGGAGGGGCGTTTGAGTCAGCGGTCTGGGATATGTTCCTCGCCGAGTGGCGATCGCAGGGTCGCGCCGGTGAGCCGCGGACCTTCGCCATCGTCGACGATCGACCGCCGGAGCAATACCTGTTCCCCGAGTTCCTGTTGGTGCAACGCTACTTTGAACGCCATGGGCTGAAGGCCTGGATCGTCGATCCCAATGCCCTGCGCTTCGCCGAGGGTAAGCTGCTGTTCGATGGGGAGACGGTTGATCTCGTCTATAACCGGCTTGTCGACTTCTCGCTCAGCGGCGCCGGTCATGAAGCCTTGCGTGA
>JAYUBY010000455.1:0-3611 GCA_043740635.1 Alphaproteobacteria bacterium
TCTACCGCCTACGACGCTCAGCCGCCCTGGCTGAGTGGCGGGAGGTCATGGGCTAAAGCCAGGCGCGGGTCGGGGCCATTGCGCCCTGGTGGAGACAAGTTGCCGTTGGACTGACAGCACCTTTTGTTGAGATAATGGTAGCCGGCTTATGGCCGCCAATGCCCCTCTCGACACGCCCGAAAACCAGAAGCCACTGGGATTGCCCGCCTTCGACACGGGGGCGCAAAAAGGAAACGCGACTATGAAGTATCTGACATCGACAGCCCTCGTGGCCGCTGCGCTCGCCCTGAGTGCTTGCAATAATCCCACGCCCGCTCCCGCGGCTCCCGCCGCTCCCGCTCCCGTTGCAGGACCTCCGGGCCCGGCCGGCGCTCCGGGGGCCACAGGCGCGAGCGGCACTGAAGGCGCTTCGGGCAAGACTGGTGCGACCGGCTATACCGGCGCGACCGGCGACACAGGTGCGACCGGCGACACAGGGGTCAAAGGTTCGACCGGCTACACCGGTGCGACTGGCAGCACAGGGCCCAAGGGTGCGACCGGCGACTCGACCGTGATCATCACCCCACCCCCACGGCGCTGATTCAAGGCCGAGGCGACCGCGCCCCAGCGGTTCCGGTCGCTTGGGCAGACGGCCAGCGGCTCGGGATTGCTCCCGGGCCGCTTTCCGAACTCCCTTTTGGAATGTCGGCTTTCAGCCGCCGAACTTAGGACGGGTTTCGACCCTACCCAGTCCTTAGCGGAGCACGGGGCACTGTCAGCCCAAACTTTCCGCGGGCAGTTATTAGCCCTTTGGTAAGGCAAAACGCGCACAATGATTACGTCGGCGGCCGGGTCTTCTTCTGAATTTTCTAGCTAAATGATCGCTTCTGCCCGGAATTCGGGGAGCAGCGGGGAAGAAGCGCAGCCAGAATCTTTTGCGCTGACAACACCCCCCCCCCGACGCATTCGCCCCAAGGTCAGTGCGGCCCGAAGCGCTCCATTTTCAGGCCAATGCGGATCTCAGAGCGCGAGTTGCCGCAGCGCTCCATTGATCCGTTCGCTTGCGCGGGTCTGGCGGAATGGGAACGCTTCCAGGAAGTCGGCGCCGCTAATGCCGGGCTGACGCGCCCGCGCTGACGCCGCCCAACTCCGTGCCCGTTGGTCATCGCCGTTCAGGCCGTGCCCGACCGCGGCGATCAGGTCGATCAGCGCGTGGGCGCAAGGTGCGCGGGCAGCGCGCTCGCCCCACAACGCAGCCTCGGCCGGCTCGTCCAGCACCATGTGCGAGAATGCCCGCACGCCCAGCATACCATAGAGCAGCGGGTCCAGCGGGCTTAGACAGATGGCCGCGTCCACCAGCGCCCGCCCCTCGCCGCCCTCCCCAATGAGGGTTCGCGTCCAGGCGCTCGAATACTTTCCCTGCGCATAGTTCGGATTGAGCTCGACCGCGCGGTCCAGCCAAGGCAGCGCTGCCTCCAGGTCGCCCGTGAGCCAGGCCGCCCGTCCCATCACCAGGTTGCAGAAGGGGTCCAGAGGGTCGAGTTCCAGGCTCCGCGCGGCAAAGGATCGTGCGAACTCCACCGCGTCCTTGCGGTCACCCGCGAACTGCAAGAACGCACCCTCGAAATGTGCGAACGAGAGCCCGGCATAGGCTCTGGCGAACCCTGGCTCGCGGGCGATCGCCTGCTCGAACAGGGCCGCCGCGCGCGCCGTGCCCTCCCGATCGAAGCGGTACATTTCGCGCAGCCCCAGGTGATAGGACGCCCAGGCGTCGAGATTCTGTGGCGCCTTGAGCGCCCGACGGGCTTCGGCGAGTGGGATCTGCAGCTCCAGCGCCCCAACGACGGCGCGCGCGATCTCTTCGCGGATCTCGTGCACCGCGCCGATCTCCCCCCGATAGCTCTCACCCCACACGACGCCGCCGTCTTCGGCGTCGCAGAGTTCCACCGTCACGCTCAGCCGGGCGCCCTCGATCTCGACGACGCCTGAGAGGCAGTAGCGGACCCCGAGTGCCGCCTTCACGGTCTGTGGCGCCGCCTCGGCGCCGCGAAATTGGAACGACGAACCGCGCGCGATGACGAACAGCCAGCGCAGGCGGGAGAGTTCCACGATGAGTTCGTGCGGTAAGGCGTCCGCGATCGCGCCATAGGGCCCGGCGATCCCAACCAGCGCGAACGGCAGCACGGCGATCGAGGGCCGGGATGATGGCATCGGCTGGGCCGCGCTCTCTGGCTCTGCCTGACCGCCCGCGGCGGCTGTCAGCGACGCCACGGCGGCGACCTCGCCCACGAACCGGAACCCCACGCCGTGATGGGTGCGGATCAGGCGTTGGGCCTGGCCGTCGTCGCCGATAGCCTGGCGGGCCGACTTAATGCGGCTTGCCACCGCGGCGTCCGAGATACTCCGGCCGAGCCAGATCTGTTCGATGATCTCGTCGCGGCTGACCAGCCGCTCCCGGTTTTCGATCAGGAGCCGAAGCAGCGCGAAAACCTGCGGCTCGACCGGGATAGCGGCATCGCCGCGCCTCAGCTCCCACGCGTCCACGTCCAGCCGGTAGTCCTCGAACGCGTACATCATCCGAGCGCAAGCCTACATCTCCAGGTGCTCTTTGGGAAATCTCCACGAGCCCTACAAGGACTGCCCTCCGGCCACTTGTAAACCTTCGGTGGTGAGAGCCCCGCCGCCCACGGCTCCCTCATTGGAATATAGGGTTTTTGCACAGGACTTCTGAGGCGTGGACTGTTGGCGAAGCGACGCTGCGACGGCCCCTATTGCCAGGGGTCCGAGCAGTTCAAGCGGCCGGTCGACATGGCGGAGGACGGCACCTCCCTCGACCAGCCGTCATTCACGCCAATTGTGCCAATTCTAATGGCGGCGCCTCGGCAGGACGCAGCCTCATTTGTTCAGCCACGGCTGCCGACCAGACAGCCGATGCGACCGCCACTTTTTGAGAAGGAGACAATGCATGAACCCGAACAAGGCGCTGTGGGAGAAGGGCGATTTTACGCGGATCGCGGCGACGATGCGCGAAAGCGGAGAGGAACTGATCTCTTCGCTGGGCGTAAGCGGGGCGATGGACGTCCTCGACCTTGGCTGCGGTGATGGAACCACCGCGCTTCCAGCGGCTCAGCGCGGCGCGAACGTGCTTGGCGTAGACATCGCTGCCAATCTCGTCGCATCGGGCAACGCTCGCGCGGCGAAAGCGGGCCTCGCGAACCTGCGCTTTCAGGAAGGCGACGCATCTGACCTCCAAGGCTTGGAGGACCACAGCTTCGACCTGGTCGTCAGCATCTTCGGCGCGATGTTTGCACCGCGGCCACTCGATGTCGCGCGAGAGATGGTGCGGGTTACCCGTCCCGGCAGCCGCATCGTGATGGGAAACTGGATTCCTGGTGACCCGACGTTGGTCGCTCAGATCCTGAAAATCAGCGCCGCCTACACGCCTCCCCCGCCCGAAGGTTTTGTGAGCCCGGTCACGTGGGGCGTTGAGGACAGAGTTCGTGAGCGCTTTGAGGCGGCTGGCGTGAAGCCGGACAATATATCCTGCGAACGCGCGAGTTATGTATTTCGCTATCCCGGCCCACCGGCAGAGTTCCTCAACGCGTTCAGACTGTACTACGGGCCTACAATGA
>JAYUBY010000456.1:0-9024 GCA_043740635.1 Alphaproteobacteria bacterium
GTCAAGGCGATCGCGATGGGCGCCGACCTGGTGGGGATGGGCCGGCTGTACTGCTACGGCATGGCCGCCGGCGGCGCCGAGGGCATCGCCCGCGTGGTCGAGCTGCTGGAGATCGAGGTGCAGGAGTGCCTGGGCCTGCTGGGGGTCAGCAGCTTCAAGCAGCTGGACCGCAGCTACCTGCGCGCCGTTGAGTCGGTCGTCGAGCCGCACGTGCACAGCGCCTACCCGCTGCTGGACGTGGGCGACCACCGGTATTAGCAGGGAAACGCTTCCCCCATCCCTTCCTACAAGGGAGGGGCCGGGGGTGGGTGCGCCGGTCACGCGGTCATCCCATGTCAGGTGCACGCAGCAACAACCACCTTTGTCGTCATCGCGAGCGCTTGCGAAGCGACCCAGGGCCAACAAAGCAGGCGCTCGGCAGGCAATCACATTTGGCTCTCCGTTGCCACAGCGTCATGGCCGGGCTCCGACCCGGCCATCCACGCGCCAGCAACCGCTTGGGCGTCGGTGATGGAAGTGCGATGCTTCCTTCTATCCCGCTGAACCGCGTGGATGCCCGGGTCAAGCCCGGGCATGACGATACCGGAACGAACTCGCCCTATGCGATCACCCTGCGGCGCCCGGCCACCTGGATTGCGTCGCGAGAGAGACCCGTTAACCGTTGAATTCGCGCGTTGCCCCGTGCACCCACCCCCGGCCCCTCCCTGAAGCAAGGAGGGGGGAAGCAAGGCCTCCGAGACGGTCGCCTTAATCGCGGTAATCGGGGTCCTTGCGGTCCAGCATGCGCTTCAGCGCGTCGAAGTGATGCTCGGCGTTGCTCTTGTCGCCATACTTCCGGTTGCGCGAGAACGTCTTGTTGGTCTCGTCGATCACCGCCTGCGGCAGATAATGCAGCCGCTCGCGCGTCCACATCGCATAGAGCTGCACCTGGGCCACACGCTCGGTGTAGTACAGCCGGTCATAGGCTTCGGCGACGCTGCCGATCGTCAGGATGCCGTGGTTGGCCATGAACACGATGCTCTTGCCGGGATTGGCCCCCAGCAGCGCCACCATCCGGTGGCCCTCGCTCTCGTCGAAGGCCGGGCCCTGGTAGTCGCTGTCGTAGCAGACCTTCCGCATCAGCCCGATCTCGGTCTGGCCGATCGGCTTGATCTTCTGGTCCTCGAGCCGCGTCAGCGCGGAGGCGAAGGGCATGTGGGTGTGGAACACGGCCTCGGCCTCGGCCACCTTCGCGTGGATCGGGGCATGGATGCCATAGGCCGAGTCCTCCACGATGCCGTCGCCGCGCAACACCTCGCCGGCCCAGCTCACCTCCAGGAAGCAGCTTGCGTTCACCTCGGACCAGTGGGTGCCGAACGGGATCTGGTAATAACGGTCGTCGTGGCCGGGCACGCGGGCGGTCAGGTGGTTGAAGATGCCCTCGGAAAAACCCTCCCGGAAGCATAGCCGGTGGGCGGCCGCCAGATCGACGCGCAGCTTCCACTGCGCCTCCTCGACGGACGATCCGGTTTTGGGCATTACGGCGATGTGATTCATCTCTGTCAGCTCCGTGGTGGGTCGGCGACGATTTGATTTCGCAGCAGTATGGCTGACACAGGGCGGCTCCGTCACCCGTAAATCGACACGCCAGCCCGGCGGCGGGGCGGATGGCTTTGATGACGTCGGCGATCGCGCGCTGACCGAGGTCGCCGCCCGGGAGCGTGGCATCCCGCGTGGAACCAGACCTTCAGTCCACGAATGACAATAGCAACCTCGTCTCGTTCAATCCGTGGCGAATTTTTTTAATACAGTCAATGAAAAGAAAGACCGGAGATCGAATCAAGCTTCGGGTGGCGGCTTATCGTCTTCAGTGACTGCCTTAAAGAGCAACGCCGCACCTATCACGAGACCTGCACCTGCAATGACCACCGCTGCTCCCGCGTCAACGACGACATCGGCTACGGGCACGGGTGCTGCAGCAATACCAACCACCAACGCAGTCCCGGCTACTGCTACCGCTCCGGCGATAATGGCATCGGCAGTGCTGATCTCGGGCTCAGCGTTTTTTTCTGGATCGGCCTCGGCGGGCTGGGGAGGCTTATTCGGCTGTTTGCGGCCATTTTTAATCGCCTCAGCCTCCTTCCGAATGCCGTCGCGATCCAGGTCGCGACCACGTACCTCTTGATGAAGGCGCTCTCGCTCATCCTCTGTCAGACCGAAGTCTCTGACCGCGTCATCGACATCGCCGTCCTGCTCACGTTTCGCGTCGCGCCCTCTTGCCCGTCCACCTTCGCCGGCCTTTCGCCGAACGGTTCCGTCTCTGTTTTTGCCCTCTCCCGGTTCGAGCTCGTCCGCCGGCGGGCCTTTGGAGCCAGGTCTTTTCAAGCTGGCTGTCGTGTTCGAGTTTTGTGTATCGCCATCGGCATCAGGGGCGTTATCCGTCGGCCCTCCGCTGCCAGCCGTTGGCCCGCCTGCGGCCGCCGCTGGTTCGTCGGTTGTCGGAGGCGGTGAAGCCGGATCGCTTTGAGCACGAAGATTAGAAATCCAGGTCCGCTGAGCTTCGGTTATTGCCATCACGCGCTCCATGAGCCCAAACGGACGACTCTTCTATCGCTTCAGGCATCGCTTCGGGTCGATGGCGTCGCGCGCCGTTGGCGGGCGGCGGCGCGCCAAGAATACTGAAACCAACGATCTTCGACGCCCCTACAGAGGATGATAACCACCGGTGAGAACAGGCACGACACTACCACAGCATCGCATGGCAGCCCCAAAATCTTTTGCGGCTTTGACGCGTGATCGCTTTTGATCGGCGAACCGGTAGGGGGCGCGGCGGGCGCCAGGTTCTGTGTTCCCAGGTGCGACGAGGTCCCCCGGTCAAGAAAGGCCCGGGAATGACGTATGTGGCGCCGATGCAGGTTACAGCCGCCTGGCGAGCGCGAACCACTCGCAGATGATCTCGGTGTCATCCGTGAACACCACGCCGTGCCGCTCCGCCGAAGCCCGGTAGTAGCCACCCATCACCCGCACCCACCATTCGAGCGTTCGCGGGCCCTCGCCATAGTCATGGACGAGGCCGGCATCCACCGAGCCGAACGGCATGGTTTCGATCCGGCTGGTTTCGACGATCCCGCGTGGGAGCCGGCGTCCATCCAGCAGAACGCACAGCGCCCCCACGAACGGGATGCGGCCGTCCGGGTACGCCCAGAACGGCGATGACGTCGCCGTCTTCGTCCCATCCAGGATCAAGGCCGCACCCTCATTTGCACTGGCGGCGGTGCAGCCGATCGACATGGGCGCGAAATAGCGGGCCGCCTCACCCGGGTATGCTGCTTCCAGGATAGCATTGAAGGCCGTTTCCAAGCCGACCTCCTGTCGATCTATCCGGGGCGGCGCATGTCGAACCGCGCCTCCGGCCCCACCGCCGCATAGGCCGACGGGCCCCCGGCGCGCATCACCAGCCCGGCGCCGAACGTGTCGAAGATGCCGTCGATCAGCAGGCGCTTCTCGATGTGCACGGCCACGACCTCGCCCAGCACGAGCCAGCCCTGAGTCGGCACGCCGGTGTGGCTCTTCAACTGGATGATCTCGATGACCTTGCATTCGAAGTTGACCGGGCTCTCGCCCACGCGCGGCACGTTCACCAGGCGCGAAGGGCTGGCGGTCAGCCCGGCAAGCCCGAACTCGTCGATCTCATATGGCACCGGCGCGCAGGTCTGGTTCATCTGCTCGGCCAGCGGGCGGGTGCAGACGTTCCAGACGAACTCGCCAGTCTCCCGGCAGTTGCGGACCGTGTCTTTCGGGCTGGTGCTGGAAAAGCCCAGGATGGGAGGGATATAGTTGAAGGCGTTGAAGAAGCTGTAGGGCGCCAAATTGACCCCGCCGCCGGCGCCGATCGATGAGATCCAGCCGATCGGCCTTGGACCGACGATGGCGTTGAACGGGTCATGTCGCAGGCCGTGCCCCTGTGACGGCTGGTAGATGTGTGCGTTTTCATCGGCCATGCGCCCAGGTTAGGCCGGCCCGCGGATCGGGGATAGCCCGTCTTCGGCTTGGGCTGAAGGACCGCGGTGGCGGACGCCGCTAGCGCCGGCGGAACCGGACTGCGTCGCGGGCCAGGGACGAGCCCCAAGGGTCGGGGGTATCGTCGTCCTGCTGGAAGGGCAGTTCGCCCGCCACGCCGCGCAGGGCTAGCCAGAGTTGTTCGTTGAACTGGCCGAACATCCGCAAGGGGCGGCGCTTGTCGTCGGTGATGTCCCAGCCGGCGGCCTCGAACGCCGCCACCTGTTCGGGCACCGGCCGGCGCTCGATCCGGTCCCAGTCGGCCGGCCGCGGGGCATCCTCGGCCTGGTTGGCGGTGAGGCCGAACAGGGCGAGTGAGCATTCGTCGATTTCGGGGAACTCGGCGCGCGCGTCCGGCTCGGAGAATTGCGGCTTCATCAGCGCCTTGCGCTCCAACTCGGCGACGCCGGGAAGGTCGATCAGACGGCGCAGTCGCGGTGGGGTGGTCATGGCTCTGGCCAGGGATCTGGATCTCGGCGAAACCCTCGACGAGCAAGGGGTATTGCTGGCGCCGCCGGGGCAGGATCGAACTATCGACCTCCGCCTTACCAAACCGTCCCGACGCCTTTCTGGTTTGCGAAGAACTGAGAAATCATTAGCTTAAACAGCATGATAAAGCAATGGTCCGCTACGGCGCCCGACGCCGCGATGTTCGCTCCAGCGCTGACGATGTGCCTGCTGGGAGCCAAACAGGGCCGGCGGCGGGTCGGCCGCACCGCCCTGGCGCAGGACCGCGTGAACGCTTGGTCATGGGAACGCGTCGGCGAGCGCTCAGTTACTTAAATATCTGCCGGTAACGATGAGGGAAGAAGTTGTATTGACTGTGATCATAAACTTTAACCCAGAATTTAATTATGTATTTATAAATAATACAAATTTTTGTTCACCGACGTAAAGGATCATAGATGCAAAATATACTACCGTATAACCAAATTATTTTGGTAGACAATGGGGATTACATTTGGAGCCTGCGTCCGCGAAAGATGAAAACCCCGGTGGGATCGGCCTGTTGATCCAGCGGCCCGCCGATACGGGCCAGGGCTTCGGCCAGGGTCAGGTTCGTGGTTTGGAACGAAATCCCGGAGACTATTCCCGTCGCGCCGAACGCGGTGAAAGTTCTCGGCTGATAGATGAATTCGATCCCGTCTGCCGGCTGCAGGTCGAAATCGTCGGGAGCGCCGCTCTGGAATTCGCCAAGCCGCATGGCTGCAGACTGTCCATCACGGGTGATGCAGCCGATGCTGTCCGGCTTGGGATTGGTCGGTCCCCCCGCCATCGCGATCAGGTCCAACAGGTGCTTGCGCCGTTAGCTCAAGAGCCTGCGACCCGGGCCCTTGACGTCACCGATCAAAACGATGGTGTTGCCCTTTTCCTCCCGCGCAGTCACCACGACCTGCGGGCTCTTCGACTTGCCGCGCAGGCCGGCCTCGATTGAGCCGGCGATCTCGGTGGGTGTTCGCCCGGCGGCCTCGACCTTTCCCACAAAAGGCACGGTGATCGAGCCGTCAGGGCTGACGAGAGCGCAGGGCAAAGTTTCCGCGTTGGCGGCCGGCGCCTCCCCGCCGCTAGAGGCGCCGTCAGGCGCGTAGGTTCCCGTCGGCGCGCCGCTGAACAGCGCCGCGCCGACTTTGAACACCCTGACCTGCAACGTATCACCGATCTCAACGCGGTCGACGGCCGTTGCGTTGACGCAACGGGCGATGGTCTTGAATAACGCGGTATCGACCTGTCCGGGCTCCACACCCTCTGAGTCCCGCATGGTGGTGAGATCGACAATATGAAACGCCGGGGACGGCTCCCGGCTGGACTGGATAACCTGATTGACGTTGGGACAACTCGACAGAAGGGAGGCGCAGCCGCCGAGCGCGCTGAGGGCCAACCCCACCCCCACGCCGCGAGCGGCGAACGCCGACCAGGCTGGGCGCGGGAACAATTGATCTCGCGGTCTATGATGGATCTGCTCTTGAACTACGTTTTGAGCCGACGCATTTCCTGACGCCGCGCAGAGCGGGTTGGGTCGCCTAACGAATTTCCATTTCCAGGAGCGAAGCCAATTTGTGGTGATGGCGCTACTGCGCCGTACTGAGCGAAATGTCGACCATGATCTCGGCCGAGATTTCCTCCAACGCCGCCTGAACTCTGCCCGCCTGCAGTTTGGGCGGAAGCCGAACGCGCGCCTCCATGTGGAACAGCGCCATGCCGGAGTGGGGCTCGGCGCTGATCCAAGTCGTGAACGTCTCTATATTTGAGTTTAGGCCGCTCAAGATTGCGGTAATCTGATTCACGATTCCTGGCTGATCCTGGCCGATCAGGCCGAAATGAAGCGCTTCGCCCGCCGCATCGGTCCCTTCGGTAGCGGGGGCAATCCGTACCTCAAGACCGTGTGCGTCCACCGCGCAAACGGCCGAACGCAACCGATCAACGCTGTCCGACTCAAGCTCGACCAGCACAGATCCGACGTACAGGCCGCCAAGCCGACTAAGATGGCTCTCTAGCCAATTGCCTCCAGCCGAGAGGACTGCGCCCGCGAGCGCCTTGGTGAGCCCAGGGCGGTCGCTGCCGACCACGCTTAACACCAACAACGCCATCAGTGTCTCTCAGAATGGGCCCAACCTAGTGGGCTCTGGATCCACTGTTATTACAAGAAGGTTCGTGACGCCATGAGTGCGGCGGCGCACGCCTCCGATCGTCTGGTTCCTGGAGCGGATTGGAGCCCGTTCTTGGCGCGACATCGTTTTTAGCGAGAAGGCGCGGTTACTTAGCACGCTGAACCCAGAAGTATCGGCGCTGGCGGCGATGATCTAGCCTGCGTGCTCTAACTCATGAGGGCGCGCGCACATGTTAACGATTCATCACCTGGGGATTTCCCAATCCGAGCGCATCGTCTGGCTTTGTGAAGAGCTGGGGCTGGACTACGCCTTTAAGCGCTATGAGAGGCGCACGGACAACCGCCTCGCGCCGGACGAGTACAAGGCTCTGCATCCGATGGGCATCGCGCCCGTGATCACGGATGGCGACCTGGTGCTGGGCGAGAGCGGTGCGATCTGCGACTACATCTGCGCGCGCTATGGCGAAGGGCGCCTCACACCTGGGCGCGACGCCCCCGATTTCGCGGACCACCTGTTCTGGCTCCACTGGTCCAACGGCACCTTCATGACCACGCTGATGATGCAGCTGGTGCTGGCCGGCGGCGGCGAGGGCAACCCAACCTCGGTCTTCATCGACGATCGCAGCCGGCGCGGTTGGGCGATGGTCGAGGCGCGGCTGGGCGCGGCGCCGTTCTTCGGAGGCGCGAACCTGACCATCGCCGACATCATGATGGTCTACTGCCTGACCACCAGTCGGGCGTTTCGCGGCATATCAATCGACGGTTATCCGAACCTTCGGGCCTATCTCCAGCGCATCGGCCAACGCTCCGCCTACAAGAGAGCGATGGCCAAGGCCGAGCCCGGCATGGCCCCGTTGCTGACCTAATCGCCGACATCGGCAGGCGGAACCCAGGGTATGTTCTCGGCGCACGTCTGAATGTCTGTAATTGGAACCGAGCAGCCTGCCGGAGAGGGCCCCAACGGCCCGCGCGTCGCCGGCCGCCGCAACGAAAGTCGCAGACGCCGTCGTCCGGCTAACGGTGGTTCTCTTCGGCGCTTAGGGTCAGGTCGCGGGCGTCCAGGTAGTCGAAGACAGCGTTGATCTCGCTGTCGCTGAAATGGCTGAAGCTCATGCGGGCGGTGCGCGACATCAGCTCCATGTCGCCGTCGTCTAACGCTACGCCGGTACGCATCAAGGTATGGAATTGGCCGCGATCGTAGTAGCCGCGGACGGTCAGATCGGGCCCCGGGACGCCACGGCCGCCACCAAGGTCGGTCCCATGGCATTGTCCGCAGGCGATCGATGCCAGGTGCCGGCCGGTCTCGAAGCGCCGGCCAGCGTCAATGGGTGGCATCGCGTTGGCCAAGCTTTTGACCTCGGTCTTGAAGATTCCAGCCAACAGGTTCGCGCGCAGCAGCAGTCCAAGCTGAGGCGGCTTTTCCACCGACCCCCGAGGCCGCAGGCTACGCAGATAGCCGATGATCGAGGCGACCTCGTCATCGGTGAGATTGGCGTAGGCCTGAGACGGCATCGCCAGTTCGCTTGTGCTGTCAGGCCTCAAGCCTCGGCGGATCGCGCGGTCGAGATCCCCGTCGGACAGGCGCTTGGTCAGGACTGAGAGATTGGGCGCGTAGATAGCCGAGCCCGACACGCTCAGCATGCGTCCGGTTAGATCTGCGCCGTGGCAAACGATACAGGCTGTGACCACGGTAAGTTCAGCGCCCCGGGCGATTGCTTCCTCAGTGGTACCGGCGCTCACGGCGCTAGGCGGCTTTGCGTGAAGCTCGCCCAGCATCGCCCGCGAGCGCATATCAATGAACGCGTAAGCGCCGGCCAGGGCCCCAAGTCCGGCAACTAAACTGAGCGCGATCAGAGGCCACTTCCAGTTCGCCATGGTAACGACAGCTCGTCCCTGAACCCCGGCCACGGAATGCCGGCCCCCGCGCCTCGGGCGCGATTATCGAAAGGCCTTGGGTGACATCCGGAAACTGTCGGCACAAGTCGCTTTGGAAGTTTGGACACACCATCGGACCCAAGGTCTGACTTCTGGACCTAGCAGCCCGCTCCCGTAATCCAGATTATCAAAATTTCTTAGATGAATTTTGCGCATCAGGCGGGATTTGGAGTTGTCTTTGCTTGAATATCCTGGATTTGGCCATTCCAAGCATATCTATGCCCCGAGTTTTCGTGCGATCTGATTACGGGGGCAGGATTCTAAGCCAATGGAGGCTCCGGGCGCATTTAGAACTTCGGCTTGATGGCGCATCTCGTCTAACGGGGTTTTCGGTGGGCCGAGTCAGCAAAATCCGTCAGCAAAGCGTAGCCTGCGACCAGTGGGGTTACGCATTTCCACCGCACAGTCTGAATTTTAAGGTCCCAGCTTCGTCCCAACGGGCT